>CP063848.1:4678730-4990645 GCA_015277795.1 Massilia sp. UMI-21 | reverse complement strand
AGATCGCCTCGCTGGTCGGCATGCTCGCGCCGCAGGCGATCCGCGCCGTGGTGAGCATCGACGGCCTGTCCGACTTCACCTCGGAGCAGGCGCGCAGGTACGAGGACGACCCGGCCAAGAATCCCTCCGCCGCCGGCGCCTGGTTCGGCGGCCGCTACGCCGAGAAGGAAGCGCTGTGGCGCGACGCTTCGCCGCTTACCCATGCCGGCAAGGGGAGCCCGCCGGTGCTGTTCATCGTCAGCGGCGTGCCGCGCTTCTCGGTGGGCCGCGAAGCGATGGCGGCCAGGCTGGCGTCGCACGGCATCCACACCGATACCGTGGCGCTGTCCGGTACCCCGCATGCGTTCTGGCTGTTCGACCCGTGGGTGTCGCCGACCGTCGATGCAATGGCCGCCTTCCTGGCGCGCACGCTCGGGCCCGGGGCTGGCACGACAGAGGCGCGCGCACCATGGTCGCCCGACCTGGGCGACGGCCGCTATCGCAACCCGATCCTGCACGCCGACTATTCCGATCCCGATGCGATCCGTGTCGGCGACACCTACTACATGGTGGCCTCCAGCTTCGCGAACGCGCCGGGCCTGCCGCTGCTGTCCTCGCAGGACATGGTCAACTGGGAGCTGAGGGGCCACGCCTTGCCGCAGCTGACGCCGGGCGCGCAGTTCGTCGCGCCGCAGCATGGCAAGGGCGTCTGGGCGCCATCCCTGCGCTACCACGACGACACATTCTGGATCTTCTACCCGGACCCGGACCAGGGCGTGTACGTCACCACGGCCGCCAGCTTCGACGGCCCGTGGAGCGCGCCGCACCTGCTCCTGGCGGGCAAGGGCATCATCGATCCGGCCCCGCTGTGGGACGATGACGGCAAGGCGTATCTGATTCACGCCTGGGCCAGGAGCCGGGCCGGCTTCAACAACGTGCTCACGCTGCGCAGGATGGACCCCAGCGGGCGCCGCCTGCTGGACAGCGAAGGCACGGTCGTGATCGACGGCGACAAGCTGCCCGGCTACCGCACGCTGGAAGGGCCCAAGCTGTACAAGGCGAACGGCTGGTATTACGTGTTCGCGCCGGCGGGCGGCGTCGAGGAGGGCTGGCAGTCGGTATTTCGCTCGCGCAGTATCGACGGACCCTACGAATCGCGCATCGTGATGCACCAGGGCGCCACCCCGGTCAACGGGCCGCACCAGGGCGCCTGGGTGACGACGCCGCAGGGCACGGACTGGTTCTTCCATTTCCAGGACAAGCGCGCCTACGGACGCGTGGTCCACCTGCAGCCGATGCGCTGGGAAGATGGCTGGCCGCTGATCGGCGAGCCTTCAAACACGCCCGGGACCGGCCAACCGGTGCTGGAACACGCCAAGCCGGTGGCGGGCAGCGTCGCGCAGCGGGTTCCCGCGACGGGCGACGAATTCGACGGCAAGGTGCTGGGCCCGCAGTGGCAATGGGCGGCGAATCCAGACCGGCGCTGGTACGCGCTCGATGCGCGCCCTGGCGTGCTGCGCCTGTTCGCCCAGCCGGAGGCGCCGGTGCGCAGTCTGGCGTCGGTGCTGACCCAGAAGTTCCCGGCGCCGGCCTTCGGCGTCACCGCCAAAGTGGCGCTGAACGCACGGCGTGACGGCGACCAGGTAGGACTCGGCACGCTGGGCCTGGCAAGTCACTGGTTCGGCCTGCGCCGCGTCGAGGGCCAGCCGCGCGTGCTGAGGGTCAGCTGCGGCCAGGACGGCAAGTGCGTCGAAGCGCTGGGCGAGGTGTTGCCGGGCTTTGCGGCGCACCTGCGCATGCAGGTCACTGCCGGCGCCTTTGCGTCGTTCTGGTACAGCGCCGATGGGCTGCGCTATACCCAGCTCGGCCAGCCCTTCGAGGCCAGCATGGGCCGCTGGGTCGGCGCCCAGGTCGGCCTGTTCGCCACCGGCGCAGAGGGCGCCTTTGCCGACATCGACTACCTGCGCGTCACGCCCTGAAGGAATTCGGTCGGTGATAGACTTGGGGGTATTCCGCACCCTAGCACCGGAGCCGCCATGGTCCTCGACCCGCAGCATACCTATGTGTACCTTGCCGACGATGGCGGCGCCCGGGACCTGCCAGGCGCATCCTTCTGGCAAATGCCGCCATCCGAACTCGCGCGCTACGCGCAAGGCTGGCTGATTTCTGAGTTCGCTTTCACGCAAGACTGGCCGAACTGGGAGATGCATCCGCAAGGCGACGAATTCGTGTATCTGCTGTCCGGCGCCGTCGAGCTGCAGCTCGATCGGGGCGCAGAAGTGGAGAAAATCGTGTTGGAAGCTTCGGGCGCCGTCGTGGTGCCGCGCGGCGTATGGCATACCGCCAAGGTGCGCGCGCCGAGCCGCATGCTGCACGTAACGCGTGGCGAGGGTACCCTGCACAGGCCGGTCCGGCCGGAACCGGGGGGATGATCGTGACCGGACTCTTTCTGTTCATCGCGCTGTTCCTGTCGTGCGTCGCCGCGGTGCTCTACCTCGCGCCGCGGCTGAAGATCCTGAATATCGTCCACTACGACTCTGCCGAGCAGGCGGTCCGGATCAATCGCTATGCCGCGGCCAGGCTGCTGCTTCCCGTGATCGTGTTCCTCGCATGCGCCTGGATCGTCGAGATGCGGCCGGAACTGGCGGTGCCGCTGCTCTTTCCGAGCATCATTGCGGTGCTGATCGCGGTGGTCTGGATCGCCGCCGGCGTCACGCGCCTGGCGCCTTGAGCGCCGCCCGCTCCTTGCCGCCCTCGCGCACCCGGTACCACGCGAGCCCGATCAGTTCATACAGGGCGTACCAGGAGCGGCGCATGCCCTCGGCGCTGGGCACCCAGGCGTGCAGGCTGCGGGCCTGTCCGCCGAAGAACATGGTGGGCGCCTCGACGACCTCGAGTCCGGCGCGCTCGAAGGCGGCGCGCGCGCGCGCCATGTGCATCGCCGTGGTCACCAGCAGGACGCGGCGCACGCCGTCCGCCCGCAGCATGGCGGCGCTGAAGGCCGCGTTTTGCGCGGTGTCGCGCGAACGTCCCTCGATCCACCGCACCGGCACGCCGAAGTCTTCGCGCAGTGCCGTCGCCATCGCGTCGCCGAAGGTATAGCCAGGCTCGCTGCCGCCGCGCTCGCCGGCGCTGCCGCCGCTGACCAGGATCGGCAGTCCGGTGCGCCGCTGCAGGTGCGCCGCATAGCGCAGGCGCGCCAGCGCGACATAGTCGGGGATGTCGCGTCCGCCGTATTCCGGCGCATTGCGCAGCTGCCCGGCGGCCAGCACCACGATCGCCTGCGCGCCGCTGCGTTCGGGCGCCTGGAGCGGCGCGGTCATGCGCTCCAGCGGCGTGACGAACCAGTCCGCGACCGCGGTGGTGGACAGCAGGGCGAGCGCCGCCAGCCCGGCGCCGGCCAGCACGCGCCCCATCCGTGGCCAGCGGCGCCAGATCGCCAGGCCGATGACGATCACGAGGAACAGGTTGGCCGGCGGAAGGATCAGGTCGCGCGGTAGCGCATTGAGCAGCTCAAGCATGGGTGTCGGGCGGTTTGTCGGTCGTGTGATTGCAAGGGGGAATGGAAACGGGCATAGTCATGCATGTCCAGTTGACCATCATCAACGTCTTTTAGCATACAACTCCCCACGAGCACAGGAAAGGCCGCCATGACGCAGTCGAACATCATCTTGCTCGCAGTGTCTCCGCTGATCATGTGGCGCGTCTACAAGCGGGTGCAGCGCCTGACATTGCGGCAGCAGTCGCGTTTGTGGCGCCACTGGTTCGGCGTGACTTTCCTGCCCGTCGCCTTGCTGGCGATGGGATTCATGCTGCTGGCGAAACCTGTCGTGTTGGCAAGTCTATGCGGTGGCGTCGCGGCGGGCGGCATGCTCGCCGTCGCCGCCTTGCGCCGCACCGGCTTCGAACGTCGCGGCGGCGACTACTTCTATACGCCGTATGCCCCGATCGGACTGGTGGTGGCGATGGTGTTCATCGCGCGCGTCCTGTACCGCGTCGTCGACATGCTCACCCTGGGGGCGCAGCAGGCGCCATCGTTCGGCGCCAGTCCGCTCTCGATGGGCATCATGGGCGTGGTGGCGGCGTATTACCTGGTCTACGCAGGCGGACTGCTGCGCTGGCGCCGCGCCGAGTCGCGCGCCATGGGGTGACGCGGGGCAGCGAATCGGTGCCGAAGCTTCATTGCACCTGGCGCTCGTCAGGCAGGTCGCCACGTCCCCACATGCGCTCGCGGAACGTCAGGATCAAGGGCTCGCCGGCGCCCTGTGGGGTCGCCTGGATCGTGAAGTCGAGCACTTCTCCATGCACGAAGTCATACGCGCCGGTATAGGAAACGTAACCGTTGACGGTGGTGGGAGCGAGCGTGACCGGCCTGCTTTTCCCGGTCAGGCTGCGCGCGGAAACCTCGACCTCGGCAGCGACGGTCTGCCGGTCTTTCATGAGCGTGACGTTCAGGACGCCGCGCGTGGGCGCGCGTTCGATGCCGTGTTCGCGCGCGGTGCCGGGCGCCAGCATGTTCGACGCGACCGTGCTGGCGCGCAGCGTGTACGCGCCGGATGTCACCTCGTGCGACTGGCCCCACGCGGGAGCGATCGCCAGGGTCGATATGCATAGTACGCAGGCGGCGTGCCATGAGCGGGGCAAGACCATGATGGTTTCCTCCTGTAACGAGTCCAGCTTGCGTCCGGGTTGCGGACGGCGCGGCAGACCGCGCGACGCTGGCCTCAGGCTACCACCGGTGATGCATGGCGGGCGCACGTACAGGAACGCATGGGCTTCGATGTACGCCAGACCTGGCCTTCATACGCCGTGCGGGCGGTTCACGCCTGCAGCGTCGTGTTGTAGACCTTGCCGGCGATTTTTACATTGCGCAGCTTGACGTTGCGGACGTTGTAGACGAACCATGGCTGGGCTGCGTTCACCGGGGTGCCGAAGTCGCAGTCGGTGATGGTCACGTCGCGGATCGGCAGGATCTCTGCCGGCTGCGCGCCGTTGTAGTCGAAGGCGACCGGACCCAGCAGCAGCAAGGCCTGGTAACAAGACCGCGGGCCGTCCGGCGTGGCGACATTGCCGACCCTGACCCCGGAAATATGGATGTTTTCCACGATCGGCGGGCGGGTGCGCACATTGTCGGCGGTGGGGGCGTAGTCGCAGTCGATGGTCACCACGGCGCCGGCCGAGGACCCCACGCTCTTCGGCGGGATCGGTGAGCCGGGCAGCGGGTTGTAGACCTGGGGCTTGAGGTTCACGCCGTTCGGCATGCTCACGTTGCGCACATAGAAGTGGCGCAGGAAGCCGCCGCGGTTCATGTTGGTCTTCATGCGGATCGCGGTGTTGAGCGGGTCGGTGGCCCAGTGCTCGTTGCGGAACTCGATGTCCTGCGCGTACACGTGCTGGATCCCGCCCGACATTTCGCTGCCCAGGGTCACGCCGCCGTGGCCGCTGTTCATGACGCACTTCTGGATCACCACGTTCTGGGTCGGGCCGAACTGGGTGTCGCGGTTCTTGCCGGCCTTGATCGCGATGCAGTCGTCGCCGCTGTTGAAGGTGCAGTCCTGCACCAGCACGGTGTCGCAGGCCTCCGGGTCGAAGCCATCGCTGTTCGGGCCCATGCTGTCCATGTGGACGCCGCGGATCTCCAGCTTGCTGCAATTGACCGGGTGGTGCTGCCAGAACGGCGACTGGTTCAGCTGGTAACCCTGCAGCAGCACGTTGGTGCAGCCGATGAATTCGACCATGCACGGGCGCAGGTAGTGGCCGCGCCCGAAGATGCGCCGGGCGACCGGCACGCCCGCTTCCGACAGGGTCGGCAGGTAGGCTTCGTCGGTGCGCCATTTGTCGTCCTTGCCTTCCATGAGCGCGACCTGCGCCGGGCCGAGATGCGGTGCGACCTGCCTGATCGAGGTCGGGTTGGCCGGGTTGACCGCGGTCTGGGCCTCGTGCTGGCGCGGGCCGGCCTTGCGCTTGCCCTTCCAGTCCCACCAGGTGTCCCCATTGGCCTGCGGCACGCCGCCCTGGCCGTCCAGGATGCTGGTCCAGTCTTCGCCGGTCAGGGCGATATTGGTCTGGCCGAAGGCATAGACCAGCGGCGAGTAGTTCAGGACGTCGTTGCTCTGCCAGCGCGAGATCACCAGCTTGCCGTTCGGGCCGCAGTCGTAGTCGCCGTACTTGGCGAAGTCGTCCGGATCGTTGCTGAAATAGACGTGGGCGCCCTTGGCCAGGTGCACGTTGACGTTCGACTTCAGGACGATCGGTCCCTTCACCAGCCAGTTACCGGCCGGGATCACGACCCGCCCGCCGCCGGCGGCGTTGCAGGCGGCGATGGCGGCCGCGATCGCCGCGTAGCAGTCCTTGGCGCCCGGCGCCGGCGTGCTGAGCTTGCCCTCTTCGTGGTGGGCGACATAGCCGGTCACCATGATCGCTTCGCAGGCTTCGGCGCCGTAGGCGGTGATCGGGAAATCGCGCTTCGGGAAGACCAGGGGTTTCCTGAACTGGTCGATGATGCCCTGGGCGCGCGCCCACGGATCGTTCCCGCCCGTGGCGGCGAGTGCCGGGCCGGCGACCGTCAGGCCGGCCACCGATGCCGAGGCGGCGCACAGCAGCGAGCGGCGTTGCGAATTGATCTGTCTCGTTTTCATGTCGTTTTCCTTGATGGTCGGGCAATCGGTGGTGCAGCGGCAGGGCTACCTGCCGGCGCCGGCATGGGCGCGTACGTGGGCAGGCACGGCGTGGGCCGGGAGCGGTGCGAAGGGGTAGGGCACGGCCCACGCCGCGTGCCTTGCATCGTCCTGCGTACCGCAAGGTGCGAGCGGCGCCCCGTTCAGCAGCGAGCCGGTGTCGGCGAACGTACCGGCGTCCGTACCGGCAAAGCTGCGGATGGCATCGGCGCAGCTGCGCGCGCCGGCGATCTCGAAGGCGTTCGCGTGCGAGACGATGCGCGCCTGCTTGGCCACGCCGACACTATACCCGTGGCGATAGACCGGATGGCGGCGGTCGCCGACGTGGTAGTTGTTGAAAAGGTGGACCTGGCCGAAACGCACGCGCGGCGAACGGCTGGCGATGTACTCGAACAGGTTGTTGCTGATGGTGACGCGCAGGCGGCCGGCGTCCCCCGGGGCCTTGTCGCTCGCGCCGATCAGCATGTTTTTCTCGTGCAGGGCGAAGTGGTTGTACGACACGGTCACCAGGTCGCTGGCGTCGCGGATGTCGAGCGCGCCGTCATGGCACTGCTTGTGCTTGCCGTTCGCGCGCGGCAGGGTATCGTCGGTCAGCGGCGCATCGGTGAAGCTGTTGTGGTCGACCCAGACGTGGTGCGCGCCGACGATCGAGATGGCGTCGAAGTCCGCGTTCCAGTTGCCGTCCCGGCCGTCCTCCGGGTCCCAGCGCGGTTCGACATCGCAGGGGTTGCGCAGGTTCAGGTTGCGGATGACGACCTGCGACACCTTCGCCACCACCAGGTGCGCGTTGACGAAGCCCGACCCGGCGCCGAGGCCGACCAGGGTGGTCCGGGCCGGCAGGGCGACCTTGCCGCGCCTGGCCTGGTCGGCGTTGCTGGCATAGGGATGGCCTTCGCTCATGTCGATCACCCCGTTCACCTGCACGATGCGCGGGCCCTGCACGGTCTTGCCGAGCGCGTTGCGTAGTTGCGCGGCGTTGCTGACGGTGAGGACATTGGCGGCCGGCGCATCCGCGCCGCCTCGGGTGCCGCCTTCGAGCGCGGCCCAGCCGTCGGGCGGGGCTGCCTGGCGAATCGAGACATCCGCGGGAGCGGGAGCCACGGCCGCGCAGGCCGACAGCGCGAGCAAGGGAATGGGGGCGAAGGGGAACTGCTTCATAGGCTCGCTTGCGTGGGCGGTACGCCGGCGCACCGCGTGGAGTAGGAAGTGAAGACGCAGGACGGATGTTTCCATCCGCCCTGCGCAGGGCGGGGACGCGGTTTAGAACGCGTAGTCCGCACGCACCGTGAAGGTGCGGCCGATCGGCTTGGCGACGTTACGTGCGAACACGACGCGCGAGCTCAGGCGCTGGTTCGACAGCGGCGGATCCACGTCGAACAGGTTGTTCACGCCGGCGCCGACCTTCAGCTGCTTGTTGACCTTCCAGCTGCTCGACAGGTTGTAGACGCGGTAGGGCGCGATGCGGTTGAAGAAGGGCTGGCCCGGTTTCTGGGTCGTCAGGGCGTTGGTGTCTTCGTAGCTCGACGCATACTGCTGCGTCAGCTGGACGAAGAACGGGCCGTAGCTCCAGTTTGCGCGGGCCTGGTGCTTCCACTTGAACACGTAGGTGTTCGAAGAGGTGGCGCCGGTAGACAGGGCGCCGTTCTTGCCGACGCTGTCGAACCATTCACCGCCTTCCTCGTCCTGGCCTTCGTACTTGTCGGTGTAGCTGCCGTCCATCGAGAAGCCGAAGCGGCCCCAGTGCGCGGTCGGGACCATGTAGTTCAGGCCGATGTCCACGCCCTGGGTACGCAGGCCGCCCATGTTCAGGCGCGTTTTCGTGATGTACTGCAGCGTGCCGTCCGGATTACGTACGAACAGGTCCTGGTACTTCGCGATGTTGTTGAAGATCGTGTCTTCCGATACCTGGGCAATCGTCCCCGTCATGTCGATCTTCCAGAAGTCGACGGTGGCGACGAAGTTCTTGAACGGCTCGAGCACGAGACCGACGGTATAGGTCTTCGATTTCTCCGGTTGCAGGTCCGGGTTGGCGCCGGTCAGGGTGGTCAGACGCGTGTTGCAGACGGTGGTCGGATCGAGGTTCAGGCCGGCGTAGCGCGGGTCGGTGCTCGGGGTGCCGGTGCCGGTCACGCCGGGCGTCGCGCTCGGGCACAGCAGCGGATCATCCCAGTTCGACGACGACGGCGTCAGCGTACGCTCCGCGCCGTACAGTTCCGGCAGCGTCGGCGCGCGGAAGCCCTTGCTCACCGTACCGCGCAGCATCAGCTGCTTCATCGGCTGGTAGCGGACGCTGGCCTTCGGGTTGACGGTGTTGCCGAAGTCGCTGAAATGGTCGGCGCGTACCGCGAAGTTCAGGTTCAGTGCCTTGGTGACCGGCGCATCGAGTTCGGCATACATGCCGGCCACGCTGCGCGCGCCGCTCGGGTTGCGGCCCGGGCTGCCCGATACCTTGTAGACGACTTCGTCGCCCAGCATGTTCGCGTTCTCTTCGAAGGTCTCGCGGTGCCAGTCCGCGCCCACCGCCAGGCCCAGGGCGCCGCCGCCGAGGTCCATCAGGGTGCGCGACAGGTTCAGGTCGGCGCCGTAGTAGCGCACGTCGGCATTCCGGTAATCCATGCCGTCGGCCGAGATGCTCTCGAGGTAGGCCAGGCCGGTCGCGTCCTGCGGGCCGAACGGGTTCAGGGTGCCGTTGGCGACGCCGGCGTACAGGCCCGGCGTGCGCACGAAGTTGTCGCGGAAGCCGACGTCGCGCTTGCTGTAGGCGTAGGACGCGCCGACCCGGTAATCCCAGCTGCCGAATGCATTGAGCTGGCCTTCGTCCTGGACCACCAGGCGGTGGTTCTGCTGCTCGTCGTGGCTGGTGACCGGGCCGAGTTCGTCCAGGCTCCAGGTCAGGGCCAGGTCTTCGCCGTTCAGGCCGGCCACGGCCGGCACGCCGCCGCTGCCGCCCGGATACCATTTGCTGGCCCTGGTGATCATCAAGGGCACGCGCGAGGCGGTCAAGCGGTCGTAGTTCACGTTGGCGCCGAAGGGTTGCGGCGCGTCCGAGGCGTCGATGTAGGACTTGGACAGGTTCAGTTCGACGCTCAGCAGCTTGCCTTCGCCGTGCGCGATGGTGGCGCGGGTATGCAGGGTGGCCTGCTGGGCTTCCGGCAGCAGCTCGGGATAGTAGGTCGGGTCGGTGATGCAGGTCTTGCCGCCATTGGCGCTGGTGCGGGTCGACGGGATCGTGGTCTGGATCGCGTACGGGGTCACGCAGCCGGCCGCGAAATACGGATTGCCGGTGATGCCGGCCGACTTGCCGTTGCGGTAGATGGTGAAGTTCGCCGGCGAGGCCGCGCCGCCCGAGGTGTTCGGGGAGAACGGGGTGCCGCCGAGCTGGGCGATCTTGGCCGGGTCGGTGATGTCGGGGCGATCGCGCTGCAGCAGCGAATCGCGGCGCTGGATATCGAAGGCGGTGTAGACGTTCCAGCCGTCGGTGGCCAGGTCGCCCTTGCCGGCCACGAAGCCGGCGCGGCGCTGGGCGCCGCCGCCCGAGGCTTCCGGCTGCACGGTGCTGGCGCTGAGCTTCACGCCGGTGATCGATTTCTTGGTGATGAAGTTGACCACGCCGGCGATCGCATCGGTGCCGTACAGGGCCGAGGCGCCGTCGCGCAGCACTTCGACGCGCTCGATGGCGGCCATCGGGATGACGTCGACGTTGACCGAGCTGTCGCCCAGGGCTTCATTGGCCAGGCGGCGGCCGTTGAGCAGGACCAGGGTACGGTTGGTATTCAGGCCGCGCATGTTGATCATGGTGCCGCTGCCGCCGCCGCCCACCGGCTCGTTGGTCGAGGCGACGGTCAGGGCCACGGCGACTTCCGACATCGTGGTCAGGCCGCGGTTGGTCAGCTCTTCGGCCTTGATCGTGGTGAGGGGGAGGGCATTTTCAGTGGCGAGGCGCTTGATCGAGGAACCGGTGACTTCGACACGCTGCATCGGCGCTTCCTGCGCCGCTGCGGTGTTCATCATGGTGAGCACTGCGGCAGTGACTGCCGACAGAAGGAAGCGCGGTTCGGTACGGCGTGCCTCGGCCATGCGTGGCCCGGTAATTCGTTGATTTTTCACTGCATGTCTCCTGCTTTGGTCGTCGAGTGCGTCCGGTCTGTTCCTGGATCGCCCGTATCAATGTTCCGTCCTATCGTTCGGGGCCAGTCGAGTCATTCAGCGGCGCCATGAAGGATATTCAGCGGATTGGTCTTGGAGATTCTACTTTGGTCTGACCGCTTTCGCAATCTGGACTTGCCACTTATTTTCTGGCCTGTACAGGCGTAAATGCGGTTGAACCAATTGGCGAAGGACTAATATTGCTGGGAGACCGCGCGGCCTGGCGCGGTTCGGCGCGATTCGGCGCGATTCGGCGCGGGGCCGGTGCGCGTGGTGTACTGGGAGGGGAGTCGGGCCGCCGGACCGGAGAATCCGGCCCTGGCCCAGGGGAATCAGCCGCGCGAGAAGGTGCGGGTCACGCGGTCGAGGTGGGCGCGCATCGCCGAACGGGCGCCGGCCACGTCGTGCGACGCGATGGCGGCGAAGATGTTGCGGTGGTCGATCAGGGTCTGTTGGCGCAGTTCCTCGGTCTGGAAATGCTCCTTCAGCTTGTGCCAGAGCGAGCCGCGCTGGCTCCACAGGTATTCGATCACGCCGACCATCGCGCTGTTGCCGGTGGCGCGGGCGATCGCCAGGTGGAAGTTGCGGTCGGCCGATTCGTTGCCGCTGCGGTCTTCGTGGTGTTGCTCCATCTCTTCGACGGCGCGCAAGATGGCGTCGATGGCCGAATCGCTGGCGTGCTTGGCGGCGAGCGCGGCGACTTCGACTTCGATCAGGCGGCGCGCCGCCAGCACTTCGAACGGCCCCGGGCCGGCGCTCGGCACCTCGGCCTGCGGCTTGGCCTGTTCGCTGACGTAGACGCCCGAGCCGCCGCGCACTTCGACCTTGCCGCCCAGTTCGAGGGCGATCAGGGCCTCGCGCAGCGAAGTGCGGCTGACGCCCAGCTTGGTGGCCAGCTCGCGCTCTGCCGGCAAGCGCTCGCCCGGGCGGATGTTCTCCGCGCGGATCAGCTCCTCGATCTTGCTTGATACCACCCGGTACAGCCGTGGCTCGTTAACGCTGGTTTCGTTCAGCGCAGCGGTTTTCTTCATCGATGGGTCCGTCGTGGAAAAGTGGTGGCCGATGCCAAACAGCGCATCTTAGTTTGGTGCGGATAATGTTGCAAGTGGACCAACCACTTATATGCCAACAGTGTGGCGAAGCCGCCGCTGGACGCGTTGTTCGGTTCTGCCGCTCATTGCCCGCCGTCGGTACCGACATCGAATTCGTCGATCAGCTTGCGCAGCTCCAGGATGTCCGATGGCGACAGCTTGCCCTGCATGCCGAAGTGCGCGACCAGCGGTGCGATGCGCCCACCGAACAGGCGCTGCACCAGGCTTTCGCTTTCGCGCGCCAGCCAGGCGTCGCGCGGCAGTACGGCATGGTAGAGAAAGCGTCGCCCATCCTTCTGCGCGGCGATGGCGCCTTTCTTGAGCAGGCGATTGAGGAGGGTCTTGACGGTGGCGGTCTGCCAGTGCTGGGTTTCATGCAGCGCCACCACGACCTGCTCGGCCACGACCGGGCCGGGCGCGCGCCACAGCACTTCCATGACGTGCGACTCGGCCTCGCTGATGTTGATTCCTGAAGTACTCGGCATGACAGTATCATTTACAGTTGTAATCTGAATCAATGATTACCGCTGTAAATGACGCTGTCAAGCGCCGGACGCCGTTGATGCGCGCCGGGTCAGGGCCGGGGATTCCAGCCGCGTCCCGCGAATACCGCGGCGCGGCTGGACAGGCGCGCGGCTTGCGCCCGGTCGAGCTGGTAACCGCCGTAGCTGCGCGGCTGCCGGTCCTCGGTCTTGTTGCCGTATTCGCTCCAGCCGCCCTGCAGGGGATTCGGCAAGGGCTTGCGGTACCAGGCGTCCGGGGCGATGTGCGGGCCGACGCTGCACTCGATGAAAGCGACCTTGTCCCAGGTGTTGGCGGTGCCCGGCGAGCGCGCGAAGTAGGTGGCGCCATCGGGCGGCAGGTTCCCCAGCGGGCCGGGCCCGCGCGTCAGGCGCGAGCGCAGGAACACGAAGCCCGGTTCGTCGGGTCCCACGGTGCGCGCCTGCACGATGTAGCCGCCGCTGTCGGGGTTGGCGCTGTCGCCGACGGTGCGCAGTTCGCTCTCTTCGAACAGGGCGGTGCGGTTGTTCCCCCACACGAAATCGACATTGCCTTCGATGAGCGACTGGTAGAACCAGGCGTAGCCATGCAGCTGCAGCGTGTCCTGCTCGCTGATGAAACGGGCGTTACGGGCGATCAGGCGCCCCTGGTCGCTGCTGAAGAAGATGGTCTCGGCCTGCGCCGAGTGACCGTCGCTGCGGCGGGTGCTGTTGTGCAGCGCGATGTCGCGCAGTTCCAGCATGTCGACATCCTGGGCCAGGAACAGGGAGCGGCCGCCCAGCACACCGGCCGAACCGTCCGGTTGGCCGGCGCCCGAACCGGGGTTGCGGGTCTCGCTGTTGGCGGCGCGGACGATCGTCGCTTCGCGACTCTGGCCACGCAGCATCACCTTATCCTTGTCGCGCAGGTACAGCAGTTCGGGATAGACGCCGTCGCGCACGTTCACGGTGATCGCCTGGTCGCGCGGCAGGGACATGGCGTGGTCCAGCGCGCCCTGCACGGTGCGGAAGTCGGCGCGCCCGTCGTCGTCGACGCTCACGCTGTCGCCGACCGGCAGGTAGGGCGTGGTGCGGAAGGACCAGCGCGCGCCCCGGAAGTCCTGGGCCCGGACCAGACGGGAATCGATCACCGCTTCGTAGTCGGCGCCGCGTTCCAGCGGCTGCGGCATCCGCACGTACAGTTCCTTGCCGATCACCCGGATCGGATGCTGGCGCACCAGGCGCCGGCGCCCCTGCGGGCCGAGCGCCGTGACCGTCTCGCCGGGGCGGATCACCGCGACCAGCGCCGCGTCCCGGTCCTTGCCGCGCTTGCGGTAGACGCGCACGCTGCCTTCGCCGCTCAACACCGGTTGGTCGGCGAAGACCAGGCGCAGCGGCGCATCCGGCGGAACGCCGCGCTCGCCCTGGGCCGGAAAGGCGGTGACGGAGGCGGGAAGGGTGGCCTTGCCTGGCCCGGCGAAGGGCGCGCCCACCTCGACCATGAAGATCGCCTGCGCCCATGGATCGTCGAGACTGTGCACGGTCACGGCGGTGCGGCCGGGCGCATGCGCCCTTATCCGTACGCCGCCATCTGCCGCCTCGACCGCGACGATGCGCGGATCGGCGGCGCTGGCGCCCAGGCGGGTCGCGCCGCCAACGCGCAGGAGCTCGGGCGCGTCGCCGGCCTGCAGCGCCAGCCGGGCCGTGCCGACGTGCACGGTGACGCGTTCGGGCGCGCCGGCAGGGCCCCCGCGCAGGTCGAGCAGCGTGCCGGCGCCGGCATCCCAGGCCACCGGCTGCACCGCGGGCAGCGGCGGTGCCACCAGCCAGGTGGCGCGGTCGCCGTCCACCGACACGGTGAGCAGCTGGCCCTGCGGGCCCTGTTCGGCCGCGTAGCGCAGCACCACCGGCGCACCCGGCAGCGGCGCATTGCGGCGCACCTGCTTGATGCGCTTGACCTGGCCGCCGCGCGACTCCAGCAGCTCCACCATCATCACGTTGCCGTCCTCGCTCAGTTGCAGGCTGGCGCCTTGCCAGTCGCCGTTCGCATCCTGGCGCGCACGCAGCTGGAAGGGGCTGCCTGCGGCAGGCACGATGCGCGCCTCGGCATAGCCGTCCGCCCGCTGCGGCAGGGTGCGCGGGCCGGCGTGCTCGCGCACGTGGCGCGCCACCTCGGCCGCCGGCAGGGCGGTGAAGCCGTACGGGACGCGCCGCCCCGCATTCTCGCGCCCGGCGCCAAAGGGACAATCCTCGAGCGGCGCGCCGTTCAGCAGCGAACCGGTGTCCGCGAACACACCCGGGCTTGCGCCCGGATCGCGCACGAGCTGATTGCAGCGCGTGGCGCCCGCGATGTCGAACGCATTCGCATCCGAGACGATGTGCGAGGCATGGGCCGCGCCGATGCTGTAGTGGTGGCCGTAGACCGGGTGCCCGCGCTCGCCCACGTAGTAATTGTTCAGCAGGTGGACCTGGCCGTAGCGCACCCGTGGGGCGCGCGCGGCCACGTGCTCGAACAGGTTGCCCTTGAGCGTCACGCGCAGGTGTCCCCCGTCCCCGCTCGCGCGGTCGCTCGACCCGATCAGCATGTTCTTCTCGTGCAGCGCGAAGTGGTTATAAGTGACGCTGACGAAGTCCGCGCCCGCGTTGATGTCGAGCGCACCGTCGTGGCATTGCTTGCGCATGCCGTTTTCGACCGGCTGCAGGTCGTCGGTCTGCGGCGCGTCGGTGAAGCTGTTGTGGTCGATCCACACGTGGTGCGAGCCCGACACCGTGATGGCGTCGAACAGCGCGTTCCAGTTGCCCCTGGCGCCGTCTTGCGGATCCCAGCGCGGCGCGACATCGCAGGGATTGCGCAAGGCGAGATTGCGGATGACCACCTGCGAGACCTTCGCGACCGCCAGGCTGCCGTTGACGACACCGGCGCCCGGCGCCACGCCGATCAGGGTGGTGTTCGAAGGAATGCGCAGCGTGCCGCGCCGGGCCTGGTCCTGGCTGCTGTCGAACGGGCGGCCTTCGCTCATGTCGATGCTGGCTGCCACGCGCACGATGCGCGCCGGCGCCGGCGCTTGCAGGGCGGCCAGCAGCTGGGTGCGGTCGCGTACCGTATAGACGTGGTCCGGGGCAGCCAGGGCGCCGCCGCGGGTGCCGCCTTCTTGCGCGGCCCAGCCGTCGGAGGGGGCATGCTGGCGTTCAGCCAGGGCCACCGCTGTCGGAGTGGCGGACGGATGGGCCGCAGGGGCGGCGACCGGCGTATCGGGAGAGGTCGCGGCGGCGCCGGCCAGTGCCAGCGCGATGGCCGCCAGCGGCGCGCTCACCGCGCGCTCCGCATCGACGCGGACAGGGCCGGCACCTGGCGCACCAGTTCGCTGGCCACGATGCTTGAAAAGCGCTCGGCCCCCAACGGGCCCAGGTGGGTGTAATCGAAGTTGGCCCCGTCGCGCGCCAGCTTGTCTGCCTCCTTGGGACCCAGCGCTTGCACCGCCGCCAGCGACAGTGCGTTCAGGTCGACCAGCGGCGCTTTCGTGCTGCGCGCGATCGCGCGCACCGTGCCGGCCCAGGGCGCGAGGTCGTTGTGCACGTAGCCATTCTTGAAGCTGCGGCGGGTCAGGGGCGTGACCAGCACCGGCACGCCGCCGAGCGAACGCGCATCGAGCACGTAGCGTGTCATGTTGGCCGGGAATTCCGAGACATAATCGGTGGAGCGTCCTGGCTTGCCCGGCTGGTCGTTGTGCCCGAACTGGATCAGCACATAGGTCTTGCGAAAACCGGCGCCGTCGCGCAGCAATTCCATGACTTCATCCCAGCGCTTCTCGGCGCGGAAGCTGCCCGAACTGCGGCCGCCGCGCGCCAGGTTGTGGCAGGCGGTTTCCGGCGTCAGGCGCGCGCACAGGGCGTCGCCGTAGCCGGTGGTACTGGCCATGGTCGAGTCGCCGACCAGGATCACGCGGTCGGGCAGGGCGGGCGCCGCATTGGCCTGGAGGGCGAACAGCAGGGGAAGGGCGCAGACGAAGGGGTGGTTGATAGCTGGCATGGGCGGGCTCCTGGATGTCGTCCGATTCTATTTTGGACTGACCAATTTATCAAGTGGCCTGTCCGGATATCTGCAATCGGACGGCGGAATACTTGTCTTGTCATAAGACGTCAGACATCTTGTCTTGCTATATAATCGTGTCGTCCTCCTTTCACGCCCAAGCACCCCCATGATCCCTTCGCAGCGCAAACCCCGCAACCTGGCGCAGGGCGTCGTCGAGCAGATCAGCGGCAGCATCCGCCAGGGACTGCTCAAGCCCGGCGAAAAACTGCCGACCGAATCGTCGATGATGGCCCAGCATGGGGTCAGCCGCACGGTGGTGCGGGAAGCCATTTCGCACCTGCAGGCATCCGGGCTGGTGCAGACGCGCCACGGCATCGGCACCTTCGTGCTGGAGCGCCCGCAGGCCGGGCTGGCGATCGATGCCGAAAGCATCCTGACCCTGCGCGACGTGCTGTCGATCCTGGAGCTGCGCATCGGCGTCGAGACCGAGACCGCCGGCCTGGCCGCCGCGCGCCGCAGCGACGACCAGGTGCAGGAGCTGGGTGCGGCGCTGGGCGAGATGCACGAGGCGATGGCGGTCGGCAGGTCGGCGGCCGAGGCCGACAAGCGCTTCCACCTGCTCATCGCCCAGGCCACCGGCAACCGCTATTTCGTCGACATCCTCACCCAGCTCGGCAACGCGATCATCCCGCGGGCGCGCCTGAACACGGTGGCGCTGGAGCAGGACAAGCCCGCCAATTTCAACGAGCGCGTCAGCCGCGAGCACGACGACATCTTCCGCGCCATCGAGCGCCGCGATCCCGAGGCCGCACGCGCGGCCATGCGCACCCACCTGTCGAACAGCCGCGAGCGGCTGGTGCAGGCGCAGCGCCGGATCGAATCGATGATCAATTAAAAAAATCGGCACATAGCGCTTGCGAGGTCCTCATTTCAGTTGTACGATGACATACAACTTAAGACGGTTTTAATTTGCCGCGGTTTTTACTTGCCGCACTTTGCGTCTGTCAACGAGCAACCCAACTATCCCTGTCCTGGAGACCCCGTAATGCAACCCCTCGAACTACAAAAAGTCCTGTCGCACGGCCTGCTGTCCTTCCCGATCACCGACTTCGACGCCCAGGGTGAATTCAACCCGGCCGGCTACCGCGAGCGCCTCGAGTGGCTGGCTCCCTACGGCGCGACCGCGCTGTTCGCCGCCGGCGGCACCGGCGAATACTTCTCGCTGCATGGCGAGGAATACGGCCAGATCGTCAAGACCGCGGTCGACACCTGCGCCGGCACCGGCGTTGCGATCCTGGCAGGCTGCGGCGGCCCGACCCGCGCCGCCATCGCCCACGCACAGGAAGCCGAGCGCCAGGGCGCCCAGGGCCTGCTGCTGCTGCCGCACTACCTGACCGAAGCCAGCCAGGACGGCCTGATCGACCACGTCGAAGCGGTGTGCCGCTCCGTGAAGATCGGCGTCGTGGTCTACAACCGCGCCGCCTGCCGCCTGACCCCGGATTCGCTGGCCAAGCTGGCCGACCGCTGCCCGAACCTGATCGGCTTCAAGGACGGCATCGGCGACATCGAGCTGATGGTCGCGATCTGGCGCAAGATGGGCGACCGCTTCAGCTACCTGGGCGGCCTGCCGACCGCGGAAGTGTACGCCGGCGCCTACAAGGCACTGGGCACCCCGGTGTACTCGTCGGCCGTGTTCAACTTCGTGCCGCAGCTGGCGATGGACTTCTACCACGCCACCGCCGCCGGCGACACCGCCACCACCAACCGCCTGATCGACGAGTTCTTCCTGCCCTACCTGGAGATCCGCAACCGCAAGGCCGGCTACGCCGTCAGCATCATTAAGGCCGGCGCCCGCCTGGTCGGCCATGGCGCCGGTCCGGTGCGTCCGCCGCTGACCGACCTGACCGCGGCGGAAGACGAGATGCTGCTGGCCCTGATCCAGAAACAGAAGAACGCGGTGTGAACATGCAGATCACTGGCGAAATGATCATCGGCAGCCAACTCGTCCGCGGCAGCGCGGGCGAGGTGCTGGCCTACAACCCGTCCACCCGCGAAGAGTTCGGGCCAGGCTTCGGCCAGGCGCTGGGTGCCGATGTGGAACGTGCCTGCGCACTCGCTGCGCAGGCCTTCGATCCCTACCGCGCACTGCCGCTGGAGCAGCGCGCGCGCTTCCTGGAAGCGATCGCCGAGCAGGTGCTGGCCATCGGTCCGGTCCTCATCGAGCGCGCCCAGCAGGAAACCGGCCTGCCGCAAGCCCGCCTCGAGGGCGAGCGCATGCGCACCGTGAACCAGCTGCGCCTGTTCGCCAAAGTGGTGCGCGACGGCCGCTTCCTCGGCGCGACCATCGACAGCGCGCTGCCCGAGCGCACCCCGCCGCGTCCCGACCTGCGCCTGGCCAAAATCGGCCTCGGCCCGGTGGTGGTGTTCGGCGCCAGTAACTTCCCGCTGGCCTTCTCGGTCGCGGGCGGCGACACCGCATCCAGCCTGGCGGCAGGCTGCCCGGTCATCGTCAAGGCCCACGGCGCCCACCTCGGCACCTCGGAACTGGTCGGCCGCGCCGTCCAGCGCGCCGCCATCGAGTGCGGCATGCCGGAAGGCGTGTTCTCGATGATCTTCGGCGATGGCCGTACCATCGGCCAGCAGCTGGTCAGCCACCCGGCCATCAAGGCGGTCGGCTTCACCGGTTCGCGCGGCGGCGGCACCGCGCTGATGCGTACCGCGGCAAGCCGCCCGGAACCGATCCCGGTCTACGCCGAGATGAGCAGCGTGAATCCGATGTTCCTGCTCCCGGCAGCGCTGGAAGAGGGCGGCGCCGCATTGGCGAACGGCTTCGTCGATTCGCTGACCCTGGGCGTCGGCCAGTTCTGCACCAACCCGGGCCTGGTGTTCGCGGTCAAGGGCGCGGCGCTGGACGCCTTCACCGCGGCGGCCACCACGGCGCTGGCAGGCAAGGGCGCCGGCACCATGCTGACCGCGGGCATCCACGATGCCTATAACAGCGGCATAGGACGAATGACAAGCGCCAGCGGCGTGCGCCTCGTGGCGCAGGGCGGCGTCGATGGTATCGGCTGCGCCGCCCAGGCCGCGCTGTACCAGTGCGAGGCGGCCGACTTCCTGGCCAACCCGGACCTGCAGGACGAGGTCTTCGGCCCGGCCGCGCTGATCGTGCGCTTCGACAGCGCCGAGCTGCTGCTGCAGGCAGCCGAGCAGCTGCATGGCCAGCTGACCGCCACCGTGCATGTGGCGCCAAACGACCATCCGCTGGCCGCACGCCTGCTGCCGATCCTGGAGCGCAAGGCCGGCCGCGTGCTGTTCAACGGCTTCCCGACCGGGGTCGAGGTGTCGCACGCGATGGTCCATGGCGGTCCGTTCCCGGCCACCAGCGACAGCCGCAGCACCTCGGTGGGCGCGAGCGCGATCGACCGCTTCCTGCGTCCGGTGTGCTACCAGAACGTGCCCGAAGGCTTGCTGCCGGAGGCGCTTCGCGACGACAATCCACTGCGCCTTGCACGCGTGCTGGATGGCGACCTGAAGGTGGTAGCGTAATTCGTCGCCGGTAAATGTGGAGGGGCGCCTGTGCGCCCCTTTGCAGTTTCGATTGATGTACCAGCTGGAGGAGACGCCGGCTGTTTCGTTTGAAAAGAACTGATCCCATGAATCAGCAAGTCATGAGCGCCCATACCGAGCAGCGCGCAGATCGCACCCCGGAGCTCGCCTCCACGGTCGGCAAATACCGCTGGACCATCTGCGCCCTGCTGTTCTTCGCCACCACCATCAACTACCTCGACCGCCAGGTCCTGAGCCTGCTCGCGCCGCTGCTCACCAAGGAATTCGGCTGGTCGAACACGGACTACGCCAACATTACGGCGATCTTCCAGTTCGTCTACGCGATCTCGATGCTGTTCGCCGGCCGCGTGATCGATCGTCTGGGCACCAAGCGCGCCTTCGTGCTGGCGATCGTGGTCTGGTCGCTGGGCGCCATCGCCCATGCCTACGCGATCGGCATCGGCACCGCGGTCAACAGCGTGTTCACCACCCTCGGCCTGGCCGCCGTGCCGGTGTCGATCATCGGCTTCATGGTCGGCCGCGCGGTGCTGGCGATCGGCGAAGCGGGCAACTTCCCGGCCGCGATCAAGGCCACCGCCGAATACTTCCCCAAGCGCGAGCGCTCCTTCGCCACCGGCATCTTCAATTCCGGCGCCAACATCGGCGCGGTGCTGGCGCCCTTGACGGTGCCCCTGATCGCCGAATTCTGGGGCTGGCAGGCGGCCTTCATCGCGGTCGGCGCCATCGGTTTCATCTGGATGGGCGCCTGGATCTGGCTGTACGACACGCCGGAGCGCCAGAAGCGCCTGAGCGCGGGCGAGCTGGCCTACATCAACAGCGACAGCGCTCCGGCCGAGGCCGCGCCAACTGCCGCCAAGCCGAAAGCGTCGTGGTTCAAGCTGCTGGGCTACCGCCAGACCTGGGCCTTCGCGTTCGGCAAGTTCATGACCGACGGCGTGTGGTGGTTCTTCCTGTTCTGGCTGCCCAAGTACATGTCGGCCCAATACGGCTTGACCGGGCCGGAGATGGTCGTGCCGCTGGCGGTCCTGTACAGCATGACGATGGTGGGGTCGATCGGCGGCGGCTGGCTGCCGACCTGGTTCCTGAACCGCGGCCATAGCATCTACCAGGGCCGCATGCGCGCCATGTTCACCATTGCCCTGTTCCCGCTGGTGGTGCTGCTGGCCCAGCCGCTCGGCTACCTGGGCTTCTGGATCCCCGTGATCCTGATCGGCATCGGCGCCTCGGCGCACCAGGCCTGGTCGGCCAACCTGTTCACCACCGTCTCCGACATGTTCCCGAAACACAGCATCGGTTCGGTGGTCGGCATCGGCGGCATGGCCGGCGGCCTGGGCGGCGTCCTGATCACCAAGCTGGGTGGCTGGCTGTTCGACTACTACGGCGCCCTGGGCCACCTGGAAACCGGCTACATGATCATGTTCTCGATCTGCGCGCTGGCCTACCTGACCGCCTGGCTGGTGATGAAGGCCCTGGTGCCGGCGCACCGCGAGATCACCGACCTGTAATGGCGGGCATGGACCTCCGGCGTATCGAAGGGGTGCACTGCGCCACCGGCGAAAGCCCCACCTGGAACGCGGCTGAGGAAGCCTGGTACTGGGTGGACATCCCGGCGCGCCGCGTCTGGCGCATGATGCACGCCAGCGGCGCGCTGCGCCACTGGGAAGCGCCCGAGATGGTGGCCTGCGTCGCCGCCGCCGACGACGGCAGCCTGGTGGCCGGCATGGAAAGCGGCATCTTCCGCCTGCAACTCGGTGACGACGGCCAAGCCCAGGCGAGCTGCCTGGCCGCGCCGCGCGAGGCGGAGCTGGGCGCGGGCATGCGCTTCAACGACGGCCGCTGCGACCGCCAGGGCCGTTTCTGGAGCGGCACCATGTTCATGGACATGGGCGCGGCGCGCGCGGTCGGCGGGCTGTATCGCTACAGCAGCGACGACGGCCTGCACGGCCCGGTCGTGCGCGGGCTGCTCACCCAGAACGGCCTGGCCTGGTCGCCCGACGGGCGCACCATGTACCTGTCGGATTCGCATCCGCAGCGCCGCATGGTCTGGGCCTTCGACTACGACATCGAGCAGGGCATCCCGCACAACAAGCGCGTGTTCCTCGACCTGGGCGGGCAGAAGGGCCGCCCGGACGGCGCCGCCGTCGACCTCGATGGCTGCTACTGGAGCTGCGCCAACGACGCCGGCCTGCTGCAGCGTTTTACCCCGGGCGGGAAACTGGACCGGGAGGTCGCGCTGCCGATGGCCAAGCCCTCGATGTGCGCCTTCGGCGGGCCGGCGCTCGACACCTTGCTGGTGACCTCGATCGATCCGGGCACGGGCGGGGATGCCGGCGCGGTCGTGCTGCTGCGCCCGGGCGTGAGTGGCGTGGCCGAGACGCCCTTCGTCACCTCGCGCGCCTGATTCGACTTTTCTGCTTCCACACGCTACCCTGAGCGCGGTTTCGTGTGGAGTATTCAAAGCATGCAGGGTAGGGAGAGAGAATCGAAAGGGCCGCTGCCGCCGCTGCCGACCCTGGCGGCAACGCCGGAAGACGCGGCGGCCAGGAAGCTGGCGCAGGAAGCGCGCGACGCGGCGGTGCGCGGCGTGGCCTCGATCGCGGCCATGCGCCAGGCGGTCAAGGACCATGCGCGCGGCCTGCCGCTGCTATCCGAGGTGCCGCGCCTGAAGCGGCTCGACGCCGCGGCGTTCACCGAGCGTGCCGTGCTGGGACTTCCCTTCATCCTGACCGGCGTGGTCGGCCGCTGGCCGCTGTGCAGGCTCACCCCGGACGAACTGCGCGCGCGCTACGGCGAGACGCCGGTCCGGGCCCGGGTCGGCGACTACATCCGCCAGCCCTTCCGGGCCGATCGCCCGATGCGCGACATGCTGCTGCGCGACTACCTCGACCTGGAGCCGGAGCGGATGCATGGCGCCGACGAGCCGCCACCGTATGTCGGCAACATGGAACTGCGCGAGCTGAACCACCTGTGCCACTGGCCCGCCTGGTTCCGCAAGATGGGCCCGCCCCGTTTCTGGCTCGGCCCGGTCGGCACCATGACGCCCCTGCATTGCGACTTCGACGACAACATCTTCGCCCAACTCTGGGGCCGCAAGCGCATCTTCCTGGCGCCGCCGCACCACGACGCCTTCCTGTACGCGAACGAAGCCAACCCGGTGCTGTTCGGTTCGCCCTTCGATCCGGAAGCGCCGGACTTCGATGCCTACCCGCTGGCGCGCGGCGCCGCCACGGTCGCGTGCACCGTCGAGCCGGGCGAACTGCTGTATGTGCCGGCCGGCTGGTTCCACCAGGTACGGGCACTGGAGTTTTCGCTATCCGCCAACCGTTGGGCGCGCGGGGTGCCGCTGGCGCTGCGCGCCGATGCGTCGGTGCAAGGCCATGCGTGGGGCGGGGCTTAAAGCAATGGCCCGGGTGGAAGTAAACACGACATGTTGCGCGAAAATCGCGGGAAGCATCGATTCCGAACGCTAGCGCGTCCGAATTCACCTTGAAACCTTGCACGCGGTGTAAAGTAGACGCCTTTGTCCACGATGCTTTCCTCATGACGTCCGAACACGTCTCCACGCCGTCGGTTTCCATCCAGCCATTGACCGCTATCCACATCGACGACGAGGTGGTACAACTTCGAGCGCACATCGAGCGTCTCGACATGGCGCTATCCGCGTCGGGCGTCGTTGGGCTGTGGGATTGGATGGTCGGCACCGACCTGCTCCATGGCGACGCCAATTTCGCTCGGCTCTACGGCCTCGATCCCGACGCTACCGCCGCGGGTTTGACCATGGAGGAATACCAGAAGTTCGTGGTCGTGGACGATCTCGCGGAGCTGCGCAAGGACATCCGCGAAACCTTCGATCGCGGCGCGGATTTTCTGGTGGAGTATCGTCTCGTGATCCCTGGCCAGGCTCTCCGCTGGGTGGAGTGCAAGGGGAAGCTCATCCATGACGCCACGGGAAACCCCGTCCGCTTCTCAGGCAGCGCCGTGGACATCACCAAGCGCAAACAAAAGGACGAGGAAATCCGCCTGAGCGCGGTCGCGGCGCGTGCCGACGCCGAACGCGTTCAACTCGCCTTGGCCGCCGGCGCCATCGTCGGCACCTGGGTGTGGGACATCAAGTCGGATCAGTTCACCATCGACGAAGGCTTCGCCAACACCTTCGGCATGGATCCCGCATTGGGTCGTCAAGGCATCAGTCTGGAGCGGGTGATGGACACCGTCCACCCGGACGACAAGTCCGGGCTGACTGCCGCCATCGCCTACGCGGTGGAGCGCGGCGGCCCCTACCTGCATCAATACCGAGTGCGGCGGCGCGATCAAATCTATTATTGGGTGGAGGCCAACGGTCGCGTCGAACGCGACGCCGCCGGAAAGCCTGATCGCTTCCCTGGCGTGTTGATCGACATCACCGCGCGCCGAATTCTGGAAGCGGAGCGTGATCGGGTAGCCGCGGAGCTGCGCGATTTGAATGCGACGTTGGAGCGGCGGGTGGTCGAGCGCACCTCCACGCTGCTCGAAACCCAAGAGGCGTTGCGCCAGTCCCAAAAAATGGAGGCGGTCGGACAGCTCACCGGCGGATTGGCGCACGACTTCAACAACCTCCTGGCTGGCATTTCGGGTGCGTTGCAGCTCATGCATCTGCGCGCGCGCAACGGCCAATTCAAGGATTTCGAGCGCTACATTCTCACCGCTCAAAGCGGCGTCAAGCGCGCCGCCTCGCTCACCCATCGATTGTTGGCGTTTTCGCGACGCCAGACGCTCAGCCCTCGTTCAGCCGATGTGAATCGGCTCGTCGACGACATGCAGGAGCTGATCCAGCGGTCCGTCGGCCCGCGTATTTCCATCGACGTGGTGAAGGCGGCCGGCTTGTGGAACGCGCTCGTCGACGCCTCACAGCTTGAAAATGCGCTCTTGAACCTCTGCATCAACGCGCGTGACGCCATGCCCGACGGCGGGCGGATCACCATTGAAACCACCAACCGTTGGCTTGACGAGCGCGCCGCCCGCCAGCGCGACGTGGCGCCAGGCCACTATTTATCGCTGAGCGTCACCGACTCGGGCGTGGGCATCGCGCCGGACATTCTCGAGAAAGTCTTTGAGCCGTTCTTCACCACCAAGCCTATCGGCGAAGGGACTGGACTTGGCTTGTCGATGGTCTACGGGTTCGCCAAGCAATCGGGTGGACAGGTTCGCATCTACTCCGAGCCGGGCATGGGCACAACCGTCACCATCTACCTTCCGCGGCATGAGGGGGAAGTCGATCACGACGCACCCGACGCCGTCGCGGCCATCGCGCCGACCCCAGCGACAACGCGCAACGTGCTGGTGGTCGACGACGAACCCATGATTCGCATGCTCGTCATCGAAACGATCAACGACCTCGGCTACAACGCCTTGGAGGCCAGCGACAGCGCCTCGGGTTTGAAAATCCTGCAGTCCGACGTTGCGATCGATTTGCTGGTATCCGACGTCGGCTTGCCAGGTGGCCTCAACGGTAGGGAAATGGCCGACGCCGGCCGGCAGTCCCGTCCAGACCTGCCAGTGCTGTTCATTACTGGATATGCCGAAAATGCTGCGATCGGCAACGACCACGTCACGCCTGGCATGCATGTGATGAGCAAACCTTTCGACATGCAAGCGCTTGCTTTCCGAATGCACGCTATCGTCGAGGCACGCGGCTAACATTGCGCGAACGAGAAAATTCGCTGGTCTGCTCACGCATCTGTTGGCGGTATGTCGAACGTTTTGGTAGGCGTTCCTGGCTTTGCAGAAAACATGGTCTTCTCGCAGACCGCCGCAGCGCCGCAGCGCCGCTCGATGCTCAGCCGGGCATGAGCTCGACATGTTCGCCGTGCTTGGCGAACTCATGAAAGATGTCATCGAGGTAAGTAGCCAGTTCTTGCGCTAACAAATTCGGCGGGATCGCCACATCGTTCAGCCGTGTCCGTTTTCCCAGTTCCAAGCGATACACGACCCAGGCGTCGTTCTCACGCCGGACGTCCACCTGAAAGCGACCGTAGATGTTGAACTTCATCGTGTATTCCTCGCGGAGATCGATTGGCGCGCGTGACGACAACGGTGGCTGCTGTTGGGCCTGAAGCCGGCCCTTGCGCCCGGCATGGCAGGCCGCCCAGGCCGAAACATCGCGGACTGTCACGCCCGCTCAATGCACCGTGCGCGCGTACTGCGTGAAGTGCTCGGCGCTCAGCGCGTGCTGGTACAGGAATCCCTGGTAGATGAAGCAGCCCGCGTCCGACAGGAACTGGCGCTGGCCCGGCGTCTCCACGCCTTCGGCGATCACCTGCAAGCCCAGGCTGTCGCCCAGCGCGATGATCGAACGGACGATGGAAGCGTCGTTCTGGTCGGTCAGCACATCGCGCATGAAGGACTGGTCGATCTTGAGCTGGTCGAGCGGGAGTTTGCGCAGGTAGGCCAGCGACGAGTAGCCGGTGCCGAAATCGTCCAGCGAGAAGCTGATCCCGCGCTGCTTGAGCACGCCCATGGTGCGCGCGGTATGGACGAAATCGCTCACCATCAGGCTCTCGGTCAGCTCGAGCTTGAGGCTGGACGGCTGCACCCCGGTTTCCTCGAATATCTGCTGGAGCATCGGCACGAAATCCGGCTCCATGAACTGGCCGGCGCTGACGTTGACCGACAGCGTCAGCCCGGCCGTGTCCGGATAGCGCTGCCAGCGCGCCAGTTCGGCGCAGGCGGTGCGCAGCACCCAGCGGCCGATGTCGACGATCAGGCCGCTCTCTTCGGCGGCCTGGATGAATTCGGCCGGATAAAGCAGCCGGCCGTCCGGCAGGCGCCAGCGCAGCAGGGCCTCGGCGCCGATCACCCGGCTGCTGCGGTCCAGCTGCGGCTGGTAGTGGAGCACGAATTCCTTGTCGCGCAGTGCGCGCCGCATCGCGCTTTCCAGTTCGGCCCGGGCCGACCACGCGGCCTGCACCGCCGGGTCGTGGAAGCGGTAGGTGTTGCGCCCGCAGGCCTTGGCCTGGTACATCGCGGCGTCGGCCTGGCGCAGCGTCGATTCGACCGTGTCCACG
The DNA here is from genome assembly GCA_015277795.1 of Massilia sp. UMI-21. Taxonomy (NCBI): domain Bacteria; kingdom Pseudomonadati; phylum Pseudomonadota; class Betaproteobacteria; order Burkholderiales; family Oxalobacteraceae; genus Massilia; species Massilia sp. UMI-21. The sequence goes on along the minus strand of CP063848.1, from coordinate 4,963,630 downwards.
GCGCCGCACATCGTGGTCACGCCGATGCTGACCGACACCGAATACATCGAATCGGCCAGCTGGAACGGGGCCGCCATGGCGGCCACCACCTTGGCCGCCACCGTCTCGGCTTGCGAGGCCGCGCCTTCGGGTGTGTCTTCCACCGGCTGGATCAGGATCACGAATTCGTCGCCGCCCAGGCGCGCCACCATGTCGGCCTCGCGCACGCAATGCTCGAGGCGGCGCGCCACCGCCTGCAGCAGCATGTCGCCGGCGGCGTGGCCCTGGGAATCGTTGAGGTACTTGAAATTGTCGAGGTCGCAGAACATGAGGGCGCCGCACTTGCGCGTGCGCGCGCTGCCCAGCAGGGAGCGGCGCAGGTGGTCGAGCAGGCTGGCGCGGTTCGGCAGGTCGGTCAGCGCGTCGAAGAAGGCGAGGCGGTAGATCTTCGCTTCGTTGTGCTTGCGCTCGCTGATGTCGGTGCTGATCACCAGGATCTTCTGCGGGGCGCCCGTTTCCTCGTCAGGGGCCATCAGCGTCCAGCGGGTGTCGGTCTCGATGCAGACGCCGTCGCGCCGCAGGTGCGACAGTTCGCCGCTCCATTCGCCGTTGGCAAGCGTGTTCTCGTAGGCGCCGTGGTAGGCCGGCAGGTTCTCGCACAGCAGGTCGGAGAACTTCTTGCCGCGCGCTTCGGAAGCGCTCCAGCCGTAGAGCCGTTCGGCGCCGTTGTTCCAGTAGGTGATGCGCGAGTTCAGGTCCATCGCAATGATGGCATCGCGTGCCTGCTGCAGGTAGGAAGCCTGCTCATGCACCAGCATGTGGGCCTCGCGCAGCGGCGTGTAGTTGAACATGAATCCTTCCAGGATCCGTCCACCCCCTTGCGCTGGCGCGCCGCCCTGTTCATAGATCCATTTGACCTCGCCGTCGGCACAGCGGATGCGATAGGTCAGCTGGAAGGACCTGTTTTGCTGCAGCGCGAGTGCGACGCCGCGTTCGGTGGCGGCGCGATCTTCCGGGTGGATCAGGCTGGCGAAGTTCAGACCCGGTCGGGCCAGGAAGGCGGCGGGCGGGTAGCCGGTCAGCTTCTCGACGCCCGCGCTGATGAATTCCATGGTCCATTCGGCGTCGCACAGGCAGCGGTAGGCGACGCCCGGCAGATTCTGAAGCAACAGTTCAAGAGACAAGCCATATGCGTTGCCGCCATGTGCATTGTCCACTGCTGTCGATTGCGGTCCGTCAAGAGCGCTCATGCGGCCTCTCGAAGTGATCTGGGAATACTGGCGATGTACTTATGCGTTGCTGCTAGCCATGGTAGCGCAAAAAAGCGGCATATTGACGCAACGCGATTGAAATTGGAAAAGAATGTTGTAGCTGGGCCAGCGCCCACAGGAAATAGCGCGCCGCCGGGCGGCGGCGCGCCGGAGGGGATCAGAACGCGGCGATGCCGGTCTGGGCGCGACCGAGGATCAGTGCGTGGATGTCGTGGGTGCCTTCATAAGTGTTGACCACTTCGAGGTTGACCATGTGGCGCACGATGCCGAATTCATCCGAAATGCCGTTGCCACCGAGCATGTCACGTGCCACGCGGGCAATATCCAGGGACTTGCCGCAGGAATTGCGCTTCATGATCGAGGTGATCTCGACGGCGGCGGTGCCTTCATCCTTCATGCGGCCCAGGCGCAGGCAGCCCTGCAGGCCGAGGGTGATTTCGGTCTGCATGTCGGCCAGCTTTTTCTGCACCAGCTGGTTGGCGGCGAGCGGCTTGCCGAACTGCTTGCGGTCCAGCACGTACTGGCGCGCGGTGTGCCAGCAGTCTTCGGCCGCGCCCAGCGCGCCCCAGGCGATGCCATAGCGCGCCGAGTTCAGGCAGGTGAACGGACCCTTCAGGCCGCGCACGTCCGGGAAGGCGTTTTCTTCGGGGCAGAACACCTCGTCCATGACGATCTCGCCGGTAACCGAGGCGCGCAGGCCGAACTTGCCGTGGATCGCCGGCGCGCTCAGGCCTTTCCAGCCCTTTTCCAGCACGAAGCCGCGGATCGCGCCTTCGTCGTCCTTGGCCCAGACCACGAACACGTCGGCGACCGGCGAGTTGGTGATCCACATCTTCGAGCCGCTGAGCGAATAGCCGCCCTCGACCTTGCGGGCGCGGGTGACCATCGAGCCCGGGTCGGAACCATGGTTCGGTTCGGTCAGGCCGAAGCAGCCGATCCACTCGCCGGTGGCCAGCTTCGGCAGGTATTTTTGTTTGGTTTCTTCGTTGCCGAATTCAAAGATCGGCACCATCACCAGCGAGGACTGCACGCTCATCATCGAGCGGTAGCCGGAATCGACGCGCTCGACTTCGCGCGCGATCAGGCCGTAGGCGACGTAGTTCAGGCCGGGGCCGCCGTATTGTTCCGGGATGGTCGGGCCGAGCAGGCCGAGGTCGCCCATTTCGCGGAAGATCGCGGTATCCATGCGCTCGTGGCGGAAGGCCTCGAGGATGCGCGGCTTCAGCTTGTCCTGGCAGTAGCTCGCGGCGGCGTCGCGCACCATCCGCTCTTCATCGGTGAGCTGGCTGTTCAGCAGCAGCGGGTCATCCCAGTGGAAAGCGGCTTTGCGGGGCGAATCGGAATGGCTCATGGATCTTCCTGTCTCGGTGGGGTTTTTCTCACAATAACGGAGGCGCGCGCCCGTCCCTGGGGCACGCCATAGCCTGATTATTATAGGAATGCTGCGCCGCCGTATCTTTTGAAACTGCGACAGGCATTTTCATTTTTACTCGGTACAAAGCAAGTCTCTACGGGCAACAATAGCCGCATGCTTCCCGCAGCGAGAGCGGGTGCCTGTGCTAGCCGGTCGCCCCGAAGCGGCCGCCGTGGAACAGCAGCGCCGGTTGCGGGTGCACCGCGCATTCCTCGACTTCGCCGACGAAGATGACGTGGTCGCCTTCCGGATAGCGGCTGCGGTTATGGCATTCGAACCAGGCCGAGACGCCTTTCAGGATCGGCAGGCCGGTCCGCGACAGTTCGTACTCGACGCCGTCGAAGGGATTGTCGACGCTGCGGCGCGAGAAGCGCAGGGCCAGTTCCTGCTGGCCAGCGGCGAGCACGTTGATGACGTAGTGCGAGTTGCCGCTGAAAATGGGCAGGCTGTTGGCGCCGGCGCCCAGGCTCCACAGGACGAGCGGAGGCTCGAGCGAGACCGAGTTGAAGGAACTGGCGGTCAGCCCGCGGAACGAGCCGTCGGCAAGACGCGTGGTGATGATGGTGACACCGGTGGCGAATTGCGACAGGGCATGGCGAAAATGCGCCGAATCGAAGCCGCGCGTCGTGGCGCGGGGAGAGCGTGTATTCATTGGATCGCCATTATGCCACTGTCGGACGCTTGACCGGTTTCTCATCCCGAGCGCCCTGCATGAAAGCGCGCTTTGCGTTACATTAAGAAGTATCGAAACTGACGAAACAAGGTGTGCGATGAGCGAGCAAGCAGGGAGCGAGGTAGCCATTCTGGGGGGCGGATGCTTCTGGTGCCTGGAGGCGGTCTACCTCGAGGCGCGCGGCGTGACGCGCGTGGAATCGGGCTACATGGGCGGCCAGGTCGACCGGCCGACGTACGAGCAAGTGTGCGCCGGCACGACCGGTCATGCCGAGGTGGTGCGGGTGGAGTTCGACCCGTCGGTGATCAGCTACCGCGACATCCTGGAGGTCTTCTTCACCATCCACGACCCGACCACGGTGGACCGCCAGGGCAACGACGTCGGTTCGCAGTACCGCTCGGTGATTTTCACGACCTCGCCCGAGCAGGAAGCGACCGCGCGCCAGGTGATGGCCGAAATGGCATCGGTGTGGGATGCGCCGATCGTGACCCAACTGCTGCCGCAGGAGACCTGGTACAAGGCCGAGGACTACCACCAGAATTATTTCGCGCAGCATCCCTTGCAGGGCTACTGCGCGTTCGTGGTGGCGCCGAAGGTGGCGAAGTTCCGCAAGACCTTCAGCGAGCGCCTCAAGTAGCAGGGCGGCAATGCCATGATGTGAACGCGCCTACGGGTACATGTACTTGCGTGACCACGGCAGTCGATCCGCGTTCCCATCGGCCTTCCCGCACACGATCTGGTACAGGCTGATCCGGCCATGCGCGAAGGCGTAGGCGCAGCCGGCCAGGTAGAGGTGCCAGATGCGGAAGCGCTTCTCCTCCGTCAGGGTCCGGATGTGCGCGGCATTGCCTTCGAAGTTGTCGGTCCAGATCGCGCAGGTCTTTGCATAATGGCGGCGCAGGTTTTCGACGTCGCGTACTTCCAGCCCGCCTTCCTGCATGGTCCGCACCACCGTGGACAGGTGGGCCAGCTCGCCGTGCGGGAACACATACTGGTCGATGAATTCGCCACCGCCGTAGGGCGTGGCGCTGTTGTCGACATTCGTGGTGGTGATCCCGTGGTTCATGACGACGCCGTCGGGCGCCAGCAGCCGGTTCACGCGCGAGAAATACGCGGGCAGGTGCTGTACGCCGACGTGCTCGAACATGCCGACGCTGGTGATGCGGTCGTATTCGCCGTCGACGTCGCGGTAGTCCTGCAGGCGGATCTCGACCTGCCCCTGCAGGCCGGCGCGCGCGATCCGCTCGCGCGCAAGCAGCGCCTGGTTCTCGGACAGGGTGACGCCGAGGCAGCGGGCACCGAACCCTTGCGCGGCGCGCAGCACCAGCGCGCCCCAGCCGCAGCCGATATCCAGCAGGCGCTGGCCGGGCCGCAGGTCGATCTTGCGCAGGATGTGGTCGATCTTCTTCTGCTGCGCCGTGGCCAGGTCTTCGTCGCCATTCTCGAAGTAGGCGCAGGAATACACCATGGCCGGATCGAGCCAGGCGGCGTAGAAGTCGTTGGAGACGTCGTAGTGGTAGCGGATCGCCTCGGCGTCGCTCTGGCGGGTGTGCGGCGCAAGGTGGGGGCGCAGGCGCAGCAGCTCGCCCAGCCGGCCGCGCCCCTTGTCCAGGTGGGCCGCCAGGGCATTGCCGACTTGGATGATATCGGCGGCGCATCCCTTGATGTCGATCGCGCCCTCGACATAGGCGCGTCCCAGGCTGTACAGCGAGGGAGAGCGCAGGTAGCGCAAGGCCGCGCGGTCCGGCACCCGGATGGTCACGCGCGCGGGTTCGGCGGAGAATTCGAGTTGCCGGCCATCCCACAGTTCGACCCGCAAGGGCAGGGACAGCTTGTCTCGCAGGCCTGTGCTCCAGGCTGACAGCATCATCTGTTCGAACACGGCATACCTCCGGCATGAACGGCCGGCATGCGCGCTCGATGGCTAGCGTGCGCTGCGGCCGGCCTACGGTTGCAGGCGCAGGCGGCGCCAGCTGCCGTCTTCCTGCCGCTCGTAGACGATGCGGTCGTGGAAGCGGGAGCGGCGCCCCTGCCAGAATTCCAGGCGCTCGGGCACCAGGCGGTAGCCGCCCCAGTTGCCTGGTCGCGCCGGGTCTTCACCGGCCTGCCGTGCCACGGCCTCGTAATGCTGTTCCAGCTCGGCGCGGCTGCCGATCGGCGCACTCTGGTGCGAGGCAATGGCCGACAGGCGGCTTTTCAGTGGCCGGCTGCGGAAATACCGGTCGCTTTCCTCGCTCGCGGTGCGCTCTACACGTCCTTCGATGCGAACCTGGCGTTCCAGTTCGCTCCAAAAGAACAACAACGCTGCATATTGATTATCCTCTAACTCCTGGCCTTTGCGGCTGTCGTAGTTGGTATACCAGGTGAAACCGCGCTCGTCGAATTGCTTCACCAGCACGATGCGCGAACTCGGGCGCCCGTTGGCGGCCACGGTGGCCACCGACATGGCGTTCGGCTCGTTCACCTCGGCCTTCAGCGCCTGCTCGAACCACTGCGTGAACTGCAGGATCGGGTCGTCCAGCACGTCGGTCTCGTTCAGGCTGGCCTGGCCGTAGTCCTTGCGCAGGTCGGCCACGGCCTGACCGATCGACGCGGCAGGGGAGGAGACTCCCGCAGCCTGGCGCGCGGCTGGTCCGATGCCGCGGCGTGCCTGCATCGCCTTGCCCAGTTGGGCCATCTGCTCCGGGCTGAACAGGCGCAGCGCCATCGGCGCCATGCTTCCTTCCTCGCGCTCCATGTGGGAACAATAGCGCTGGCAGAAGCGCTGCACCGCGCTGGCAGACAGCGTGGCAGCCTGGCCTTCGGCGATGGCGGTCAATTGCTCGTGCAAATCCTGCCACAGCGCATCCATGTCCTTGTGATCCTGCAGGATCACCGGCGCCAGCGCCTGCAGCGTGGCCGCGTCCTCGCCCTGGGCGACGGCGCGCAACATCGGGATCAGGTCCTGTTCCTCGTCCTCGTGGTGCAGGTGGGCCGCCTTCTCGAAGTAGTTCAGGACCGCGCGCGCGGCCTGGCGCGCCTGTTCGTCGGCGCCGAATTCCGGCAGGTGCGCGAGCAGCTTGTCGAGGGTGGCCAGCTGCTTGCGAATGCGGTCGTGGCAATGCTTGAGGACGGCGATCGGCTGGTCGAAATCGGGGGCGGTGTCGTGCAGGTGGAGAGTCATTGGCGTTTTGTTGACACACGAGAAGAATTTGGTTGACTAGGAGTTATTTTAGTGCAGATGCGCAAGCGACGTCCGCTAAAATGACGGGATGAATCGCATTGATACCCCTACCCTGGCAGCCACCCTGGACGAGGAAGTCGACTTTGCGCGCCGCTTCGGCGGGATCGCGCGCCTCTACGGCGAGCGTGCACTCGAACGCTTCCGTGCGGCGCACGTTTGCGTGATCGGTGTCGGCGGCGTCGGCTCCTGGATCGTCGAGGCGCTGGCGCGCAGCGCCGTCGGCCACCTGACCCTGATCGACCTCGACAACGTGGCCGAATCGAACATCAACCGCCAGCTCCAGGCCTTGAGCTCGACCATCGGCATGGCCAAGATCGCCGCGCTGAAGGAGCGCATCGCGCAGATCAACCCATTTTGCAAAGTGACGCTGGTCGAAGACTTCATCGACCCGGAGAACATCGAGACGATGATCGCCGGTAAAGGTTTTGATTACGTCGTGGACGCCATCGACGGCGTCAAGTCGAAGGCGGCCCTGATCGCGTATTGCAGCGCCAAGCAGCTGCCCCTGGTCGTCATCGGCGGCGCCGGCGGCCAGACCGATCCGACCAGAATCGAGGTGCGCGACCTGGCCCGCACCGAGCAGGAGCCCCTGCTCAAGAAGGTGCGCAAGATCCTGCGCGCCCATTACGGTTTCGCCAAGGGCGAGAAGAACAAGTACCACATCGACGCCGTGTTCTCGATGGAGCCGCTGCGCTATCCCGACAGCGGCGAGGCCTGTGCGGTGGATCCGAACGGTATTACCGGCCTGAACTGCGCCGGCTTCGGTTCGAGCATGGTGGTCACGGCCACCTTCGGCATGGTGGCGGCCGGCCACCTGCTGCGCAAGCTGGCGGACGCCGCGAACGCGCAGCCCCTGCCGGCGGTCGCGCAAGCCCCTGCTGACGCACAAACTGTGCAAGCGGAAGAGGCCTTGCTATCATAGGATCAGTTATCGATCACTTTGATGGAAGAGCCCACATGATCCGTCGTACCGCATTTGCCGCACTGATGCTGGCCGCCTGTGCCGCCAGCGCCCAGGATACCGCCACCCAGCAGCAGGACGCGTCCAAGCCGACCACCCAGCCGCCGCCCGAGCAGCAGACCGTGCCGCAGGCAAGCCAGCCCCAGGCGGTCCAGCCGCAAGGTGTCACGCCGCAAGAAGCCGCGCCGCAGGCCGAGCCGGTGATGCCGGAGCCGCCGGCGCCGCAGGTCGAGATCATCGACCGCGTGGTCGGCAAGGGCAGGGAAGCCACCATCGGCAGCACGGTGCTGGTCCACTACACCGGCTGGCTGCACAAGCCGCTGGCGCCCAAGCAGCGCGGCAAGAAGTTCGATTCCTCGCTCGACCGCGGCGATCCGCTCGAGTTCCAGCTGGGCGCAGGCCGCGTCATCAAGGGCTGGGAGCAGGGCGTGGCCGGCATGAAGGTGGGCGGCAAGCGCACCCTGGTCATCCCGAGCGCGCTGGCCTACGGCAAGCGCGGCGCCGGCGGCATGATTCCGCCGGACGCCGATCTGATCTTCGACGTGGAACTGGTCAAGGTCAAGTAAGAGCGCCCAACGATTCCCCTCATGGCTGCGTTGCATCGTCTCGTCGTACTTGCGTACTGCCTTCGACGACGCGCCTTGCCCTGAGGGTTTTGTTAGACGCTCAACAATAAACCCACTCCGGAGCCCGGCATGCGTATCGCGAACGACGTTACTGAACTGATCGGCAACACTCCCCTCGTACGAATCCGCAGGCTGGCCCCGAACGCCGGCGCCGAGATCGTCGGCAAGCTCGAATTCCAGAACCCGGCGCACAGCGTCAAGGACCGCATCGGCCTGGCCATGATCGAGGCCGCCGAACGGGCCGGCCTGATCAAGCCCGACACCGTCATCGTCGAACCCACCAGCGGCAACACCGGCATCGCGCTGGCGATGGTGTGCGCCGCGCGCGGCTACCGTTGCAGGCTGGTGATGCCCGAGACCATGAGCAACGAGCGGCGCATGCTGCTGCGCGCCTATGGCGCCGAACTGGTGCTCACTCCCGGCAGCGAAGGCATGCTGGGTGCGATCCGGCGTGCCGAAGAACTGGTGGCGGCAGATCCGCGCTGCTTCATGCCGCAGCAGTTCAACAACCCGGCCAACCCGGAAGTCCACCGCAACACCACGGCCGAGGAAATCTGGCGCGACACCGACGGCAAGGTCGACATCCTGGTGGCCGGCATCGGCACCGGCGGCACCATCACCGGCGTGAGCGAAGTGCTCAAGGCGCGTAAACCTGGCTTCCAGTCGATCGCCGTGGAGCCGGAAGCCTCGCCCATGCTGTCGAAAGGCACCAAGGGGCCGCACCCGATCCAGGGCATCGGCGCCGGCTTCGTGCCGGCGGTGCTCAATACCGGCATCTACGACGAAGTCATCGCCGTGAAGAACGAGGACGCCTTCGAGACCGCACGCGCCGCGGCGCGCGAGGAAGGGCTGCTGGTCGGGATTTCGTCCGGCGCCGCCTTGTGGGCCGCGATCCAGGTGGCGCAGCGGACGGAGAACGCGGGCAAGCTGATCGTGACCATCCTTCCCTCGTTCGGCGAGCGCTATCTCAGCACGGCGCTGTACGCGAACCTGGCCGGCTGATCGGCGCGCGCCGGCTAGCGGCGCAGATTTTCCTATCCCTGCATGAGGCAGGGCAGTCAACGGCTGCCCGGGTAGCTTGATCGACGATCAAGTGCATGCCTGCATCGCACAATATTTCCCTAAGGATATATGTTGCCTTAGGTCATCATCGCGATTTTCCTCCGTCTTATGCTGTCATCGACGGTGCGATATGCGTTCGACGTCGAACGCTCGCACCGACGTTCATCGGCATATTTTCCACGGAGCGGGCTGTGGCCAATTCACATTTCAAAGCGGGCAAGCAGGGCGGTTTCACCCTGATCGAACTGATTGCGGTGATCGTGATACTCGGTATCCTGGCGGCGACTGCCTTGCCGAGATTTTCCAACCTGGCCGGAGACGCCCGTGCCGCCAACCTGAAGGCGGCCAAGGGCGCTCTGATATCGACGGCAACCATGGTGCGCGCCAAGGCAATGGTCAGTAACAACATGTCGACTGGCACGGTCACCTTCGAAGGCCAGACCGTGTTGATTCGCAATGGCTACCCGGCAGCCGCGGACCTCGGCGAGGTGCGGATGTTCGCGGCGGCGGCCGGCCTCGGCATGGGCGTGGGGCTCAACGACGACTACAACATCAGCTTCGAGTACGGCGGCCTGACGGTCTCGCCGAAAAACGTGAGCCCGTCGAACCGGGCTACTTGCGCGGTGACCTACATCGAAGCGAGCGCTCCGGACAGGCCACCGACGTATATCGAGCATTCCAGCAGCGGCAGGTTCATCTGCGACTGAACGGCCTAGTGCGCATGGGCATGGTCGTGGCTGTCATGGCCGTGGCCGCCCAGCGCACAATGGTGATGCGTTGTTCCTTCCTCTACCTGCAGCGTGCAGTGGTGGATGCCGAAGTCGCTCCGTAGTTTCGCCGCCATCTGGTCCAGCATCCCGTCGCCCGGATACCCGTCCGGCATCACCACGTGCGCCGTCAGCGCGGTTTCGGTGGTGCTCAAGGCCCAGATGTGCAGGTCATGCACTTCCTTCACGCCCGGCTGGGCGGCCAGGTATGCTTGTACCGCGCCGGCGTCCACGCCGGGCGGCACCGCCGCCATCGACAGCAGCACCGACTCGCGCAGCAGCGACCAGGTGCCGAGCACGATCACGACCACGATCGCCAGGCTCACCGCCGGGTCGATCCAGGTCCAGCCGGTGCCCATGATGGCCAGCCCCGAGATCACCACGCCCAGCGACAGCGCGGCGTCGGCCGCCATGTGCAGGTAGGCCCCGCGCAGGTTCAGGTCGCCCTTGCTGCCGGCCATGAACAGCCAGGCCGAGAAGCCGTTGATCACGACACCGATCGCCGCGACGATCGATACCGTCAAGCCCTGTACCGGCGCCGGTTCGGTGAAGCGCTGTACCGCCTCCAGGGCGATGGCGCCGCAGGCCACCATCAGCAGCAGGCCATTGGCCAGCGCCGCCAGGATCGACGAGCCGCGCAGGCCGTAGGTATAGCGCCGGGTCGGCGCGCTCTTGGCCAGCGCCGCCGCGCCCCAGGCCAGCATCAGGCCCAGCACGTCGGACAGGTTGTGGCCGGCGTCCGCCATCAGGGCGGTGGAATGGGCGATGAAGCCGTAGATGAATTCGATGGCCACGAACAGCGTGTTGACGCCGATCGCCAGGGCAAAGGCGCGCCCGTGCCCGGCCGGGTCGGGCATGTGGTGGTGGTGGTGGCCGAAGCCGTGGCCCTCGTGCTTGTGGCCGTCGTGCTTGTGATCGTGACTCATGCGTCCATTCCGGTGGCTGGTTCGGCGATGTGCTCGAACATGTTGGCGAGCAGGCTGCTGATGTGGGCGTCGGCAGCGGCGTAGAAGACCTGCTTGCCCTGGCGCTCGGCCTTGACGATGCGGGCCGCGCGCAGCAGGCGCAGGTGATGGCTGACCAGCGAGCTGGACAAGTCGAGGGCGGCGGCGATGTCGCCCACCGCGGTCGGTTGCGCCAGGCAGGCCAGCACGATGCGCAGGCGGGTGGCGTCGCCGAGCAGGTGGAACAGGTCGGCCAGCTGCTCGACCGCGCCGGCGGCGTGCTCGAATTCGGGTAGTGTCGTCATATTCAACATGTGAAGATTTGTTCACATGTTAGATGAAACACCGGCGCCCGGCAAGTGCGGGCTTGCACGGGCCGGTGCGGTCAGCCTATTGCCGCGGATGCGGCAACTGCCCGTCGCTGTCGCGCACTTCCGCCGTCCCCAGCCGCAACGGCTGCAGCTGCGGCAGCATGCGCTTGCGGTCGCCCACGGCCACCACGACCATCTTTTCCGGCACCAGGTGCTTGCGCGCGGCGGCCTGCACCTGCTCGGCCGTGACGCTGGAGAGCTGGGCCGGCAGGCGGGCATAGTAGTCGAGCGGCAAGTCGTAGACGAAGGTCTCGGCCAGGCTGGCGCCGATGTCGGCATTGGTCTCGAACTGGCCGGGCAGCGACAGCACCTGGGCGTCGCGCGCGGCAAGCAGCTCGGCGGGCGGCAGCGGTGCGTCGCGCATGCCGTTCACCTCGCGGAAGATCTCGCGCACCGCGGCGCCGGTGGCATCGGCCCGGACGCTGCCGGCGATGACGAAGGGCCCCGGCGTGCGGTCGGTGCGGAAGTACGAATGGATGCCGTAGGTATAGCCTTTTTCTTCGCGCAGCTTGTTGTTGAGGCGACTGGAGAACATGCCGCCCAGCGCGCCGTTCATGACCTGCAGGGCCGGATAGTCGGGGGTGTCGCGCGCCACGCCGATGCTGCCGACCCGTAGCGCGGTCTGGACCGCGTCCGGCTGATCGACCACGACCAGACGGGCCCGTGTGCCCGCCGGGTCGGGGCCGCCGCCGGCCGGCGCCTCGGCGCGCGGCCAGGCTGCGAAGCGCGCTTCCACCAGCGCTTTCAGCTCGTCGTGCGCAATGTCGCCCGATACCACCAGCGCGGCATTCTCCGGCACATAGTGGCGGCGCCAGAAGTCCACCAGGTCGGCGCGGGTCACCGCGCGGATCGCCGGTTCGGTGCCGAGCTGGCCATGGCCCTTCGGGTGCCTGCTGCCGTACAGCGCGCCGAGGGAGGCCACTGCCGCCACGGCTTCCGGGTCGTCGCGCTGCTGGATCAGTTCGCCGATCCGGTCGGCGCGCTGGCGCTCTACCTCCGCGATCGGAAAGGCGGGACGCAGCACGATGTCGGCCAGCACCTCGAGCGACGGGGCGAAGGTGGCGCGCAGCGACAGCAGCGAGACGGCGGAGGCGTCGGCGCTGCTGCCGCTGTCGAGGAAAGCGCCCAGTTGCGCGATCTCGTCGGCGATCTGCGGTGCGCTGCGGGTATTCGTCCCTTCTTCCAGCATCTGCGCGGTGAAGCCGGCCAGGCCCGGCATCGCGGCCGGGTTGGCGGCGCTGCCGCTGCGCACCACCAGCTGGGCCGATACCAGGGGCAGGCCCGGCTTGTAGTGGTGGATCACGCGCAAGCCGTTGGCGAGCGTGAAGGATGCGCCCTGCGGCAGCGAGAACTGCGGCGTCGGGCCGGCCTTCGGCTGCTCTGCACGCCAGGGCTCGGGTGCGTTGATGGCATTCCCGGCGTCGCCCGGCGCCGGCGCGGCGCCGCGCTTCGCCTTCGGCGGGCGCGGATCGTCGATCACCGGCTTGCCGGGCAGGCCGGTGACGACCGCGCGCGCCTGCCGGTCCAGGTGACTGCGCACCGCGCGCTGCACGTCGGCCGGGGTGATGCTGCGCAGGCGCGCCAGGTCCTTGGCCAGGTAGCCGGGGTCGCCGGTGTACTGGTTGTAGTGGTTGAGCTGGTCGGCCAGCCCGTCGCCGCCGAGCTTCTCGATGGAGCTCAGGAGCGCGGTCTCGATGCTGTTGCGGGCGCGCTCGACCTCGCGCTGCGAGGGGCCGTGCTCGCGCAGTTCGGCCAGTTCGGCGTCGACCGCCGCTTCCAGCGCGCGCGCTTCGACGCCGGGGCGGGCGGTGACGTCGATCACGAAGGTCGAGGTCAGGCCGTAGGAATTCTGGGTGGCGTCCACGTCCTGGGCGATCTGGCGCTCGTAGACCAGCTTCTTGTACAGCCGGCTCGATTTGCCGCCACCCAGGATCGCGGCGGCCACCGCCAGCTCGGCGTCGCCCGGCCGGTAGGCGGGCGGCGTCAGCCAGCCCATGAAGATGCGCGGCAGCTCCACGCGGTCGCGCACCACCACGCGGCGCTCGCTGGTGATCGGGGGCGTCGCCACGCTGGGACGCGCCACCGGCGCGCTGCGCTTGAAACTGCCGAAATAGCGTTCGACCAGGGCGAGCGTCTTCGCCTTGTCGATGTCGCCGGCGATCACGATGCTGGCGTTGTTCGGACCGTAGTAGCGCGCGAAGAAGCGGCGCACGTCTTCCAGCTTCGCGTTCTGGATGTCGGCATGCGAGCCGATGATCGACGCGTGGTAGGGATGGCCCTTGGGGAACAGCGCATGCGCCAGCGCTTCCTCCACCAGGCCGTAGGGTTCGTCCTCGACCGTCTGGCGGCGCTCGTTGCGCACCACGTCCTGCTGGTTGGTCAAGGCTTTCTGGTCGAGCACGTCGAGCAGGTAGCCCATGCGATCGGCGTGCACCCACAGCGCCAGCTCCAGCTGGTTGGCGGGCACGGTGTCATAGTAGCTGGTCTGGTCGTAGCCGGTGCCGCCGTTGCTGTCGGTGGCGCCGGCGCCTTCCAGCAGGCGGTCGGCCATGCCGCGCGGGATGTGGCGCGTGGCCGCGAACATCATGTGCTCGAACAGGTGGGCGAAACCGGTCAGCCCGGGCGCCTCGTTGGCCGGGCCGACGTGGTACCAGATGTTTACCGCCACGATGGGCAGGCGCCGGTCTTCGACCAGGATCACCTGCAGCCCGTTGGGCAGGGTGGTTTTCTCGAAGGCGACGGTGGGCAGCGGGATGGGCGACGGGGCGGGCGCGGACTGGGCGCCGGTGGGTGGAACGAATGTGGTCATCATCAGAATAAGAACGAGCAGCCGGAAGTATCGCATGCGCTGCTCCTTCAGTGGCAGCTGCCACGTCCATGGTCGAGCGTGGCGCCGGCCGGCACGCGGCTCGGGTCGGCCGGCAGGAAGCGCCATTCGTAGGCGCCGTCGAGCAGGCGCAGCGCCAGCACGCCATCGTAACTGGCTTCGCGCACCTCGCTGTGGGCGGTGAGCTGCAGGAAAGGCGTGGCATAGGCGCCGCCGGTGCCGACCACGAACTGGCGCACGCCCCTGGCCCGGTCGAGCCGGCCATCGGCATCCTGCGGCGCGAAACGCTCGTAGTCGTGGTCGTGGCCCGACAACACGAGCTCGGCGCCGGCCGCATGCAGCAGCGCGAACGCGTCGCGCATGCGGCCCGGGCCGAGGTGGCCGCCCGAGGTGTACAGCGGATGGTGCCAGAAGGCGAGGGTGCAGGTACTCGGCCGGCGCGCCAGTTCGGTGCGCAGCCAGGCGATCTGGGCGGCGTGCGCGGCGCCTTCCAGGTTGCTGTCGAGCGAGATCACCAGCCAGCTGCCGAGCCGCAGGCTGTACCAGGGCTGCTGCGGGCTGCCGGCCCGTTCGCCGAAATAGGCGAAATAGGGCTTGGCGCCGGGCGTCGCATACTCGTGGTTGCCGGGTGTGGGCCAGGTGCGGTCGCGGAAGCGCCCCCAGGTCGGGCCGTAGCAGTGTTCGAACTCGGCCGCCTTGCCGGCGGGGTAGGTATGGTCGCCCAGGGTCAGCACGGCGGCCGGCGTGCCGGCATGTGCGTCGGCGCGCAAGCGCCCCTCGACCAGCCTGGCCGTGGCGGCCGCTCCGGACCAGCGCGGGTCGGGATGCTTGCAGCGCGCGATGTCGCCGGCCGCGTACACGGTGTATGCGGCCGAAGGGGGCGGCGCGGCGGCGGGCGGGCCTGCCAGGCCAGGGCCGGCCGCCGCGAGCAGCGCCAGGCCGCCCAGCAGGCGCTGCGCCATCCGGATCATGGGCGCGGCCGGTTTATTCGATGAAGCGCAACAGTCCGCGTAGCGCGTGCGCCACGGCCTGCTCGCGCACCGACTGGCGGTCGCCCTGGAACACCAGGCGCTCGGTGTGGGTCGTCTCGCCGCGCGACCAGCCGAAGCACACGGTGCCGACCGGCTTGCCCGGCACCGCGCCGGTCGGTCCGGCGATGCCGGTGGTCGACACCGCCACGTCGGCGTTGCTGTTGGACAGAGCGCCCTCGGCCATCTTGCCGGCCACTTCCTCGCTTACCGAACCGAACTGCGCGACCAGCGCCGCCGGCACCTCCAGCAGTTCGGTCTTGGAGGCATTCGAATAGGTGACGAAGCCGCAGTCGAACCAGCCGGTGGAGCCCGGGATGTCGGTGATCGCCTGGGACACGCCGCCTCCGGTGCAGGATTCGGCGGTCGCCAGCATCAGGCGCTTGGCCTCGAGCGCCCGGCCAACTTGGGTAGCAAGATCGAGAATATCGTTCGTCACGTGAGACTCCTTTGGGTGCGGATGGACTGAGCCCTTACTGAACCGAGGCCGGTGCGGGCGCATGGATGCGCCCCGCGGTTTCATTCTAGCGCGGTCCGTGCCCTGCTGACACACAAAGCTTGCATGAAATGCTGTATGGATTTTTACCCACCTCGCATGGGCTGTCTCGGCGAGCGCCGACTCGATGAATCGTGAAAAGTTCCGTGCGACATGTCACGAAACGCTCCGCTATGCTGTACGCGCCGCCGTGCTCACCCGGCGGCGCCGATTTGACACGCCGGAAGTGCGCCTGTTCCACGCTCTTGCCGCGCGCATTTGCCGCGCATTTGCCTATTCACCGCTGATTCCGTTTTCCGTAGGATCCAGGATGCCGCTCGAACCACCTGCGCGTGACCGGAAGGATCCGGCGCTACCGTGCGGCACCGCCGCCGTGGCGCTCCCTGCCTTCCTTCGAATGGACCGGCATGGCCGCGCCGGCGGCCAGCGCTCGGCTGCCCGGGCCGGGCCGGGGACCGCATGAGCCAGTTCCGCTCCATCCGCAGCAAGCTGGTACGGGCCGTGATGGCGACCACGCTGGCCGCCCTGCTGGTGTCGGTCGCGATCATCGTCGGCTACGACCTGCGCAGCTACCAGCGCAGCCTGGTCAACGACCTTGCCACCCAGGCCGAGCTGGTCGGCCACATGACATCGGCCGCGCTCGCCTTCGACGACCCGCGCCTGGCGAACGAGAACCTGGCGCTGCTGCGTACCCGCCCGCAGGTGCGCGCCGCCGCCATCTATGGCGCCAACGGCGCGCTGTTCGCCTCTTACCGGGCGCCGGGCGAGTCGCGCGCGTTGCCCCAGGTCCTGCCACCCGCGCATGCCCGCGACGGCGACGACCTGGTGGTCCGCCAGCGCATCGCCGAAAACGGCGACACGCTCGGCACCGTCTACCTGCGCGCCGAGAACCGGCTGCTGGCGCGCATCCTGGATTACCTGAGCATCGCCGCCCTGGTGACGCTGCTGGCGATGGGCGTGGCCTATCTGCTGATGCGCCGCATGGGCCACGTGGTGACGGCGCCGATCGTGGCCATCACCGAGATCGCGCGCGACGTCGTCGCCACCCGCGACTACTCGCGCCGCGCGCCGCGCATCAGCAACGACGAGGCCGGGGAACTGGTCGACTCCTTCAATGCCATGCTCACCGAGATCGAGGGCCGCACCCGCGAGCTCGAGACGTCGAGCAGCGAGATCGCGCGCGAAGTGGCGCAGCGTTCGCGCGCGCAGCAGGAGATCATGCGGCTCAACGAGCAGCTCGAGCAGCGCGTCGACGAGCGCACCCTGCAGCTGGCCCTGGCCAACGCCGAACTGGCCAATGCCATCGAAGAGGCGCGCAGCGCCAACCAGGCCAAGTCGGCCTTCCTGTCCTCGATGAGCCACGAGCTGCGCACGCCGCTCAACGCGATCCTGGGCTTCGCCCAGATCCTGACCTCGGATACCCTGCCTTCGACCCTCGAGCAGAAAAAGGAATTCGCGAACCACATCCTGAAAAGCGGCCGCCACCTGCTCACCCTGATCAACGAGATCCTCGACCTGGCCAAGGTGGAGTCGGGCACGGTGACGCTGTCGATGGAGCCGGTGGCGCTGGGCGACACGCTGCTTGAAACGCGCACGATGGTCGAGCCGATCGCGGCCAGCCGCGGAGTGCGGGTGCTGTTCCCGGAAACGCCGGGCGCCGTGGTGCTGGCCGACCGCACCCGCCTGAAGCAGGTGCTGCTCAACCTGTTGTCGAATGCGGTGAAGTACAACCGCGAAGCCGGCGCCGTGGTGGTGAGCTGCGAGCAGGTGGCGCCGAACCGGCTGCGCCTGTCGGTGCAGGACACCGGCGCCGGCCTCGATGCCGAACAGGTGGCCGGGTTGTTCCAGCCCTTCAACCGGCTCGGCCAGGAAGGCGGCAGCCAGGAGGGCACCGGCATCGGCCTGGTGGTCACCAAGCGCCTGGTCGAGCTGATGGGCGGCGACATCGGCGTCTCCAGCAGCCCCGGCGTGGGCAGCGTGTTCTGGATCGAGCTGGCCAGCACCGCGCCGCTGGCGGCGCCGGCGGCGGAAGGCGCGGACGACGAGGCGCCGCAGGTCCAGGCCGCACCAGGCGAGGCAGGAGCGCAGCTGACCCCGCACCTGCTCCTGTATGTCGAGGACAATCCGGCCAACCTGCGCCTGGTGGAAGAGATCGTGCGCTTTCGCTCCGACCTGCGCTTGCTGTCGGCGCTCGACGGCCACGTCGGCCTGTCGCTGGCGCGCGCCCACCGGCCGGAGATCATCCTGATGGACCTGAACCTGCCCGGCATGAGCGGCATCGAGGTGCTCAAGCAGCTGCGCGCCGACCCGCTGACCGCCGGCATTCCGGTCATTGCCCTGACCGCCAACGCCATGCCGCGCGATATCGAGCGCGGCATGGCCGCGGGCTTTACCCGTTACCTGACCAAACCGATCGACATCGACAAGTTCACCGAGGCGATCAACAGTACGCTGGCCCAGCTCCGTGCCAAGGGAGCCGCGCCGGCCGAAAGGAAGGCCGAATGATTTCACTGCAAGATATCCGCCGCGCGCGCATCCTGGTCGTGGACGACGAACCCGTCAACGTCCAGCTGCTCGAGTACCTCCTGAAGACCACCGGGTACGAGAATGTCTCGGCTACCCATGACCCGCGCCAGGTGGTGTCGATGCACCTGAAGCAGCGCTACGACCTGATCATCCTCGACCTGCACATGCCGGGCATGGACGGCTTCGACGTGATGGAGGCGCTCAAGCCGCTCGAGAGCGATTCCTGGCTGCCGGTGCTGGTGGTGACGGCCGAGCCGGACAAGAAGCTGGCCGCGCTCGAAGCCGGCGCTCGCGACTTCATCGGCAAGCCTTTCGACACGGTCGAGGTCATGACGCGCATCCGCAACCTGCTGGAAGTGCGCCTGCTGCACCGCGAGTCGCAGGACTACGGCGTGCAGCTCGAGCGCGAGGTGCGCGAGCGCACCGCCGAGCTGGCGCGTTTTCGCGGCGCGATGGATGCGACGCCCGATGCGATCTTCCTGATCGATACCGCCTCGATGGCGATGGTCGACGTCTCGGACGGCGCCTGCCGCATGCTGGGCTTCTCGCGCGACGCGCTGCTGCGGATCGATCCGGTGGCGCTGGGCCTGGCCACGCGCGAACTGCTGGAGCGCCACCTGGCGGCGGTCAGCGAAGCGCCCTCGGTTGCGCGCGGGGAAGGCGGGCAGATGACCCACGAGGCGAAAATCGAATACGGCGCGCTTCCCGGCGACATCGTCGAAACCGAGCTGCTCAGGGCGGGCGGGCAGGGCGCGGTACCGGTGGAAATCAGCTGGAAACTCCAGGACCTGGGCAAGAGCCGCATGCTGATCGCGGTGGCGCGCGACATCAGCGAGCGCCTGCATGCGCAGGAACGCATGCGCCACATGGCCAGCTACGATGCGCTCACCGGCCTGCCGAACCGCACCCTGTTCTTCCAGAACCTGCGCGACGCGATCGAACTGGCGCGCGACAAGCACTGGCGCGTGGCGGTGCTGTGCATCACGCTCGACCGCTTCAAGATCATCAACGACTCGCTCGGCACCGCGCTCGGCGACGAGTTGCTGCGCCAGTTCAGCACGCGCCTGGTGCGGGTGGTGCGCCTGCGCGACACCGCCGGCCGCCTGGGCGGCGACGAGTTCGCGCTGATCCTGACCATGACGCGCGACCAGCAGGAAGCCGTGAACGTCGCCAACGAGGTGCGCGAGGCGCTGCGCTTGCCCTTCGACCTGCACGGCCAGCAGGCCGCGCTGACGGCCAGCATCGGCATCGCGATGTATCCGGAAGACGCGACCGAGCCGGGCACCCTGGTCAAGTATGCCGACACCGCCATGGTGCGCGCCAAGGAAGCGGGACGCGACGGTTACCGCTTCTTCACGGCCGGCATGAACGTGCAGGTGCTGGCGCGCCTCGACCTCGAACTGGCGCTGCGCGGCGCGCTCGAGGGCGGCCAGTTCGTGCTCTACTACCAGCCCAAGCTGGAGCTGAACACCGGCCGCGTCTCGGGCGTCGAAGCGCTGCTGCGCTGGAACCGGCCCGGCTTCGGCCTGGTCTATCCGGCCGAATTCGTCCCGATCATGGAAGAAACCGGGCTGGTGGTGCGCGTCGGCGAATGGATCGTCGACGAAGCCTGCCGCCAGATCGCCGCCTGGAACGCGCAAGGGGTGCGCGACGTGCGGGTGGCGGTGAACGTCTCGAGCCGCCAGTTCGTCGAGGGCGACCTGGAAGGCGTGATCCGCGCGGCGCTCGAGCGCCACGCGATCGAGCCGGGCCTGCTCGAGCTGGAGCTGACCGAAAGCGCGCTGATGTCGAACGCCGAGCACACCATCGCGGTGCTGGGGCGCCTGAAGGAGCTCGGCATCCGCATCGCGATCGACGACTTCGGCACCGGTTACTCGTCGCTCGCCTACCTCAAGCGCTTCCCGATCGACAAGCTCAAGATCGACATCGCGTTCGTGCGCGACATCGTCACCAACCCGGACGACGCGGCGATCGCGCTGGCGATCATCAGCATGGCGCACAGCCTGCACATGCAGGTGATCGCGGAAGGCGTCGAGACGCGCGCCCAGATGGCCTACCTGCGGCGCCACCGCTGCGACGAAATCCAGGGCTTCCACTTCGCGCGCGCGCTGCCGTGCGAGGAACTGGCGCGCCTGGTCCTGGACAACCGCGCCCAGCCCGACCAGCCGCCGGCCCAGGACGACAAGGCGCAGACCCTGCTCATTGTGGACGACGACGTCAACGTGCTGACCGCGCTGCACCGCCTGTTCAGGCGCGACAACTACCGGGTGCTGACGGCCTCGTCGCCGGCCGAAGGCTTCGAATTCCTGGCGCTGTACCGGGTGCAGGTGATCCTGTGCGACCAGCGCATGCCGATGATGAGCGGCACCGAGTTCCTCAGCAAGGTCAAGGAGATGTATCCGGACACGATCCGCATCATCCTGTCGGGTGACACCGGGGTGGAGACGGTGCTCGACTCGATCAACCGCGGCGCCATCTACCGCTTCTATACCAAGCCGTGGAACGAGCTGCAGCTGCGCGAGAACATCCGGCTGGCGTTCCGGCACTACTGGCTGACGTATGGGCCGTACGACGACCGCAAGACGCCGCGCGAAGACGAGGGAACGTCAAACGCGGAATGAACGCGCGTTCGGCAAAGCCGAACACCCTACAATGTAGGCTTACCGTAGGGTGGGCGGGTTTCCCGCCCACGCGTTCAACTGAAGTGATCCCACCCGCTCAGCTTGAGCTCGAGCGGCGCCCCTTGCGCATCCACGAAACGCAAGCCCGGTTCCGCCTCGATGGC
Organism: Massilia sp. UMI-21; assembly: GCA_015277795.1. Lineage (NCBI taxonomy): Bacteria > Pseudomonadati > Pseudomonadota > Betaproteobacteria > Burkholderiales > Oxalobacteraceae > Massilia > Massilia sp. UMI-21. The sequence continues at coordinate 4,942,677 of CP063848.1, read as the reverse complement.
GCCGACGCGCGTCACCGGCGTGCCGCTGGCGCGCCCTGCCTCCAGCACCGCCGCACGCTGGGCCGCCGGCGCCGTGAAGCACAGTTCGTAGTCGTCGCCGCCGGCCGCGGTGAACCTGCGCCGCAGGTCGCGCGCTTGCCGCGCCAGCACCGGCCCGGCCGGCAGCGCATCCACGTCCAGCGTCGCCCCGACCCGCGAGGCGGCCAGGATATGCCCGAGATCGCCGACCAGGCCGTCCGAGATGTCGAGCGCCGCATGGGCGATCGGCTGGGCCGAGAGCGCCAGGCCCAGCGCCACGCGCGGCGCCGGCATGTGCATCCGCTGCGCCGCCTGCGCGTGGTCCGCTTCAGGCAGCGCTACTTCGTTCCAGTAGCCTGCCAGCGCCAGGCGCGCGTCGCCCAGCGTTCCCGAAATCCAGATGTCGTCGCCCACTTGGGCCGCATCGCGCCGCAGCGCATGCCCCGGCGCCAGTTCGCCGAACACCGTGATGCAGATGTTGAGCGGCCCCTTGGTGGTGTCGCCGCCGACCAGTTCGCAGCCGTGGGCGTCGGCCAGCGCGAACAAGCCGCGCGAAAATCCCTCCAGCCAGGCCGGATCGGCGGCGGGCAGGCTGAGCGCCAGCGTGAAGGCCAGGGGGCGCGCGCCCATCGCCGCCAGGTCGGACAGGTTCACCGCCAGGCTCTTGTGGCCCAGCATGCAGGGATCGGCGCCGGCGAAGAAATGCCGGTCCTCGACCAGCATGTCGCTCGAGATCGCCAGCTGCCGGCCCGGCGTCGGAGTGAGCAGGGCGCAGTCGTCGCCGATGCCGAGGTCGGCCCGGCCCGGGCGCGGGCGCTGGAAGAATTGTTTGATGAGGTCGAATTCGGAAAGCATGCCGCATTCTAAACCCCGCATTCATCCATACGCGGAGCTATAAGCTGAGCTCATATGAAAGCTTGACTTATAAGCAAGTCTTATGAATCAAGTCGCTGCTTGTTGAAAATACGTAGCCCTTGTCAACTGTTCGTCTGATAAAATTGGAGGTTCCCCTCTAGTTTCAGGAAAGCTGCCAGGCATGGACTCGTCATCGGACAAGAAAGAAGAACTGCGTCAACAACTGCGTGCTGCAGCGCTCGAATATCACCAGATTCCCCGCCCCGGCAAGATCAGCGTCACCCCGACCAAGGGCCTGCTGAACCAGCGCGACCTGGCGCTGGCCTATTCGCCGGGCGTCGCCGCGCCCTGCGAGGAGATCGTCAAGGACCCGGCCAACTCGTATAAATATACGGCGCGCGGCAATCTGGTCGCCGTGATCACGAACGGCACCGCCGTGCTCGGCCTGGGCAACATCGGCCCGCTGGCCTCGAAGCCGGTCATGGAAGGCAAGGGCGTGCTGTTCAAGAAGTTCGCGGCGATCGACGTATTCGACATCGAGATCAACGAGAACGACCCGGACAAGCTGGTCGACATCATCGCCTCGCTCGAGCCGACCTTCGGTGGCGTCAACCTGGAGGACATCAAGGCGCCGGAATGCTTCTACATCGAGCGCAAGCTGCGCGAGCGCATGAAGATCCCGGTCTTCCACGACGACCAGCACGGCACCGCGATCATCGTCGGCGCCGCCATCCTGAACGGCCTGAAGGTGGTCGGCAAGGACATTAAAAACTGCAAGCTGGTGGTGTCCGGCGCCGGCGCCGCGGCGCTGGCCTGCCTCGACCTGATCGTCGACCTCGGCTTCCCCGTAGAGAACATTTTCGTGACCGACCTGGCCGGCGTGGTCTACAAGGGCCGCGTCGAGTTGATGGACCCGGACAAGGAGCGCTTTGCCCAGGATACCCCGCACCGTTCGCTGCGTGACGTGATCCCGGGCGCCGACATCTTCCTGGGCCTGTCGGCCGGCGGCGTCCTGAAGCAGGACATGGTCGAGTCCATGGCCGCCAACCCGCTGATCCTGGCGCTGGCCAACCCGAACCCGGAGATCCTGCCGGAAGACGTCAAGGCCGTGCGCAGCGACGCCATCATCGCCACCGGCCGCTCGGATTATCCGAACCAGGTCAACAACGTCCTGTGCTTCCCCTACATGTTCCGCGGCGCGCTGGACTGCGGCGCGACCACCATCACCCGCGAGATGGAAATCGCCGTGGTGCACGCGATCGCCGACCTGGCCCACGCCGAGCAGTCGGACATCGTGGCCTCGGCCTACGGCATCAACAACCTGTCCTTCGGCCCGGAATACCTGATTCCGATGCCCTTCGATCCGCGCCTGCTGACCCACATCGCTCCGGCGGTGGCCAAGGCCGCGCAGGACGGCGGCGTCGCCACCCGCCCGATCGACGACCTGGCCGCGTATGCCGAGAGCCTGCAGCAGTTCGTGTACCGCAGCGGCACCTTCATGAAGCCGCTGTTCTCGGTGGCCAAGGGGGCGCCGATGGAAGCCAAGCGCATCGTCTACGCCGAAGGCGAGGACGAGCGCGTGCTGCGCGCGGTGCAGGTGGTGGTCGACGAGAAGCTGGCGCGCCCGATCCTGGTCGGCCGCCCGGCGGTGCTGGAAAAGCGCATCGAGAAGTTCGGCCTGCGCCTCAAGCTCGGCCAGCACGTCGACGTGATCAACCCGGACTACGACGAGCGCTACCGCGACTACTGGCAGGCCTACTACGAGATGGCCAAGCGCAAGGGCGTGACCATCGACCTGGCCAAGATCGAGATGCGCCGCCGCCATACCCTGATCGGCGCCATGATGGTCCACAAGGGCGATGCCGACGGCCTGATCTGCGGCACCTACGGCACCACCTGGATGCACCTGCACTACATCGACCAGGTGCTGGGCAAGCGCGCGGGCACGAACGTGTACGCGGCGATGAACTTCCTGATCACGCCGGACCGCCAGCTGGCCATCGTCGACACCCACGTCAACGAGAACCCGAGCGCGCAGGAGCTGGCCGAGATCACCGTCATGGCGGCCGAGGAGCTGGAGCGCTTCGGCATCCAGCCGCGCGCGGCCCTGCTGTCGCATTCGAACTTCGGCACCGCCAACAGCGCGTCGGCCCAGAAGATGCGCGCCGTGCTGCCGCTGGTGCAGCAGGCCAAGCCGGACCTGGAAATCGACGGCGAGATGCATGGCGACACCGCGATCGAAGCCAAGGTGCGCATGAAGATCATGCCGAACTCGGCCCTGACCGGCGACGCCAACCTGCTGGTGATGCCGAACATCGACGCCGCCAATATTTCCTACAACCTGGTCAAGAGCGCCGCCGGCAACGGCATCGCGATCGGTCCGGTGCTGCTGGGCTGCGCACGGCCGGTCCACATCCTGACCCCGTCGTCGACGGTGCGCCGCATCGTCAACATGACGGCCCTGTGTGTCGTGGATGCAGTTTCACAAAGATAAGTAAGCACTGACCCTCGTTAGAGCACGCGCCTGATGCAGGATTTTGATCTGCATCAGGCGTATTTGTCTCTGAATTTCGTTATTTGTCTTCGCGCAAATACAACGGTAACAAACCGTAAGCGGGCGACGTACCCCAGCCATTTCGGGGCATAATGTTCGCATAAGTGTTGCTTTTATTGCACGAGTTTCTAATGTGCAAAGCTGACACCATCTTCCTCTCTGATACAATCCCGGCTGCCCTGCGTCTGGCTGCTTGCGAGACCACTTCTAGAACCCAAGAACATGCAAACAACAAAAAGAGCCCTGATCACTGGCATTACCGGCCAGGACGGCGCCTACCTGGCGCAGATTCTCCTGGAAAAAGGTTACCACGTGACCGGCACCTTCCGTCGCTCCAGCTCGGTTAATTTCTGGCGCATCGAAGAGCTCGGCATCGACAAGCACCCGAACCTGTCGCTGGTCGAATACGACCTGACCGACCTGTCGTCGAGCATTCGCCTGGTCGAAGGCAGCCAGCCGGACGAGGTCTACAACCTGGCGGCGCAGAGCTTTGTCGGCGTGTCCTTCGAGCAGCCGGTCACCACCGCCTCGATCACGGGCCTGGGCGCGGTCAACCTGCTGGAAGCGATCCGCATCATCAATCCGAAGATCCGCTTCTACCAGGCGTCGACCTCGGAAATGTTCGGCAAGGTGCAGGCGATCCCGCAGGTGGAGGACACGCCCTTCTATCCACGCAGCCCCTACGGCGTCGCCAAGCTCTACGCGCACTGGATGACGGTCAATTACCGCGAATCCTACGGCATCTTCGGTTCCTCGGGCATCCTGTTCAACCACGAGTCGCCGCTGCGCGGCCGCGAGTTCGTCACCCGCAAGATCACCGACTCGGTCGCCAAGATCGTCCTGAACAAGCTCGACGTGCTCGAACTGGGCAACCTCGACGCCAAGCGCGACTGGGGTTATGCCAAAGAATATGTCGAAGGCATGTGGCGCATCCTGCAAGCCGACGAGCCCGACACCTTCGTGCTGGCCACCAACCGTACCGAGACCGTGCGTGACTTCGTCACGATGGCCTTCAAGGGCGCCGGCGTCAGCGTCGAATTCAGCGGCGAAGGCGAGAACGAAGTCGGCCATTGCGCCCGTACCGGCAAGGCCCTGGTGCGCGTGTCGCCCAAGTTCTACCGCCCGGCCGAAGTCGACTTGCTGATCGGCGACCCGGCCAAGGCCAAGCGCGTGCTCGGCTGGGAGCCGACCACCACGCTCGAAGAACTGTGCCAGATGATGGTCGACGCCGACCTGCGTCGCAACGAAATCGGATTCTCGTTCTAGATCATGGAACGCATGGCCACGGATGACATCCCGGCGTTCATCGGCGGGAGAGAAGGCGAGGGGCGGCGCGCGCTGATCACCGGCCTGCGCGGCTTCACCGGCTACTACATGGCGCAGGAGCTGACGGCCGCGGGTTACCGCGTCTACGGCACCGTCCTGCCGGGCGAAGAGTGCGGGCCGGATGTCTTCGAGGTCGACCTGTGCGACTGCGACGCCGTGGCGCGCGTGGTCGACGCGGTGCAGCCCGACGTGGTCGCGCACCTGGCCGGCATCGCCTTCGTGGCCCACACGAATTCCGAACTGATCTACCGCGTCAACGTGGTCGGCACGCGCAACCTGCTGCAGGCCCTGGCCGATGGCAAGCACCGCCCCACCAGCGTGCTGCTGGCCTCATCGGCCAACATCTACGGCAATGCCAGCGTGCCCGTCATCGACGAGAACGTGCCCCCGAGTCCGGCCAACGACTACGCGGTCAGCAAGCTGGCCATGGAATACATGGCGCGCCTGTGGATGGACAAGCTGCCGATCACCATCGCGCGCCCGTTCAACTATACGGGCGTCGGCCAGACCGAGAACTTCCTGCTGCCCAAGATCGTCTCGCACTTCCGCCGCAAGGACCAGCGCATCGAACTGGGCAACCTGGCGATCGCGCGCGATTTCTCCGATGTGCGCATGGTGGTGCGCGCCTACCGCCGCCTGATGGCCGTCGCCCCCAGGGGCGAAGCCTTCAACGTCTGTTCCGGCAACTCGCACTCGCTGGCCAACCTGATCGACATGATGAGCGAGATCGCCGGCTACCACATCGACGTGCACGTCAATCCGGCTTTCGTCCGCGCCAACGACGTGCTCACGCTGTCGGGCAGCAACAGCAAGCTGACTGCCGTCATCGGCCAACTCGACCCAACGCCGCTGTCCGAGACGCTGCGCTGGATGTACCAGGCGTGAGCGCGGGCGGTCTCACCGTCGGACTCGGAACGACCATGATCGAACCGGGCCTGACCGGCGGCCGCCTCGATGGCATCGGGGTCTACACCCGCGCGCTGATGCGCCACCTGCCGCGTACCGGCTGCAGCGTGTCGCCGTATTCCTGGCCGCGTTTCCGCGCGGACGGCGGCATCAGCATCGGGCAGCCGATGCCGCAATCCTTCGAAACCGCCTCGCTGGTCGACCTGGCCACCCCCGGGGCGCACCGTGTCCACATGCCGGCCGACCTGTTCCATGTGACCGACTACCGCATCGTGCGCATGGATTGTCCGGTGGTCGCGACCCTGCACGATGCGCTGCCCATCAAGTATCCCGAGTGGTGCAATCCGCGCCTGCGCAGCGTCAAGAACTGGCTGCAGCGCAAGGCGACGGCCAAGGCCGACCATGTCATCGCGCTGTCCCACTTCGCGATCGACGAACTGGTGGCGTGCTTCGGCGTGAACCCGAACCGGGTCTCGGTAGTCTACTGCGGCGTGGATGACGAATGGCTCGAGACGCCTCACGCGTCCGAGGTGGCCGCCACGCTCGCACAACTCGAACTCAAGCCCGGTTACTTCCTCACCGTCGGCACGCTGCAGCCGCGCAAGAACGTCGACCGCCTGCTCGATGCCTGGCTGAGCCTGCCCAAGGCCCTGCGCGACGAACGCGCGCTGGTCGTGGTCGGCGCGCGCGGCTGGCGCTGCGAGGCGCTGGTCACCCGTCTCCAGCGCGTGCAGGCCGACGGCGAGAACCTGGTCTGGCTCGACAAACTCACCGACCAGCAGGCGCTGCGCCACCTGTACGCCGGCGCCGGCGTGTTCGCCTTTCCCTCGCTGTACGAAGGCTTCGGCATCCCCGTGGTCGAGGCTTTCGCCTCGCATGTCCCGGTGGTGGCCTCGAACGCCAGTTCGCTGCCCGAGGTGACGCAAGGCGCGGCGCTCGAGGTCGATCCGCTCGACACCGGGCTGCTCGCCGAGGCGCTGCACACCCTGGCGCTCGATCCCCGCGAGCGCGCGCGCTGCATTGCAGCGGGACGCGCGCGCGCCGAACAACTGACCTGGCACGCCACCGCACGGCAGACCGCCGAGGTGTACCGTGCAGTACTTTCGCAGTAAGCTTCCAACATGCGTGTCCTTCATTTCTACAAGACGTACTATCCGGACTCGGTCGGCGGCATCGAACAGGTGATCCGCCAGCTGTGCGTCGGCACGACGCGCCTGGGCGTGAGCAACACCGTATTGTCGCTGTCGCGCCAGAAGGACCTGGCGCCGATCAGCGTCGACGGACACACGGTGCACCGGGTGCCGCTGAACTTCGAGATCGCCTCCAACGGCTGCTCGGTGCAGGCCCTCGGCGCGCTGGCGCGCATGGCGCGCGAGGCAGACGTCGTGCACTACCACTTCCCCTGGCCCTTCATGGACCTGGCCCACTTCATGGCGCGCGTCAACAAGCCGACGGTCGTCAGCTACCACTCCGACATCGTGCGCCAGAAGCGCTGGCTGCGCCTGTACCAGCCACTCAAGTACCGTTTCCTCGACAGTGTCGACGCCATCGTCGCGGCCTCGCCCAACTACCTGGCCTCATCCGGCGTGCTGCAGCGCTACCGCGACAAGACCCGCGTCATCACCTACGGCCTGGACAAGGCCACCTACCCGAACGTCGAACCTTGCCGCCTGGCACACTGGCGCGCCCGGGTGGGACCGAAGTTCTTCCTGTTCGTTGGTGTGTTGCGCTATTACAAGGGTCTGCACGTCCTGCTCGAGGCGGCCAAGGGACTGGACTATCCGATCGTGATCGTCGGCACCGGTCCGGAAGAAGCGGCACTGAAGGAACAGGCCGCGCGCCTGGGGCTGAAGCACCTGATCTTCACCGGCGCACTGGAAGAAGCCGACAAGGCGGCCTTGCTCAGCCTGTGCTATGCGCTCGCCTTCCCCTCGCACCTGCGCTCGGAAGCCTTCGGCATCTCGCTGCTGGAAGGGGCCATGTACGGCAAACCGATGATCTCGTGCGAGATCGGCACCGGCACCACCTATATCAACCGCGACGGCGAGACCGGCCTGGCGGTGCCGCCCGAGGATCCGCAGGCATTGCGCGGCGCGATGCAGGCGCTGTGGGAGCAGCCGGAGCTGGCGCGCCGCATGGGCGCGCGCGCCGAAGCGCGTTACCACGAGCTGTTCACGTCCGAGCAGATGGCGGCCAACTATACCGACCTGTACAAGGAGCTGGTGGCGCGCAGGGCGTCCGCGAATGCGGGGGCGGGCGTGGGACTGGCGGGCGTGCCGCCGGCGGGGTGATCGTCGTTGTAGGGTGGTCGGCTCTGCCGACCGCGCGTGCAGCCGGCCTCTGATGGCCGATGCGCGTCATATCACCGTCTAGTTGAACGCGCGGACGGCGAAGCCGTCCACCCTACGAACCCTCAGGCTTCCGCCCAGCGCTCCTGCACCGCCCGCACCGCCGGCATCTGCCCGATGAACAAGTCCACCAGCGCCGGGTCGAAGTGCCGGCCTTTCTGCTCGCGCAGGAAGTCGAGCGCCTCCTGTTCGGTCCAGGCGCGCTTGTAGGGCCGCTTCGAGGTCAGGGCGTCGAACACGTCGGCGATCGCCACGATGCGCCCGGCCAGCGGGATTTGCTCGCCGCGCAGGCCGTTCGGATAGCCGCTGCCGTCATACTTCTCGTGGTGCGTGAGCGCGATCTGCGAGGCCAGCGCCAGCATGCCGCCGGCGTGTTCGCCGATGATCTCGGCGCCGATCATGACGTGGCTCTGCATGATCTTCCACTCGTCCGGATCGAGCGGGCCGGGTTTCTGCAGGATGCGGTCGGGGATGCCGATCTTGCCGACGTCGTGCATCGGGGCGGCGTGCAGCAGGTCGTCGGCTTCCAGTTCGCCCATGCCGGCCGCAATGCCGAGGATGCGCGAGAAGTGGCTCATGCGGATCACGTGCAGGCCGGTCTCGTTGTCCTTGTACTCGGCCGCCAGGCCGAGCCGCTGAACGATCTCGAGGCGGGTCGCGCGCAGCGCTTCCATGCGCACCAGCGACAGGTGGGTGCGCACGCGCGCACGCACGATCGGCGGGCTGACCGGCTTGGTGATGTAATCCACCGCGCCGGCCTCGAAGCCTTCCAGCTCGTCGGCGGTGTCGGTCAGGGCGGTCACGAAGATCACCGGCGTTGCCGCGGTATCCGGATTGGCCTTGAGCGAGGCGCACACTTCGTAGCCGGACATGCCCGGCATCATCACGTCGAGCAGCACCAGGTCGGGACGCTCCTGGCGCGCCAGTTCGAGCGCGCGCGCGCCATCCTTGGCAAACAGCAGGCGATAGTGGTCCTGCAGGATCTGGCGCAGCAGTTGCAGGTTGCTGGCCTCGTCATCGACTGCCAGGATCAGCGGACGGTTGTTCGGTTGGGTCATGCGGATCAATCCAGAAAAACGTTATTCCCCCAGCGTGGCCATCACGGCTTCCAGCTGTTCCAGGGCGGAGTCGAATTCGAAGTCGCCGATCGCGGCCTGGATCTGGGCCACGCGCGGCGCCACCGGATGGCCGGCCAGCGCGGCCGCCAGGCCTGCCAGCGCGGCGTCGTCGAGGGCGCCGCGGCGCAGGGCCTGCAGCAGCACGCCGCCGGCGCGGCGGGCGCGCGCCAGGTCATGCGGGGCGGCTTCAGGCGCCACCGTCGGCTGCGGGCTGCCGGCATGGATCGCGGCCAGCGCCTCGGCCAGGGCGGAGGTCGAGGATTCCAGCGCCAGGGCGGCGTCGCGTTCGTCGGTCGGCACGGCATTGGTGGCCTGCTCGAGCCTGGACAGCGCGTCCGACAGCTGTTCCAGGCCGACATTGGCAGCGACGCCGCGCACCTTGTGCGCGAGCATGCGCAGCGCCTGGTGCGAGCCGCCCGCCGCGTGCATCTGCAGCGTGGCGCCGAGGTCGGCGTACTGGCGGCCGAAATGATCGAGCGCCTCGGCGTAGACGTCGGCCTTGTCGGCCCAGCGGTGCAGGCCGGCGCGGCGGTTCAGCACCGCGCGCGGCGGCGCCGGCAGCACGGCCAGGTCCGCATTCGACTGGGCCTGCTGCTGGTCCAGGCCCAGCACGCGTGCGATCTCGTGCGACAGCGTGAACCAGTCCACCGGCTTGGTGGCGAAACCGTCCATGCCCACTTCGACGCTGGCGCGGCGGTGCTCGGCCAGCACGCTGGCGGTCATGGCGATCACCGGCGTGCGGCGCCGGCCCGTCGCGGCTTCGTGCGCGCGGATCGCGCGGGTGGCCGAGAGACCGTCGAGGGTCGGCATCTGGAAGTCCATCAGCACCAGGTCGAACTCGCCGCTGGTGGCCTGCGCCAGCACCGCCGCGCCGTCCGCCACGGCCGTGAGCGTATGCCCGCGGCGCGCCATCAGGAGCTGCAGCAGTTCCAGGTTCTGCGGCACGTCGTCGGCGGCCAGCACGCGCAGCGGCGGCAGCACGGCCGCGCTGCGCACGCGCGGCGCTTGGCTGGCGAAGCGCGCCAGCACCAGCGGCAGGCGCACGTGGAACGTGGTGCCCTGGCCAAGCTCGCTCTCGGCCCAGATCTTCCCGCCCATCAGCTCGACCAGCTGCTTGCTGATCGTGGTGCCCAGCCCGGTGCCGCCGAAGCGGCGCGTCATCGAGGCGTCGGCCTGGGTGAACGGGTCGAAGATCGCCTGCAGGCGCTCGGGAGCGATGCCGATGCCGGTGTCGCTGACGGCGATGCACAGCTGGTCACCCTCCGCACCGACGCGCAGCGTGACGCTACCCTGCGGCGTGAACTTGATCGCGTTGTCGATCAGGTTGGTCAGCACCTGGCGCACCCGCAGTTCGTCGCCGCGCAGGCCGGTCGGCAGCGCCGGGTCATAGTGGATGTCGAGGTGCAGCCCCTTGGCGCGCGCATTCGGGGCCAGGGTCGAGGACAGTTCGTCGATCAGCGAGAGCAGGTTGTAGTCGTTCTGCTCCAGCTCCACCGCGCCTTTTTCCAGCTTGGCGGTGTCGAGGATCTCGTTGAGCAGGCGCAGCAGCGAGCGGCCGGCGTTGCGGACGGTATCCAGGTGGCGCCGCTGTTCCTTGTTCAGCTCACCGTCGAGCAGCACGTCGGTGAAGCCCAGGATCGCATTCATCGGCGTGCGGATCTCGTGGCTCATGTTGGCCACAAACGTGGCGCGCGCGGCGGCAGCCTGTTCGGCCTTGTCCTTCGCCTCGCGCAGCGCGTCTTCCATCTGGCGGCGTTCCGTGATGTCGAGGATGACGCCGTCGAGCCAGCTCATCTTGCCCTGGTCATCGCGCACGCCGCTGCCGTTTTCCCACAGCCAGCGCACACTGCCGTCGGCGTGCAGCAGGCGATATTCGACCAGGTAGGGGCGGTTCTCGCGCAGCGCCGCCTCCAGTTCCTCGTTCACCAGCACGCGGTCGGTCGCATGGATCAGCGTGCCGAACAGGCGGCGCGGCCGCTCGCCGATGAAATCCGCCGCCGGATAGCCGGTGACGCGTTCGACGGCGTCGCTGATGAAGACCATCGGCCAGTCGCCCCCGAGCATGCAGCGGAAGGAGACACCGGGGATGTTGCCGATCAGGGAGCGAAACTGGGCCTCGCTGGCATGCAGCGCCTGCATGATGGCGCGGCGCTCGCTGATGTCGGTGATGAAGCAGACGAACAGATCCTGCTTGTCCAGGCGCGCGTGGCCGATCGCGCGGCGAATCGGTACCAGGCTGCCGTCCTTGCGCTTGCCCATGATCTCGCTGCTGCCGGACATCGCGCTGGTGTAGCCGTCGAGCATGAGACCCAGCAGGCCGTCGTGCGAGGCCGCGTCGTCGTCGGCGATCAGGAGGCTGGCGCTGCGGCCGACGATCTCGTGCCGCTCCCAGCCGAAGATACGCTCGGCCGAGGCGTTGAATTCGCTGATGGTGCCGTCGCGGGCGATGGTGATCACGCCATCCACCGTGGTGGTGAGCAGGGCGCGCATCCAGGCTTCGCTGCGGCGCAGGTCGATGAACATCTGGCGGTAGCGCAGCAGGCCGTTGGCGGCCATCACCAGGCCGGTGAAGGCGACGGTGGTCAGCGAAATCGCGATCGCCAGGAACGAGCTGCTCGCGGTGTCGATGGGCGCACCTGCGGCGCCTGCCGGCACCTGGCCGACGAAGCGCGCGGCGGCCATGCCGGTGTAGTGCATGCCGGCGATGGCGCAGCCCATGACGCTTGCGGCCAGCAGCAGGCGCTGCGATTCGCGCAGCGACTTGAAGCGCGACAGGCCGAAGCGCACGCCGAGCGCCAGCGTGGCCAGCACCACAGCGACCACGATCGACAGGGCGAACATGGCCGGATCGTAGCGCAACTCCAGGCGCATCTGCATGCCGGCCATGCCCGAGTAATGCATGGCGCCGATGCCGGCGCCGACCACGATGCCGCCCACCAGCAGCCCGGCCGGACCGAGGCGCTGGCGCGAGATCAGCGCCAGCGCCACCGCCGAGGCGCCGATGCTGGGCAGCGCCGACAGCAGGGTGACCAGCGGGTCGTAGGTGATGGGCGTGCAAAGGTTGAACGCCAGCATGCCGATGAAGTGCATGGCCCAGACGCCGGCCCCGAGGGCAAGGCTGCCGCTGGCGAGAACGAGGGCGCGGTGGCTGCGGCTGGCAGCCGCCTGGCCGGCGATCTGCAGGCCCATCCACGAAGAGAAGATGGCGATCAGGACCGAAAGCAACACAAAGCGCGGTTCATAAGCGCCGAATGTGAGCAGCGATGGATCGTCCGGAACGGAAAATAATTGCAGCATGGGCGACTTTTGCGATGAACTGGGCAATGAAAAGCGCCCGAAAAAGGTCTGGGCAGTATCGCATTTTCACGTAGGAAAGTCTTGTTGTGATCCGGCATGATCCGCGTTTGACACGGTAATGTGTCGCACTTGCGCCACCCCGGGCGGCGTGCGTCATTACATGCGTTGCCGAAAAAAACTTGGTAGTGCTAACCTGCATTCATCAACACGCACACACCCATTCGGCCCGATAGAAATGTTGTTAAAAAAGTATCTTGCGATGGCACTCGGTGTGCTCAGTGCTGCGGCCCATGCCGCCGTGGACGCGGTGCCCGCAGTCCGGCCGCGCTTGTATCTCACCACCGAAACCTCGGCACCGTCGAGCATGCTGGATGGGGCGCGCGTGATCGGCATCGCCACCGACAAGGTGCGTGAGGCAATGCAGCGTGCCGGAGTCGACTACCGCATCGAATTGCTGCCGTGGAAGCGCGCCTACCTGGCGGCGCAACAGCGGCCGGATGCCTGTGTCTATTCGACCTCGCGCACGCCCGAGCGGGAAGGGCTGTTCAAGTGGGTTGGGCCGACCGACGTCGGCGAGTGGGTCATGATGGGGCGCGCCGACAGCAGGCTGAAGTTGCGCAGCCTCGACGATGCCCGCGGCCTGCGCATCGGCACCTACAACGGCGACGCCCGCGACGCCTACCTGCGGGGGCGCGGATTCCGGGTCGACGCCGCCAACGAAGACCTGGCCAATGCCGGCAAGCTGCTGCTCGACCGTATCGACCTTTGGGCGGCCAGCCTGCGCAGCGGCAGCACCATCCTGTCCCGCTACGGCTACGACAAGAAGATCGTGCCCCTGCTGGTATTCAAGCGCATCGAACTGTACCTGGCCTGTAACCCGGGCGTTCCGGATGCGGTGGTCACCCGCCTGAATGCCGCCTTCGACACCATCGCACGCGACGGCACTGGACGCCGTATCGAACGCGGCTACGAGGACTGGGGGCAGCCGATCCGGCTGCCTTGAGGAGGCATACTGGCGATCGCGGTATGGCCGGGCTCGGCAAAAAGAGCCACGTCGGCGCCGACCGATGGCTGCACGATGCCGGCTCCGCAAACAAAAAATGCCGCTCAGTCTGCACTGAACGGCATTCTCCATCGCGGCTTTTGCGCTGCGGCCTCGCCCACGCTATCTGCGTGGTGCGCGCCGCAGATCAGGTACGCCGATTAGATGGCGCAGATGTTTCCGGCTTTTTCGCCCTTGGGTCCGGTCGAGCGAACGAAGGAAACGCGCTGGTTTTCCGCCAGGCTTTTAAAACCTTGCGATTGAATATCCTGGAAATGGGCGAACAAGTCGCCGCCGCCTGCATCAGGCGTGATAAAGCCGAAGCCTTTCGCATCGTTGAACCATTTTACGGTGCCAGTTTGAGTAGTCATGTGAATTCCTTTTGTTTGCATAGGCAAAATTGCCCGAGGCGCACAATCGACCAAGAGAAGGAGTAACGGGAGGAAATCAAACGGGACTGCCGAAAGGCAAGACGGGAAAGAAAGACCAACAATAACAACGACTTGATGTAGTGCCAGGTAGAAGATACAGGTCTTTCGCCCATTGTCCTAATCATTTCGGATTTAATTTTACGCGCGTGCATTCCGGGCGCCGCTGCCGTAAATGGAGGGAAAGATTATTGGAATATGGAAACCCACTCAAGCGAGTCTCGCGGAATGAAAGTCATACAGGCAACCAAGACAAAACAGCGGATGGACGTCTTCGTTCGCGCCACGCTGGCCCCCATACCTGCCCGCCATTCCGTTCTGAACCCGTTTGCATCGTCTTGCAACAGTCTCTGTCGCAGTCGCGTGTTCCCCATGGAGACCGTATGCGGTTCGGATGTAAGGAAAATCGACAAGAAAAGCCTTGGTCGCGACCGGACCAAGCGAGATGAAGCGAAGGGGAGATAGCAAAAAACCCGCTCTCTGTAGCAGATAGGCGGGTTTCGAGCCAGGACAACAGTGTGATTCAGCTAAGTGGTTCGGTAATCCCTCCATTTTTAGAGCACGCCAAAAGTAGAGGTTAAGCGGCAAGGGCAAGTTTCTGTTTTGGTGTGATGCCACCTATTGCCATGTTGGGCCGGTCGTGATTGTAGGTCCACAGCCAGCGAGTGGCAAATTCCTGGATTTCGTCGAGCGTTCAAAGAGGTGATGCGCCAGCCAATCGTAGCGCACGGTCGTGTTGTAACGCTCGACGTAGGCATTTTGCTGAGGCTGGCCTGGCTGGATGAAATCGATGCGGATGCCGCGTCTGGCGGCCCAGGCCAAGGTCACGGCGCTGATGTACTCGGGGCCGTTGTCGCAGCGAATCGCATTCGGTTTGCCGCGCCATTCGATAATACGGTCCAGTGATCTGATGACGCGCTCGGATGGCAGCGAGAAATCGACCTCGATTCCCAGGCCTTCCCGATTGAAATCATCGATGACATTGAACAGGCGGATGCTGCGCCCGTCGGCAAGCTGGTCATGCATGAAGCCCATCGACCAGCTTTGGTTGATCGCAGTCGGCACGGCCAACGGCAACGGCTTCTCGCGTACCAGACGATGGCGCGGCTTGATTCGCAGATTCAGCTCGAGCTCACGGTAAATCCGGTAACCCCTTTTGTGGTTCCATTTGAAGTCTTTGACGTTGCGCAGGTACAGGAAGCACAGCCCAAAGCCCCAGTTGCGCTGGTTGTTCGTCAGCCGTACCAGCCAATCAGCGATGACGCTATTTTCCGCGTCCAGATTGGCCTTGTACCGGTAGGAGGTATGGCTGATGCCAAACGCCCGGCACGCCAGGTTAATCGTGGCTGACCGCTGTGCCACGGCCCACTGCGCCATCTCTCGCCGCTGAGATGGCGCTACCATTTTTTTGTTAGCGCCTCCCCGACAATTTCGGCCTTCAGACGCTCCTCGGCATACATCTTCTTCAGGCGCCGGTTCTCATCCTCGAGTTCCTTCATGCGAGCCATGAGCGACGCGTCCATCCCGCCATACTTGGCGCGCCACTTGTAGAACGTGGCGTTGCTGATGCCGTGCTCGCGGCACAGCTCCGGGACAGGGCTGCCGGCTTCGGCTTGCTTCAGAATGGCGATGATCTGGCTGTCGGTAAAGCGGGACGTCTTCATGTAGAGCTTTCTGTATCTTAAGTAGAAAATTCTACTTCTGAACGCGCTCTTTTTGTGTGGGGATTACCGTCCAAGCTGGCCAGCCGCGGGCGCAACCTGTTCGGCGTGAAGGCTGATCGCGCCTGGAAGGGCGAGACGCTCGACATGCTGACGACCGAAGTCGTGCGCGGCAAGTCCATTAAGGTGGTCGCCAAGTGGCGCGTGTACCCGACCTGGGACGCGTGCATCCTCGACCGAGCCAAGTTTTTCCGCGACAACCCGCGCTACAGCAAGTGCTGGGCCGAGAAGACCGGCGCCGGCTGGGCTCGCGCGGTGCACGCCGCTGGCTATGCTACCGATCCGGCGTACAGCGACAAGCTGATCGCCACCATGAACGCCCGCAACCTGACCCGTTTCGACACCCTGGAGGCCGCATAAAAAGCTGATCGCACTCGCCCTACTGGCTGCTCTCGCCGGCTGCTCCGGCTTGACCGTCAAGGCCTCATACCAGTACCCGGCTCCGGGCGCGGCGGTGAAATGAAGGCGCCGGCCCGGTTTCACACGCAGCTGTCGGTCGAGCAGATCGATGACGAGCACTGGCAGCTCACCGCGCTGCTGGCCTTCTACTCGGCGAAGTTCGACCGGATGATCCTGGTGCCCAACGGGTTCATCACCGACTTTGCCAGCGTGCCGCGCTGGCCGCTCGCCTACTGGCTGTTCGCCGGTGTGGGCCAGGCTGCGGCAGTGGTGCACGACTTCCTGTACAGCGGCGGCGCGGTGCCGCGCGAGGTGGCGGACGCGATCCTCCTTGAGGCCATGGAAGTGTGCGGGGTCTCAGCCTGGCGACGCTGGCCTATGTTTTGGGCGGTGCGGGTGCGCGGCGGAAGCCGCTACCGCACCGTGCCGCTCGCCAGGCCTGAGCAGCACCTGGTGGGCAAGCTCGATCGGAGCCCGAGCTGGAATAGTTCGCCGGTGCCGGCCGCAACGCCAGGCGATCCGGCCAGACTGATGGCCAGGTCGACGTGTAACGCGGTCATGCGGTCGGATCGGGTATGCATTGGGGAATGGTAGCTAGCACGGCGACTACTGCGCTTGCGCCAGGTCAAAGTGCACGCCGATCCGGCGATTACAACCTATAACTTGCGGCGACGAGCAAAACCTAGGCCTGCCATTGCAAAACCAATCAGCGCGATTGAGCTTGGTTCAGGAATACTCGCTTCCTTCGACCATCTTGCGAATGTGACGTTGTCAAGCTTGGTACGGGTACCAAAATCCATTAGTTCGATCCTGTCAGGCATGTTGACAGCGTTATGAAATCCTGCAGCATAGACTTTGTCGCCTGAAAGCAAATATGGGGTAGCGAACCAGCAGTCGCCTCCGAATTCGCATCCCGGAATCACCGGATTAAATTCCGAGCCGGCAAAAACTTGGGTTGCGAGAGCGCTTGCAGCCTTCAACGCTGATTGCTCGTCTTTAAAGGAAAATCCCACGTTGTCACAACGTAGCGCAAAGCTACAGGGGCCTGACAGAAAGTCGACATTAAAGCTTTTATTGTCGATAACAATAGCTGTAGCTCCGGTCAGGACTCCACCTTCGTAGATTAGGATGGGCGCAGCGCTGGCACTTGCTGCAATTAATGCGGTCGAAAACGTAAGTGCTTTCAAAAACATACGGTACTTACTGGCGTTTTTCATTGTGGATCCAATAGTGTTGGTCCAGCAAACTTAGCAACTTGTGTGCCAAGGGGAATAGTAGTTTATTTTCAACGGCTTGCATAATGGGGAGTTTCTTAATGTAAACTTTTCCGACAGTAAGCGGCAACTAAGCGGTCTTCACATGCAAAGTTTTCGCCTTAACGGCTTTCATCGTCGCCTCGATCGCAGCGTACTCGATTCGATCGATCTCGACTGCCGCCCGCAATAGCGCGCTTCACCGCATCGAAAAGCTCCTGATACTTCTCGTCAACCACGATCCGGTCCGCAAAGTCCGGATGCCGAGTATGCTCGATCGTGTAGTCAACAATCTTGCTAGTGGTGACTCAACCATGAACACGCGCTTAGCTGTCGAGTCCCGTTTGATCATAAACGCGTTTAACGAATAACTCCGGCCGCTTTTGTTGCCATTCCTTGAGAGCGAGGATGGGGGTTTTACTGCCGATGGCGCGTTGTGGAATGTGGTGGTTGTACAGCTTCAGATAGTTCAGCAAAGTGGCCTGCAGATCGGCCCGGCTATCGAAACGGGTCTGCTGCAGCAATTCGTTGATGCGCCCGTTGAAGCGCTCGACCATGCCATTGGTTTGCGGATGGCGTGGCGGCGCCAGGCGATGTTCTGCAGGCAGGGCTGCGCAGGCGACGTCGAATGCGTGTTTGCCGCTGGGCTTCTTGTCCTTGGTGGTGAAACGGTCGGTGAATTGCGAGCCGTTGTCGGTCAGGATTTTGCTGATCTTGATCGGCGAAGCCAACTTCAAACGGCGCAGAAAATCGACGCTACTTTTCTCCGTCATGTCGCTGTAGATGTGCATGAAGACCCAGCGCGTGGCGCGATCGATAGCGACGAACAGATAGCGGCGTGAGGTCTCGTCCGGCATCTGCGGCAGGTACTTGATATCGATGTGGATGAAGCCGGGTTCGTAGTCCTTGAAGGTCTTCTTCGGCGTGATCTTCTCTCCCTCTGCCGTCGCAATCAAGTCCGTCAGGCGCGACATGCCTTCACGCTTTAGCAGGCGCGCAATGCCCGCGCGCGAGACGGCCGGATTGATGTACTGCTTGGTAATGAACAGAAGATCGTCGAGCGGCAGGTAGAGTGACTGGCGCAGAGACAGAACAATGGCTTCCTGGGCCTGGCTCAAGGTTGTATGCAGTGTGTGAGCGCGGTGCGAGCGATCGTGTACGTCATCGCGTCCAAGCCACTTCTGTGCAGTGGCTCGCGTGATGTTGAAAACCTTGGCAGCTTCTCTGGAAGACAGGCCCGAATCCTTGATCTCCTGGCGGATCTTCGGTGTGGTACGGGCCTGTGGATGAATGCGTGAACTCATGCTGCCAACTGCTCCTGGTGCGATTGAATGCCGGGACTGCTGAACCCAGCAATCAAGTCGCCCAGCATAGCTTTTGCACGAAACAAAGGCCAGCTACGGCGAGGAATATGATCGCACGATACTGAACACTTAGCCTCATGGCCGGCACCTTCGATCAGCAGCGGCAGCATCGACTTGAACGGGTCGCACCGGTCGCTAAAGTAGTGTACCAAGCCACGTTCGGCCTGGCCGACGGCCGGGTCAAATTCGATGGTGGGATGCTGTTGTATCTCGATGAACGTGCTTGTACTGCTCCACAAACGGATTTTGATCCGCACGGATACTACCGTTTGCGAAGGCAAGAGCTAGGATTTTGTGGAGCAGAGAAGGCGCAGTAGCGCGCATGGTTGAGCGGTTTTCGCTACGGCTTCCCAAGCTTAAGATATATCTGCTCCTAGGCGCATAGGATCAAAACGGTAATATCTCGATCGCGCGCTTCGCCCCCTCAACCGCGTCCGGGAGCTTTGTTCCAACGTTGATTGCTCCGCTAGCGCAACTCCCAATCGCATCTACAAATCCTTTCAATCGCGATCTCTGAGGGGCCACTTTTGTAAGTTCAGCTTCAGCCTCTTGAACTAAAAAGATCGGCGCGCCCTCAACATCAGCTGCATGAAGTTCGGCCTTTAGCGCGGCCACCGCGGCTGCGACATCAGAGTGCTGGCTTGAAACTGAGACGTTTGTCAGGGTCGCGGAGGAATGATTCCCTGTTTGAAGGTCGGCCACGCTTGAGCCAGGAATATTGATGACGTGAGGAGGTTGGTACTGAGCAGGTTGCGGTGCCCTTGAAAGTACTGCGCAAAATAATTCGATCTCAGCCTCAAGCGTTGCAACAGCACGGACGCGTGCAGCCTCGGAGTCTCTTGCCTGAACACCGATACGGCTTTCTCTGGCAGCACGTTCAGTAAGCCCTCCAGCCGTGCCCCTGAGGTATGGAGTACTGAAGAGCTTCAACTTTTCAGCCAAGTCTGGAGAATAATCCACTCTTCCTGTCGTAACGCAGCGATGCAGAATTTCCCAGATACCCGCTCCCCCGGCGTGTGATTAGCTGTGCGCAAACGGCGTCGAGGGTAAGAATGTAGCGGCTAGAGTGAATAAAGCCAACCTCGTTCGCAGAACGTCGTACCTGTGCAAACTCATTTGGAAGCTCGTCATTCATCTGGACGTCAATGAAGATATCGATTTGGCGACGTGCAATCGCAAGAAGGTCTTCCATATTCGGCGTAGCTTTCAGCGTTGGTTAGGTGAGGGAGCTCTGCCTCCTATAGGGAAGATACCAATGCATCATTGGCGTGATCATCTGTAGGAGTTCTCGTCCCTCATACGATCTCGGTATTCTGTCAGTGTCTCGATCAGGATATCCAGTTGCGACTTGCGAGTAGCGAGCGGGTACTCTGCCGGCGTCGACCTCAAGATGTCATGGTGATCAATCCAAAACAGGCCATCGCCCTTAACAAACTGTCTAAACTCATCGTCTGACATATTTGCCATAGTGGGTATGTCAACTGCCTCGATGTCGATTTTTCCTTTGAAGGTGGTCATAGCTGTCCTATGTAGGGGGGCACCTTAGTCTAGCCGGGTAGCAATCTCTTCGGCAGTCTCATTGTAATACGCTTGCAACTGCTTCAGGTCACGGTGCCCGACCATGCGTGCTAGGTCGAGGACATGCAGTTTCTTTGCCAGCGTGGTGATGGCCAAGTGGCGTGAGTCGTGAAACGTAGCGTCCTCGATTCCGGCCCGCGTCTTGGCCTTGCGGAATAACGTATCGAGCGATTTGGTTGAGAGAGCAAATATGCTGGCACCATCCTGCGCTGATGGCAGTAGCTCGAGCAGCTCCATCGCGCGCTTGGTCAGCGGGACTTTCCGCCTGGTGCCATTCTTGGCCTCAGTCAGCGTGGCCACGCGGCCAGCCACGTCGCGTGGGAGAAGTCCGCAGATCTCGCCAGCGCGCATCGCTGTCTCGATTGCGAACAGAAACGCCACGGCAACCCGTTGGCTGACTGTCTCGGCCAGCATCTCGTCTCCTAAGTCGAAACCTAAAGCAAAGCAGATGCGCTCGATTTCGTCGTCGGTGTACAGCCGGTCGCGCGGTTCAGATTCCTTTGGTCGGCGGACATTCGTCGTCGGGCTGGCAGCGATCCACTTCCATTCCTTTGCCGCGACTGTAAAAACGTTCGACAACAAATTGAGTTCGCGGTTGACGGTTGAGCCGCTGATGGCCTTGCCGGAGCGGATATCTCCCTCGCGTGCAGTGGCCCATGCAACTGCTTCAGCCTTCGTGGAAAATATTCTTGATTCGCGGACACCCTAGATTGCAATCTGGACGCGCCAGCCAGTTGTCCTCTTTGCATATGAAGCCACGCTCTAAACTCCTGCTGAGTAGTTTCGTGCGTAATTATTGCGTAAAACGTGCGTGATGAGTGGGAGATAAAGCGGGAAAGTGTCGGGAGCCTTCTAGCACGCCGCGCTCCCTAAGTCGTTGAATTCACTTAGGAAGCGGGTAAAAGCGGTGTGCTGCGTTGGGTGTAGTTGGTGCCTCCGGCCGGAATCGAACCGGCACGCCTTTCGGCGCTTGATTTTGAGTCAAGTGCGTCTACCAATTCCGCCACAGAGGCCCAATAGCAGGCGCGCATCTTAGCACATGGATTGCGGAGCTGACCAGTATCACGACAAAAGACGCGGAAACGGCCCGACCTGCGCAGCTCGCAAGGCCCCACCGGAACCGTCCGGCGCGACGGGCAAGCACCGCCTGGATCAGCAGGAAATACGTTGTTGCAGCAGGCGCAGGCTGCCGACCGGGCCGACGACCTGCAGCGTGTGCGGATGCACCGCCACTTCGATGGCACCCTCGCGGCCGCGCAGCCAGGGCTGTGGACGGAAATAGCTGATGCGGTCGGGGTCGGATGCCATGCGACGGTAGCCGAGCGAGACCAGGGCTTCGTCGAGGGTGCCGATCATGTAGTGCGAATCGAAGCGGGTGCGCATCTCGAAGCGTCCCGGCCCCACCATGGCGACCGGCAGTAGCCCGCCGGCCAGGGCCGGCAGCACGATGTAGGGCAGCGGGGTGCCCGGGTCGATGGCATGCAGCGCCAACATCAGCAGCGGCAGGCCGACCGCCACCGTGAGGACCCAGGGAAACAGCTGGCGCCAGGTGGCGGGACGGCGTAGAAAATACGGCCGTTCGCGAATCCGTACGATTTCCGAAAAGGTAACGCTTTTCATGGTATCTCCTCCAGCGCTGCTTGATCGGTCGAGCCTGTGTGCCAACAAAAAACGACCTGTTTTATTGTGACGACCGGCCCCACGGCTCAGTTGACTCCCATCAAACGCACCGCCTTGCAGTCATAGATTCTCATATTCGCGCTGGTGTGCCGCGCACTGGTGAAAAACATGCAGGAATCATGCCAGGAAAAACAAAAGCCGCCGGTGGCGGCCGGCGGCTTGTTGGTGGGGAGGGGTGTCAGCGCGGGCGCCGGAACAGGCGGAAGCGTTCGTCGCGGTCGGAGGCGCGCCGGCCTTCCCACAGCACTTCGGCGCCGCGCAGCCCGTAGCGGCGCGCCAGCGCGCTGTCGTCGCGGCTGCGGATGCTGTCGCGCAGCAGGACGTACTGGCAGCGCCCGCCGGCCAGGCTGACGAAGGGCAGGCGGCCGAAATAGGCGATCGAGGCGCGCTGGGCCGGGCCCAGGTTGGTCTCGATGCAGTCGGCGTCGGCCGGCAGGCGCGCCGCGATCTGCTGGGCTACGGTGGCGTAGCTCTTGCTGTAGTTCAGGTCCGGCAGGAACAGGGTCATCAAGAGCACCCACACCAGGATCAGCCCGCTAGAGGACAGCACCACCGCGCGCCACAGCACCGAGGGCTGGCGCGACAGGCGCCAGTGGACCAGCATGATCCAGCCGATGCTGGCGGCGGCCGCCACCAGGAAGGCGACGATGCCGACTTCCGGCTTGAAGCCCGGCACCAGCTTGAGTGCGTTCTTGGCCAGCTGGGCCGGCCAGCCGGTGAGCTTGGCGATCCAGAACAGCCAGATGAGCGCGCCCAGGATGGTCAGCACCATCACCGAGAACCAGTCGATCGCATTGATCGCGCCGCGCTTCATGGTGGGCAGGCCGAAGGCGGCCATCAGCGCCAGCGGCGCCAGCATCTTGAGGAAGTCGCCGTTCTCGAGCGCGGGGTCGCACAGCAGCAGCAGCGTCAGGGCGACGAAGAACATGACCGGCATCACGATGTGCAGCAGGTGCTGCTGGCGGCGCCAGGCCCAGATCGCCCACAGGGCGAAGGGCCAGGCCGGCCAGAAGAACCAGACGCCGATGCGGAGGAAGTCCTTCAGCGATGCCAGGGTCGGCAGGCCGACCTGGCCGGCGTTCCAGTCCAGCCATTCGCCGACCGGCGACAGGCCGTAGGGGCGCAGCAGGGCGGCCGGCACGATCCAGACCAGGGTGATAAGAAATCCGACACCGGCCGCGATCGCCAGGTGGCGCAAGGTGTCGCGGGTGGCCAGCTTCAGGTAGCGGGTGCAGGCATACAGCGCCAGCACCAGCGCCGCCGGCGCCAGGATGCCGCGCGTGAGCGAAAGCAGCCCCAGCGACAGCCCGACCAGCACCGCGTTGCGGGTCGAGGAGGTTTCGACGTAGCGCACCGCGCGGTACAGGAAATAGGCGAGCAGGGCGCCCTGCAGGGTGGCGGCCAGGGTCAGGTGGCTCTGTACCAGCAGGCCGAGGCAGCCCAGGTAAATCAGGACCGCGGTATCGCCCAGCGTACGGCCGTAGTCGTCGGGTTCGGGCTGGCCGCCGAAGGCCAGGCGCAGCGGCTGCGCTTCGGCGCGCCGGCCCAGGTGGAAGGCGGTGTACCAGAGCGACATCGCGCCGGTAACAAAAATGCCGATGGTCGAGACGCGCGCGGCCAGCACGTCGCCCAGGATCCAGCCGAACAGCTTGATGCAGATGGCGCCGAGCCAGAAGGCCAGCGGCCCTTCCTCGGCGGCGGCCAGGCCGGCGATGTTCGGGTACAGCCAGTCGTCCAGGCCGCCATGCGCCATGGTCCACATGATGCCGAAGGGGCCGGCGTCTTCCTTCCACGGGTGACGGCCGATCAGGCCCGGCAAAATGTACAGCATGCCCAGCGCGAGCAGGGCCCAGCGGGGCAGTGCCAGGGTGGCGGCAGCGGGAAGGCGGACGGGTTTCATCGTTCAGTGAAGCGGGAAAGAATAGTCGCGTAGTATAGCCGCGAAAAAAAAAGAAGCCGGAGAACCGGCTTCTTTTCTGGCAACTCCGGGCCTTGTCGCCCGGGAGCTTGCGTGGTGCCTGGGCGAATTAGCCGTTGGCGACCGAGGTCTTCGAACCGACCGAACCGAACTTCTGGCGGAACTTCTCGACGCGGCCAGCGGTGTCGACGATCTTGTGCTTGCCGGTGTAGAACGGGTGCGATTCAGCCGAGACTTCGATCTTCACCAGCGGGTATTCCTTACCTTCGTAGGTAGCGGTTTCGCGGGTGTTGATGGTCGAACGGGTGATGAACTTGAAGTCGCAGGACACGTCGTGGAACAGGACTTCGCGGTAATCCGGATGGGTATCGGTCTTCATGATTGTGCTTTCGATATAGTTGGTAGCCAAACGGCACTTCGTCGGTCGACTTGCTTCTTGACCCGATTGCCGATCACTTGCCAGGGTTGGACTGAACCGGAGATTATAGGGTGGTTCAGGTCCGCAGGCAAGGCGCTTGCAGCTGCGCCAAAGAAAAAGGCGACCCGCAGGCCGCCTCATCGCGCAACAGGCTGCGACGGCTTAGCCGCCGCGGCGCATCATGTCAAAGAATTCGACATTGTTCTTGGTCGCGCGCATCTTGTCGAGGATGAACTCCATCGCCTCGATCTCGTCCATCGAGTACAGCAGCTTGCGCAGGATCCAGATCTTCTGCAGCTGGTCCGGCTTGATCAGCAGTTCTTCGCGGCGGGTGCCCGACTTGTTCAGGTTGATCGCCGGGTAGACGCGCTTCTCGGCCAGGCGGCGCTCGAGGTGCACTTCCATGTTGCCGGTGCCCTTGAATTCCTCGTAGATCACGTCGTCCATGCGCGAACCGGTCTCGATCAGGGCGGTGGCGACGATGGTCAGCGAGCCGCCTTCCTCGACGTTACGCGCGGCGCCGAAGAAACGCTTCGGACGCTGCAGGGCGTTGGCG
This sequence comes from Massilia sp. UMI-21, assembly GCA_015277795.1. Lineage (NCBI taxonomy): Bacteria > Pseudomonadati > Pseudomonadota > Betaproteobacteria > Burkholderiales > Oxalobacteraceae > Massilia > Massilia sp. UMI-21. The sequence continues at coordinate 4,917,898 of CP063848.1, read as the reverse complement.
TCGACACCGCCGGTCAGCACCTTGCCCGAAGCCGGGATCACGGTGTTGTAGGCACGCGCCAGGCGGGTGATCGAGTCCAGCAGGATCACGACATCCTTCTTCATCTCGACCAGGCGCTTGGCCTTTTCCAGCACCATCTCGGCGACCTGCACGTGGCGGGTGGCCGGTTCGTCGAAGGTCGAGGCGACCACTTCGCCGCGCACCGATCGCTGCATCTCGGTCACTTCTTCCGGACGCTCGTCGATCAAGAGGACGATCAGGGTCACGTCCGGGTGGTTGGCGGTGATCGCGTGCGCGATGTGCTGCAGCATGACCGACTTGCCCGACTTCGGCGAGGCCACCAGCAGGCCGCGCTGGCCCTTGCCGATCGGCGAGATCAGGTCGACGATACGGCCGGTGATGTTCTCGGCGCCGTTCATGTCGCGCTCGAGGCGCAGCGGTTCGTTCGGGTGCAGCGGCGTCAGGTTTTCGAACAGGATGCGGTGCTTCGAGGCTTCCGGCGACTCGCCGTTGACCTTGTCCACCTTCACCAGCGCGAAGTAGCGCTCGCCGTCCTTCGGCGTACGCACTTCGCCTTCGATCGAGTCACCCGTATGCAAGTTGAACCGGCGGATCTGCGACGGCGAGATGTAGATGTCGTCGGTCGAGGCCATGTAGCTGGCGTCCGGCGAGCGCAGGAAGCCGAAGCCGTCCGGCAGGACTTCGAGGGCGCCGTCGCCGAAGATCTGTTCGCCCTGCTTGGCGCGCTTCTTCAGGATCGCGAACATCAGTTCCTGTTTGCGCAGGCGGGCTGCGTTGTCGATGTCGAGGCCGATGGCCATCTCCAGCAGCGCGGAGACGTGCATTGCCTTCAGTTCAGATAAATGCATGTTTGTGTGGGTGTCCCGTGACGGGAAAGTATGGTAGGGGAGGGAACTACGAGGTTAAATTTAAAAACTGCGAAGCGGGAAGCACCGGAGCCGGTTCGCTTCACGACATGACGGCAGCGCGGGCGCGCTGCCGTCGCCTATGGTAACAGTATCAGATATTGCTGTCGATAAACTGAACCAGCTGGCCCTTGGCCATGGCGCCGACTTTCTGTGCAGCGGCAGCGCCATTCTTGAACAGGATCAGGGTCGGGATGCCGCGGATGCCGAACTGGGCCGGGACGGCCTGGTTGGCGTCGACGTCGACCTTGGCCACCACCAGCTTGCCTGCGTACTGCTGGGCAACTTCTTCCAGAATCGGTGCAATCATCTTGCACGGGCCGCACCACTCAGCCCAGAAATCGACCAGGACCGGGAGCTCGGACTTGAGCACTTCGGCATCGAAGCTTGCATCGGTGATGTGTTTAATGTTTTCGCTCATTATGTTCCTCAAAAGAGGTAAGGATCAATTAACGCCTGTGGCCAGTAGTGCCAAACCTGCGTAGTCCTGGCCGCGTTCCGCGTACTGCTAATTGAATAACTAGCTGCTACACAATGGTGGAGGCACTGCGTGCAAAATTCAATATGGAAAGGCGGCTAGGAGGTGTCAGGCGGGGATGTGCCGAATAATACCCCATTTTTTCAGAAAGTGTGGGTCGCTTTGTACAAAATCTCAACATTGCACCGCGCGCCGCAGCTGCTCGATCGCCAGCGGCTTGCGGAAGGCGCCCGCCACCTGCAAGCCGAGGGCGCGTGCCAGCTCGCTGGCCGCATCGCGCACGCCGTCTTCCATGCCCGTCACTAGAATCACCCGGCCGTTGAAGCCCTGGTCGGCCGCGGCCTGCAGGAACTCGATGCCGTCCATGTCGGGCATCGCCAGGTCGCAGACCAGCAGCTCGGGCGCATGGCGCGGCAGGGCCACCAGTGCGCGCCGCGCGTCGTCCTCGGCGTGAACGTCGAAGGGGCCGCCGCCGCCACCCTTGTCGAGCATGTCGAACATGTCGCGCAGCACCGCGAGCATGAAGCGGTCATCGTCGAGCAGCAGCACGCGCCGGGGCGCGGCCTGCGGTGCGGGCGAGGAAGGGGGCTTCATGCAGGCTGGTCAAGATCGGGTCGAAGGAGGCCATTATGAAGAAGTTTCCTGGTTCCGTGAAGATATTGAACACCTTTCGCACGCAGCTGGCCTCAAACGCTGCCGGTAAAGCGCGCCAAGTGGCCTGGATGCCACATCGTGGCCACCGAGGCGACCCGCCCGCCCGAGGTGGTGCGGCGCTGTAGCACCAGGCAGGGCAGCCCCGCATCGATTCCCAGCAGGACGGCGATCCCGGCCGGCGCCGGCTGCGCTTCGATGGCATAGGTAGCGCCCTGCAGCGGCGCGGCCGCCATCAGGTGTTCGTTCGGCGTGATGCTGCTGAAGTCCTGGTCCAGGTAGCTCGGCGCGCAGGCCGGGTTGACCCAGCGGTCTTCGACCTGGATCGGCAGGTCGTTCTCGAAATGGACGATGACCGAGTGGTACAGCGCGGCGCCCGGAGCCAGCTCGAATTCGGCGGCCAGTTCCTCGGTGGCGGTATCTTCGCCGAGCAGGCGCAGATCGCTGCGGTGGGCGCGGCCGCGGGCACGGATCTCGTCGGCGATGTTGCGGATCTCGACCAGCGTCGCCTGGTACTTCTGCGGCGCCACGTAGGTGCCCGAACCCTGGCGCCGCACCAGGATCTGCTCGGCGGTCAGCTCGCGCACCGCGCGGTTGACGGTCATGCGCGAGACGCCGAACTGGCGCACCAGCGCCTGCTCGGACGGCACCAGGTCGCCTTCTTTCCAGCGGCCCGACGCGATTTCGGCAACCAGGTAATCCTTGATTCGCTGGAAAATAGGGGTGCTGTCTTGCGCGATCGATTCTTCCAAACTACTCTCCGGGAAGGCATGGGCGGCAGTCTGCCGCGACACCAAATTCTAGCATCGCCGTCAAATGCAATTTGAAAGCAAGCCGCGGAGTGCCTTGCGGCCGGCGCTTCGTTACGCTGGGCGCATCTTTACCTGGAGGAGGACGTCATCATGACCGCCATGAGCAGCCTGTTCGATACCGACGAGGCGCGCTGGGCCGCCGTGCAGCGCCGCGACCGCGACGCCGACGGCCGGTTCTACTATTCCGTGCGCAGCACCGGCGTGTACTGCCGCCCCTCCTGCCCGTCGCGGGTGGCGCTGCGCGCCAACGTCGCCTTCCACGCCAGCTGCGCCGACGCCGAAGCGGCCGGCTTTCGCGCCTGCCTGCGCTGCAAGCCGGCGCAGGCGCCGCTCGCGGAGCGCCAGGCCGCTGCGGTGGCGCAGGCCTGCCGCCTGATCGACGAGGCGGAACTGTCCCCCGACCTGGACAGCCTGGCGCAGGCCGCCGGCATGAGCCGCTTTCATTTCCACCGCATCTTCAAGGCGCATACCGGCATCACGCCGAAAGCCTACGCGGCGGCGCGCCGCACCGCGCGCCTGCAACAGGGACTGGCGGCCGCGCCGAGCGTGACCGACGCGCTGTACCAGGCCGGCTTCGGCTCGAGCGGCCGCTTCTACGAAGCCAGCGCCGCGGCGCTCGGCATGACGCCGGGCCGCTACCGCGCCGGCGGGCAGGGCGAGACCATCCGCTTCGCGCTTGCCGGCTGTTCGCTCGGCGCGATCCTGGTGGCGAGCACCGCGAAAGGCATCTGCGCGATCCTGATCGGCGACGAGCCGGAGCCGCTGCTGCACGACCTGCAGGCGCGCTTCCCGCGGGCCGAACTGGTCGGGGCGGAGCCCGGCTTCGAACGCACGGTGGCGCAGGTGCTGGCCTTGGTAGAGGCGCCGCGCCTGGGGCTCGACCTGCCGCTCGACGTGCGCGGCACCGCCTTCCAGCGCCGCGTCTGGGAAGCGCTGCGCGCCGTTCCGGCCGGCGCCACGGTCAGCTACAGCGAACTGGCCGAGCGCCTCGGCATGCCGAACGCCGCCCGTGCCGTGGCGGGCGCCTGCGCCGCCAATCCGGTGGCGGTGGCGATTCCCTGCCACCGCGTGGTCCGCACCGACGGCGCGCTGTCCGGCTACCGCTGGGGGATCGAACGCAAGCGCACCCTGCTCGAGCGCGAGGCCGGTCAATGACGCCGATCGACTGGGAGCGCGTGGCCGCCGAACTCGACGCCTTCGGTTGCGCCGTGATTCCGGGGCTGCTGGCGCCGCAGGACTGCGTGGCCGCCGGCGCGCTGTACGACCGGCCCGTGCTGTTCCGCAGCCGGGTCGTGATGCAGCAGCACGGCTTCGGCAGGGGCGAGTACCAGTATTTTGCGTACCCGTTGCCGGCGCCGCTGGCGGCGCTACGCACCGCCCTGTATCCGCCGCTGGCCGCCATCGCCAACCGCTGGAACGCGCTGCTGGGCATCGAGTCGCGCTTCCCGGACGAGCACGCGGACTACCTGGCGCGCTGCCATGCCGCCGGCCAGCGCCAGCCCACGCCGCTGCTGCTGCGCTACCGCGAGGGCGACTACAACTGCCTGCACCAGGATCTGTACGGCGAGCTGGTGTTCCCGCTGCAGGTGGCGGTGCTGCTGTCCCGGCCCGGTGAGGATTTCGACGGCGGCGAATTGGTCTTGACGGAGCAGCGCCCGCGCATGCAGTCGCGGGCCGAGGTGGTGCCCCTTGGCCAGGGCGACGCGGTCGTGTTCGCGGTCAACCAGCGGCCGGTACAGGGTACCCGCGGCGTCTACCGGGTGGCGATGCGCCATGGCGTGAGCCGGCTGCGGCGCGGCACGCGGCATACCCTGGGGATCATCTTCCACGACGCCGGCTGAGTTTCCGTCCGGCGCTATGCCCCTTCCTTGAATTTCTATACACTCTCCGTGCCGCGCCCACGAAGCGCGGTCACCCATATAAAACGGAGAATAGAAAGCATGCGCGTGCGCCAGATCCCCCTGTGTTCATTGATCGTCCTCGCCGGCCTCGGCGTCCTCTCGTCGGCCCATGCCGACACCGTCATCACCAACGCCAACGGCTATACCCTCAATGCCAAGGGCGAGCTGGTGCAGTTCAGCGCACTGGCTTTCGACGATAAAGGGCGCATCACGGCTGTCGGCAGCGATGCCGAGGTGGCAGCCAGGGTGAAAGCTGCGCGCCAGGTCGACATGGGTGGCCGCACCGTGCTGCCGGGCCTGATCGACGCGCACGGCCACGTATTCGGCTTGGGCCAGCAGCTGACCCAGCTCGACCTGTCCGGCACCACCTCGCTGGCCGGCGCCACGCAGGCGATCGCCGCCTATGCCAAGGCGAATGCGAACCACGCCTGGATCCGCGGCCGCGGCTGGAACCAGGAAAACTGGAAGCTGGGCCGCTTCCCGACCGCCGCCGAACTCGATGCCGCGGTCTCCGACCGCCCGGTCTGGCTGGAACGCGTCGACGGCCACGCCGGCTGGGCCAACAGCCGTACGCTGGCGCTGGCCGGCATCACCAAATCGACGCCCGACCCGGCCGGCGGCAAAATCATGCGCGACGCGAGCGGCGAGGCCACCGGCGTGCTGGTCGACGCGGCCCAGGAGCTGGTGACCAAAGTCATGCCGGCCCAGACCGAGCTCGAGGCCCGCACGGTGCTCGACCGCTCGCTGCAAGAGCTGGCGCGGGTCGGCCTGACCGCCGTGCACGACGCCGGCATCGGCGTGGGCGAAGACCGCCTGTACCGCGATTACGCCGACAAGAACAAGCTCACCGCGCGCGTGTACGCCATGATCGGCGGCACCGGCGAGGATTTCGACCAGTTGGCAAAGAACGGCCCGCTCAAGGATTATGCCGACGGCATGTACGCGCTGCGCGCGGTCAAGCTTTATTCGGACGGTGCGCTGGGCAGCCGCGGCGCCGCGCTCATCAAGCCCTACAGCGACGAGCCGCATTCGCACGGCCTGCTGTTCTTCAAAGCCGCGCAGATGGATGCGATGATGACCAAGGCCATGCGCAAGGGCTACCAGGTCAATGTGCACGCCATCGGCGACGCCGGCAACAAGCAGATCCTGGACATCTACCAGAAGGAACTGAAAGCGACCAAGAGCGAAGCACAGCGCCACCGCATCGAGCACGCCCAGGTCGTGGCGCCGCAGGACATCCCGCGCTTCAAGACCCTGGGCATCATCCCGTCGATGCAGCCGACCCACGCCACCTCGGACAAGAACATGGCCGAGACCCGCGTCGGCCCGGAGCGCATCAAGGGCGCCTACGCCTGGCGTACTTTCCTGCACCAGGGCTCGCGCATCGCCTGCGGTTCGGACTTCCCGGTGGAGTCGCCGAATCCCTTCTTCGGCATCCACGCCGCCGTCACCCGCATGGACCACGCCGGCCAGCCGGTGGCGGGCTGGTACCCGAACCAGGCGATGTCGCTGAAAGAGGCCTTCCGCTGCTTCACCCTGGACGCCGCCTACGCCGGCCACCAGGAAAACAGCCTGGGTTCGCTGGAGCCGGGCAAGCATGCCGACTTCATCGTGATCGACCGCGACCTGTTCCGCATGCCGACCTACGACATCTTCAAGACCGGCGTGCTGGAAACCTGGGTGGGTGGGAAGCAGGTATTCAAGAAGTAATCCGAGGATATCGTAGGGTGGGCGGCTTTGCCGCCCACGCGTTCAAACAGTGGGTGAGTAGAAGTGGTGTGACGATTCATGTGATTGTTGAACGCGCGGACGTTTGTAATTCCGGGCATTGCCCGAAATTACCTCGTCCACCCTACAACGGCATCAAGTGCAACGATAAATGTAGTTGACGTGGTTGTATAGACAACCTAGACTCATCGCTGATTCCAACCCAGGAGCCGCCATGAATTCACCGATGCCCCCCGACCCTCGTTTCGATCCCTCGCGCGTGATCCGCGCCCCGCGCGGCAGCGAACTGTCGTGCAAGAGCTGGCTTACCGAAGCCGCCTACCGCATGATCCAGAACAACCTCGACGCCGAGGTCGCGGAAAACCCGCAGGCGCTGGTCGTCTACGGCGGCATCGGGCGCGCCGCCCGCAACTGGGAATGCTACGACCAGATCCTCGCCTCGCTGCGCGCGCTGGAAGACGACCAGACCCTGCTGATCCAGTCGGGCAAGCCGGTGGGCGTGTTCCGCACCCATGCGGATGCGCCGCGCGTGCTGCTGGCGAACTCCAACCTGGTGCCCAAGTGGGCCAACTGGGAACACTTCAATGAACTCGACCGCAAGGGCCTGTTCATGTATGGCCAGATGACCGCCGGCAGCTGGATCTACATCGGCACCCAGGGCATCGTGCAGGGCACCTACGAGACCTTCGCCGAAGCCGGCCGCCAGCACTTCGGCGGCGACATGGCGGGCCGCTGGATCCTGACGGCCGGCCTGGGCGGCATGGGCGGCGCCCAACCGCTGGCCGCGAGCTTTGCCGGTGCGGTCTCGCTCAACATCGAATGCCAGCAGAGCAGCATCGACTTCCGCCTGCGCACCCGCTACCTCGACAAGCAGGCGAAGGACATCGACGAAGCGCTGGCGATGGTCAAGGAAGCCACCCAAAAGCGCGAAGCCGTCTCGATCGGCCTGCTCGGCAATGCGGCCGAGGTGCTGCCCGAGCTGGTACGGCGTGCACGCGCCGGCGGCATGGTGCCCGACCTGGTCACCGACCAGACCTCGGCCCACGACCTGATCAACGGCTACCTGCCCTCGGGCTGGACGGTCGAGGAGTGGAAGGCCGCCCAGCAGGACCCGGCCCGGCACGCCCGCCTGAAAGCGGCGGCCGCCGCATCCTGCGCGGTGCACGTGCGCGCCATCCTCGACTTCAAGGCCCTGGGCGCCCACGCCGTCGACTATGGCAACAACATCCGCCAGGTGGCCAAGGACGAGGGCGTCGAGGATGCCTTCGACTTCCCGGGCTTTGTGCCGGCCTACATCCGTCCCCAGTTCTGCGAGGGCCGCGGCCCGTTCCGCTGGGTGGCGCTGTCGGGCGACCCCGAGGACATCTATAAAACCGACGCCAAGATCAAGGAGCTGTTCCCGCAGCATGCGCGGGTGCACCGCTGGCTCGACATGGCGCGCGAACGCATCGCCTTCCAGGGCCTGCCGGCGCGCATCTGCTGGCTCGGCCTGGGCGAGCGTCACCTGGCCGGCCTGGCCTTCAACGAGATGGTACGCACGGGCGAGCTGAAAGCGCCGATCGTGATCGGACGCGACCACCTCGATACCGGCTCGGTGGCGAGCCCGAACCGCGAGACCGAGGCCATGCGCGACGGCACCGACGCGGTGTCCGACTGGCCGCTGCTGAATGCCCTGCTGAACACTGCAGGCGGCGCCACCTGGGTCTCGCTGCACCATGGCGGCGGGGTCGGCATGGGCTATTCGCAGCACTCGGGCGTGGTGATCGTGGCCGACGGCACCGAGGCGGCAGCGCAGCGCCTGGCGCGCGTGCTGGTCAACGACAGCGGCTCGGGCGTGATGCGCCATGCCGACGCCGGCTACGACAGCGCCATCGAGACGGCCAAGCGCAACGGCCTGATTCTTCCGATGATCAAATAAAGTACAAGCACCATGAGCGACGCACACCACCATCTCACCCTGCAACCCGGCCAGCTGGCGCTGGCCGACCTGCGTGCCGTCTGGGCCGCGCACGTGCCCCTGAGCCTGGCGCCCGAGGCCTGGAAGGCCGTCGAGGCCTCCTGCGCCCTGGTCGAGCGGATCACCGCCAAGGGCGACCCGGCCTATGGCATCAACACCGGTTTCGGCATCCTGGCCAAGGCCCACATCCCGAACGAGCAGCTGGAAGCGCTGCAGCGCAACCTGATCCTGTCGCACGCGGTCGGCACCGGAACGCTCATCGCCGACAACATCGTGCGCCTGATCCTGCTGACCAAGATCGGCAGCCTGGCGCGCGGCTATTCCGGCGTGCGCCCCCTGATCGTCGAGACCCTGATCGCCCTGTACAACGCCGGCATCATGCCGGCGATTCCCTCGCAGGGCTCGGTCGGCGCCTCGGGCGACCTGGCGCCGCTGGCCCACATGACCCTGGCCATGCTGGGCGTGGGGCCGGTGCGCTATCGCGGTGAACTGATGGACGCGAAGCAGGCGCTGGGCGCGGCCGGCATCGAGCCGGTGACCCTGGCCGCCAAGGAAGGCCTGGCCCTGATCAACGGCACCCAGGTCTCGACCGCGCTGGCGCTGCACGGCCTGTTCATGGCCGAGCGTGTGCTGGAGGCGGGCATGGTGGCCGGCGCGCTGTCGGTCGACGCCGCACGCGGCAGCGACGCGCCCTTCGATGCGCGCATCCATGCGGTGCGCGGCCAGCCCGGCCAGATCGCGGCGGCCCACATCTATCGCGAGCTGATGGCGGGCAGCGCCATCCGTGCTTCGCACCTGGTGGGCGACGAGCGCGTGCAAGACCCGTACAGCCTGCGCTGTCAGCCGCAGGTGATGGGCGCGGCGATGGACCTGATCGGCAATGCCGGCCGCACCCTGCTGATCGAGGCGAATGCCGTGACCGACAATCCCTTGCTGTTTGCTGCGCCGGATGTCGCCGGAGGCGGCGACATCCTCTCGGGCGGCAACTTCCATGCCGAGCCGGTCGCCTTTGCCGCCGACACGCTGGCGCTGGCCATCGCCGAGGTCGGCGCTCTGTCCGAGCGCCGCATCGCGCTGCTGATCGACGCCAACCTGTCCGGCCTGCCGGCCTTCCTGGTCAAGGAACCCGGCCTGAATTCGGGCTTCATGATCGCCCACGTCACCGCGGCCGCGCTGGCCTCGGAGAACAAGTCACTGGCCCATCCGGCCAGCGTCGACAGCTTGCCGACCTCGGCCAACCAGGAAGACCACGTCAGCATGGCCACCTTCGCGGCGCGCCGTCTCGACCAGATGGCGCACAATACGTCCGTGATCGTGGGCATCGAACTGCTGGCGGCGGCGCAGGGCATCGAGTTCCACCGTCCGCTGAAGAGTTCCGGGCACCTCGAGCACGTGCATGCCCAGCTGCGCGCGCGGGTGGCGCCGTACGACGCCGACCGCTTCTTCGCCCCGGACATCGAGGCCGCGCGCCTGATGGTCGTGAACGGCGAGCTGTCGGCATCGGTCAAGGAACTGTTCACGGTACTGCATCCATAAACATCAATCAGGAGAGGCAATGGATTTCCGGTTCAAGGCAGGCAGGCTCCCCATGCTCGTGTCGATGCCCCATGCGGGCACCGACATTCCGGACGAGGTCGCAGGCACCCTGGCGCCCTGCGCCACGGCGCGCGCCGACACCGACTGGCACCTGCCCGAACTCTACGGCTTCCTGGAAGAGATGGGGGTGTCGACCATCTCGGCGCGCTGGTCGCGCTACCTCATCGACCTGAACCGGCCGCCGGAAGACACCAACCTGTATCCGGGCCTGGACACCACGGGGCTGTGCCCGGTCGATACGTTTGGGCGCGAAAGCCTCTACCTGCCCGGCATGCAGCCTTCCGGCGCGGAAGTGCGGCGCCGCCTTGAGCGTTACTGGACGCCCTACCACGCGCAGTTGCGCACCGAGCTCGAACGCCTGAAGCGGCAGTTCGGCCGCGTGGTGCTGTGGGATGCGCACTCGATCGCTTCCGTCGTTCCACGCTTCTTCGAGGGCCGCCTGCCGGACCTGAACTTCGGCACCGCCGACGGCAAGTCCTGCGACCCCGGCCTGGAAGGCGCGGTAGTGGGTATCGCACGCGCCCAGGACCGCTTCAGCATCGCGCTCAATGGCCGCTTCAAGGGCGGCCACATTACCCGCCAGTACGGCCAGCCCGGCCAGGACGTGCACGCGATCCAGCTCGAGATGTGCCAGTGCCTGTACATGAACGAAGCGCCGCCCTTCGAATACCGTCCCGAGGTCGCGGCCCGGGTCCAGCCGCTGCTGAAGGACATGATCGGCGCGGCCGCGGCATGGGCAAGCGAGCGGGTGCGCGCATGAGAGCCCTGTTCGCGCGCCATGCATTGCTGCCCGAGGGCTGGCGGCGCGACGTGCTGCTCGAATGGGATGCGCAGGGCGACCTGACCCGCGTCGAGGCACAGGCCGCGCCGCCCCTGGGGGTAGCGCGCGCCGACTACGTCATCCCCGGCATGGTCAACCTGCACTCGCACGCCTTCCAGCGCGCGCTGGGCGGGCTCACCGAGCGTGCGGCGGATGGTCCGGACTGCGGTCCCGACAGCTTCTGGACCTGGCGCGACCTGATGTACCGCTTCGCGGCGCGCATCACTCCCGACCAGATCGAGGCCGTCGCCGCCCAGCTGTTCGTCGAATGCCTGCGCCACGGCTACACCTCGCTGTGCGAATTCCACTACCTGCAGCGCGGCCCCGATGGCGAATCCTATGCGCGGCCGGCCGAAACCGCCGAGCGCGTCGCCGCCGCCGGCCAGGCCACCGGCATGGGCCTGACCCTGCTGCCGGTGCTGTACAGCCACGCCGGCTTCGGCGAACAGCCGCTACGCCCCGAGCAGCGGCGCTTTCGCACGGGCGTCGACGATATCCTCGGCATCGTCGAGGCGCTCCAGCCGCTGCGCGGCGGCCAGCTCGAAGTCGGCGCCGCGCCGCATTCGCTGCGCGCGGCCACCATCGGGCAGATGCGCGAACTGGTTTCCAGCCTGCCGGCCGGGCGTCCGCTGCACATCCACATCGCCGAGCAGCAGGCTGAAATCGAGCAGAGCATCGCGTTCTCGGGCCGCCGCCCGGTCGAATACCTGATGGAGCAGGTCGAGGTGGACGGGCGCTGGTGCCTGGTGCACGCGACCCACCTGAACGACGAGGAAATCCAGGCGATCGCGCGCAGCGGCGCGGTCGCCGGCCTGTGCCCGACCACCGAGGCCAACCTGGGCGACGGCCTGTTCCCGCTGCAGCGCTTCATCGCGCTTGGCGGGCGTTTCGGCATCGGCAGCGACAGCCATGTGTCGCAAAGCCCGGTCGAGGAACTGCGCTGGCTGGAGTATGGCCAGCGCCTGGCGCACCAGCGCCGCAACATCGCGTTCACCGAAGGGCAGCGCGATGTCGGCCAGTACCTGTGGCAGGCCGCCCTGCGCGGCGGCGCACAGGCGGCGGGGCGCAAGGTGGGGGCGCTGGCGGAAGGCCTGCGCGCCGACCTGCTGGTGCTGGATGGCGGCCATCCGAACCTGGACGGCGTGCCCGACACCGATGTCCTCGGCCGCTTCCTGTTCTGCGGTAACGACAACCTGGTACGCGAGGTGCTGTGCGGCGGGCGCTGGGTGGTGCAGGACGGGCGCCACGTGGCGCAGGACGCGGTCAGGCAACGCTATCGCCAGGCCATGATTGAATTGCGCAAATCTAGTGAGGTGGGCCCATGACCGTACTGATCCCGTTTGCAGGACTGTCGCCGGTGCCGTGGAAGAACGGCACCGGCAGCACGACCGAAATCGCCATCGGGCCGCCGGATGCCGGCTTCGAGGATTTCGAATGGCGCGTGAGCCTGGCCACCATCGAAAAGGATGGCGCGTTCTCGCTGTTCCCGGGCGTGGACCGCACCCTGGCCCTGGTCGACGGCCACGGCATGACGCTCGAGATCGACGGCGAGCCGACCATGGTGACCGAGACCGAGCCGGTGGTGGCCTTCGACGGCGCCTCGAACGTGATCGCAAAGCTCAGCCGCGGCGCCAGCACCGACTTCAACGTCATGACGCGCAGCGAGCGCTGCTACCACACCTTCGGGCGCCGCCGGCTGGCCGGCGACTCCACCGTGTCTTCTACATTCGTGGCGCGCGCCGATGTGACCGTGCTGTTCCTGGCCGAGGGCGATTCCCTCGAACTGCGCAACGAAGAAGAGCGTATCGGCCTGGTGCGCTACGACGCGGTGGTGCTGGAGGCCGGCTCGACCTGGAAGCTGGACGCGGGGCGCGGCAGCATCTACATCGTGGACGTCTGGTACCACGACGAAGAAGACGAGGACGAAGCATCCTATGAATGACGTGGCGGACCTGTTGTTCACCAACGTGCACCTGGCCACGATGGCGCCTGGCGCCGCCGATGGCTATGGCGAGATGCGCGATGCCGCGCTGGCCGTGAAGGATGGCCGCATCGCCTGGCTCGGCGCGCGCCGCGACGCGCCGCCGGCGCGCCTTGAGCACGACTGCGGCGGCGCCTGGATGACGCCGGGCCTGGTCGACTGCCATACCCACATCGTCCACGCCGGCAACCGCAGCCACGAGTGGGAAGCGCGCCTGAACGGCGCCACCTACGAGGATATCGCGCGCCAGGGTGGCGGCATCATGTCGACGGTGCGCGCCACCCGCGCGGCCAGCGTCGATGCTTTGCTGGCGCAAAGCCTGCCGCGCGTGGCCAGGCTGCTCTCGGAAGGCGTCACGACGCTGGAGATCAAGTCCGGCTACGGGCTGGAGCTGGAAGCCGAGTCGCGCATGCTGCGCGCCGCGCGCGAGGTCGCGGCGCGCCTGCCGGTGCGGGTCGCCACCACCTTTTTGGGCGCCCATGCGCTGCCGCCGGAATTCGCCGGCCGTCCGGACGCCTATGTCGACGAGCTGTGCCAGCGCATGCTGCCGCAGCTGGCCCGTGAAGGCCTGGTCGATGCGGTGGACGCTTTCTGCGAAACGATCGGCTTCACCCATGCGCAGACCGCGCGCGTGTTCGACGCGGCGCGTGAACTCGGCCTGCCGGTCAAGCTGCATGCCGAGCAGCTGTCGGACCAGCAGGGCGCCGAACTCGTGGCGCGCCATGGCGGGCTGTCGGCCGACCACCTCGAATACCTGAGCCAGGCGGGCGTCGACGCGATGGCGCGTGCCGGCACGGTGGCCGTGCTGCTCCCGGGCGCCTACTACTTCCTGCGCGAGACGGTGCAGCCGCCGATTGCCGCGCTGCGTGCGGCGAAGGTCCCGATGGCCGTCGCCACCGACTGCAACCCGGGCACTTCGCCGATGACCTCGCTGCTGCTGGCCATGAACATGGCCTGCACCCTGTGGCGCCTGACGCCGCAGGAAGCGCTGCAGGGCGCAAGCAGCCATGCCGCGCGTGCGCTCGGCCTGCACGGCGAGATCGGCACGCTGGAAACCGGAAAACGGGCCGACCTGGCCCTGTGGGAGATCGCGCGGCCGGCCGACCTGGCGTATGCCATCGGCGCGAATCCCTGCCGCACGGTCGTCAACGACGGCGTGGTGCGGGCTGCGCACGTCGCATTCTGAAGCGGATACGGTGCAGATTAGGCGCGGATGAGGCGTATCCGCGACGCTTCATCCCCTGCACATCTACTTGATTTGACTCGCGTCAAACCGAAAAATTCGAACTCGGGAATGATCACTTCAACGGCAAGAAAAACAGCTCGGTAACAAGCGTAAGCAGATGTAAGGCTTAATTGATCATTAAGAATCCACACCTATAGTAGAAACGTGTGATTCACCATCTCCCCTCCCCATTTGACGAAAATGGGTTCGCCCACGGCGCCTCCCGGCCCCGTGGGTTTTTCTTTGCGCGCTCGTTTGGCTCAGGCGCGGCGCTCGGCCAGTGCGTCGAGGGTGTCGCCGGTGAGGCGGCAGATGCGCCAGTCGGGCAGGATCTCCGCGCCCATCTGCTTGTAGAAGCCGATCGCCGGCTCGTTCCAGTCCAGCACCGACCACTCGAAGCGGCCGCAGTTGCGCTCGACCGCGATTTGCGCGAGGCGGGTCAGCATCTGCGTGCCATAGCCCTTGCCGCGGTGCGACTGGCGCACGTACAGGTCCTCGAGGTAGAGGCCCTTCTTGGTGAGGAAGGTCGAGAAGTTATGGAAGAACAGCGCGAAGCAGACCACTTCGCCGTCTTCCTCGCCCATGATGGCTTCGCAGGACGGGCGCTCGCCGAACAGGCCTTCGTGCAGCAGGTCTTCGGTGGCTACCACCAGGTGTTCGAGTTTCTCGAACACGGCCAGCTCCAGGATCATGGAATGGATGTGCGCGACGTCGGTGGGCTGGGCAGGACGGATGGAGAAAGTGGTCATGGCGTTTCGAGTGGATTGTTCAGGTTTGCGGATACGACTTTGTTGGCCGCCGGCGCGCGCAGGGCCCAGGCCACGCTGGCCAGGCACAGGATCATGCCGGCGAATTCGACCGGGCCGGGACGGTAGCCTTCGAGCTTGATCGACAGCAGCACCGACAGCACCGGCGTGATGACGCCGATGTACACGGTCTTCTGCGCGCCGATACGCCCGATGAGGGTGAAGTAGGCGAAGAAGGCGATCACCGAGCCGAAGATCGACAGGTAGACCAGCCCGCCCCAGTAGGTCGGGCTGGCGGGCAGCACGAAGCGGTCGCCGTGCGCCAGCGACCACACGGTCACCATCGATGCGCCCCACAGCATCGACCAGGCCATGGTCAGCGGCAGGTTGGCGCATTCTTCCTTCACCTTGGTGACCACGATGCTGCCGGCCGAACTGGCGATGGTGGCGGCCAGCGCCAGGATCACGCCGGCGATGAAGGCGGGGCTGCCGCCCTGCTGGAAATCGCGCCACGCGGCGCCGATCGAATGCCAGAACAGCAGGGCGACGCCGGCGATCGCGACCACGCCGCAGGCGATGGTGCGGCGGTTGATGGCGGTGCCGAAGAACAGGCTGCTGAGCAGCGGCGTCCAGAACACCATCAGCGCGAACATCACCGCCACCAGGCCCGAGACCACGTATTGCTCGGATTGATAGGTGCACAGGTAGGAGATGCAGAAGGTGAGCACGCCCTGCAGCGCCATCCAGCCGTGGGTGCGCAACGGCAGCCGCAGGCTGTCGCGCCGCACCAGGCAGATCGCAAACAGCGTGGCCGCGGCCAGGAAGAAGCGGTAGGCGACCGAGACGGCGGGCGGCGCTTCGCCCAGTTGCAGGGTGATGGCGAAGAAGGTCGACCCCCAGATCAGGGCGGCGACGGTAAACAGGACGGAAGAGGGCATCGCGCGAGTATACGTTCTCCCGGGCATTTGTGCATGGCGGGTCGTAGGGTGGGCGGGTCTCCCGCCCGCGCGTTCAAATCACGTTTGAATGGACGCGCCGTGATTGCGCATACGGTACTTGAACGCGCGGACGGCGAAGCCGTCCACCCTACTAGTAAGCGAGGTTCAGGCGGCGGTACAGGAAAGACAGCACGAACAGCGGCCCAATGAGCAAAAAGCGCAGATCGTCGAAGAACGAGGGCTTCCTGCCTTCGATCTTGTGGCCGATGAACTGGCCGATCCAGGCCACCACGAAGACCGCGATCGACACCGGCAGCACCGTCATGTCGGGCATCAGGGCCAGCACGCCCAGCATGACGGCGCTCATCGCACCCATGCCGATGGCGAAGCCGTGCGACAGCCTGGCGTAGTAGTAGAGCGAGGCCAGCGTGGCGGCGACGGCCACCAGCGGATGGATCGCCCACAGGATGCCCAGCAGGCTCAGGACGATCAACGGGATGCACACGAAGTGGATGATCTCGTTGGTGTGGTGGCGGTGGCTTTCGGCGTAGCGCGCCAGCAGGAGGTCGATGTCGCGTGTTTGGGAACGGTGGTCCATGGCTGTCTCCGGCGTTTTTGTTTGCGACGATTCTACACCGTCCGCGCCTGGCTTTCGGCCGCCGGCAGCCCCGCCCGCGGGGCCTGCAGGCGCAGGTTCGGATGCGCCGCGAACAGCTCCGAGATCCATTCGACGAACACGCGCACCTTGGCCGACAGGTGGCGGTTCTGCGGGTACACCACGTGCACCGGCAGCGGGTCGATGCTCCACTCGGGCAGCACGCGCAGCATGCGCCCGGCTGCGATGTGCTGCAGCAGCAGGTAGTCCGTCATGTTGATGATGCCGAGGCCCGCCAGGCCCGCGTGCACGTAGGCGTTCGAATCGTTGAGCGCGATGGCGCCGGGCAGGGTGACCTCGATGCGCTCGCCGTCGCGGGTGAAATCCCACTGGGAGATCTTGCCGGTCTTGGCAGAGAAGTAGTTCACGCAGCGGTGGCGCTCCATGTCGCGCGGGTGCTGCGGCATCCCGAAGCGCTCGATGTAGCTGGGCGCGGCGGCGGTGACGAAGTTGATCACGCCGATGCGGCGCGCGATCAGGTTCGGGTCGAACAGCTCGCCGCCGCGCACCGCGCAGTCGACCCCTTCCTCGACCAGGTCGACCGGCCGGTCGGTGCTGCCCAGTTCCAGCGTGATGTCCGGGTAGCGCTCGAAGAAGGCGGGCAGGGCGGGGATCAGGATTTCCGAGGCCAGGCCGGTGGGCGTGTCGATGCGCAGGCGTCCGCTCGGGCTCAGGCGGTGGCGCGACAGCGATTCCTCGGCGTCGCGCACGTCCGACAGGATCTGCACGCAACGCTCGTAATACGCGGCGCCGTCCGAGGTGATCATCACCTGGCGGGTCGTGCGGTGCAGCAGCTTGACCGCCAGCGTGGCCTCGAGCGTCTGCACCAGCGTCGAGACGGTCGCCTTGGGCAGGTTCAGCATCTCGGCAGCCTTGGTGAAACTGCCGCAGTCGACGACATGGATGAATACTTCCATGGCCTGGAGCTTGTTCATGGACCGGTCCTTGTATTGCTTGTCTGTTCGATTGTTCGGTAATCTGAACAATCAATTCGTTATTGCCATCTTTATCTGATTGTAGTCCATGGCTATAGTGTGTGCATCGCAACATAAAGTAAAGACATACACGAAGCTGGCCATGAGCATGCGGGACGGAATCTTCACCACGGTAGCAGTTGCCCTGAGCGGGGTAGCGCTGGCAGGCTTGCTGGGGACCGACGCCTATTCGCAGGCGGCCGGCGCGGAAGCGCGCGGCCTGAAGGCGCTCTCGATGCAGGTCGAGATGCGCTGCGATGCATGCCCGCAAGGCAAGGCCGACCGCTGGGCCGTGGCGCCCGAAGGAGGCAAGCGATGAGCGCGGTGGTGGAATTGCAACAGACCGCCATCGCGGTGGACGTGCGCGAGTTGGAAGCTGCCGGGGCCCAGGGAGCGCTGGCCGCGCGCCTGTACACCGCCGGCAAGTCGGCAAGCACCCCGGCCAAGCGCGACACCCTGATCGTGTTCTTCCATGGCGGCGGCTTCGTTTCGGGCGACATGGAGGAAGCGGACGAGTTCCTGCGCCACCTGGCTCAATGCAATGAAGAGCGCGCGGTGCTCGCCTCGAACTACACGCTGGCCACCGTCAGCCCGTTCCCGGCCGCGGTGGAAGATGCGCACGCGGTGCTGTTGTGGACCACGAAGAACAAGGCGAAGCTCGGCTGGTCCGGCAAGAAGCTGGTGGTGATGGGCATCGAGGCCGGCGCCAACCTGGCCGCGGTCTGCGCCCTGATGGCGCGCGACCGCGCCGCCCCCAGGCTGGCCGGCCAGATCCTGATCATGCCGATGCTCGATCCGGGCCTGTCGACCTGTTCGATGCGCCAGATGAACGAGTGCCCGGACCGCGAAAAAGTCACCAGCGACTGCGCCGCCGCCTACCGCGGCTACCTGCCGCACGCCGCCGACCGCGCGCATCCGTACGCCTCGCCCTTGCGCTCGAGCCGGCTGAAGAACCTGCCGCCGGCCCTGATCCTCTCGGCCGAGGACGACCCATTGTGCGACGAGGCCGAACAATACGGCGCCAAACTGATCAATGCCGGCGTGCGCACCACGGTGCGGCGCATGCCGCCGGCGCCCCTGCAAGACCCGGACGGGCGCAACGAATGTGCATGCAAGGTGCACGCGCTCGCGGAAATCGCCACCTTCCTTGCGGGGCTGGAGCGCTGACCGCCCAGCACCGGCACCCACCGTCACTGCCTTCCGAACACCACCGTGCCACGCGCATGGGGGAGGCCCCGTTTTTCCCAAAAGCCGTCGCCGAGGCGACGTGAGGGACCGTCTTCGAAAGAGGTGAGTATGTACCAGGCACCTGCAAACCGACGCCAGCGGCGCTGTTGACGCCCGCGCCGGGGCCGCGCTGAGCGCGCGGCCCCTTCTCCAGTAAGAAATCCGCCATCCACGCCTGCGGGCGCGGAACAGGCCCCCTTTTTCCTCGCCTCCGGCTCGCATCCGGCGGCGACAGGGATCTTTTTGTCTCATCAAACAAGAAAGGTTGATCATGAATAGCCAACAACACATGGGCAAGCCAAGGACACTCGCCGGACTGCTGGCAGCCGCAGGCCTGGCGGGCGCGGTGCTCGCCGGCTGCGCCGACGCCAACAGCGAGGAGGACGCAGCGGCGGCGGCGCCGGCCGCAGCGCCGGTCTCCGCGGCGGTCGTCATCGAAAAGCCGGTGGCCGAAACCCAGGAATTCTCGGGCCGCCTGGAGGCGGTCGAGATGGTCGAGATCCGCTCGCGCGTCAGCGGCTACATCACCGCCGTCAATTTCAGGCCGGGCGCCGAAGTGAAGAAGGGCGAGCTGCTGTTCGTGATCGACCCGCGGCCCTACCAGGCCGAAGCCGATCGCGCCGGCGCCGGCGCGACCGCGGCGCGCGCCCGTGCCGACCTGGCGCGCCTGGAACTGCAGCGCGCCGAACGCCTGCTGCTCGATAAAGCCATCGCCCAGCGCGAGTTCGACGAAAAAGCCGCCGCGCAGAAGGAGCTCGAGGCCAGCGCCCGCGCCGCCCAGGCGCAGTTCGAAGCGGCACGCCTGAACCTGGCCTATACCAGGGTGCTGGCGCCGATCGACGGCCGCGTGTCGAAGGCCGAGATCACCCTCGGCAACCTGGTCGATGCCAGCGCCGTGCTGACTTCCGTGGTTTCGCTCGACCGCATCTACGCCAGCTTCGACGGCGACGAGCAAACCTACCTGCGCGTCGGCACCCGCGCCCAGCGCGCCCAGGGAGCGGTCGTGAAAGTCGGCCTGGCCAACGAAGAAGGCTTCCCGCACGAAGGCAGGCTCGAATTCGTCGACAACCACCTCGACGCCCGCACCGGCAGCGTGCGCATGCGCGCCCTGCTCGCCAATCCGGAGCGCGCGCTGGCCCCCGGCCTGTTCGCCCGGGTGCAGGTGGGGAGCGGCGTGGCCGAGAACAGCATCGTGATCAACGACCGTGCCGTGGGCACCGACCAGAGCCGCAAGTTCGTGGTGGTGGTCGGCGGCGACGGCAAGGCCGAGTACCGGCAGGTTCAACTGGGCCCGGTGGTCGACGGCATGCGCGTGGTGCGCGCGGGCCTGAAGGCGGGCGAGAAGATCGTCGTCAACGGATTGCAGCGCGTGCGCCCCGGTGCCCCGGTCGCGCCGCAGATCGTGCCGATGGATGCGGATTCGTCGGCGACTGCAAGCACGGCGGTGGCCAAGGCCAAGGGCGAACAGGTCGCCATGAACACCGCAGGCAAGGAGTAATCCATGAACTTCTCACGCTTCTTCGTCGACAAGCCGATCTTCGCGGTCGTGCTGTCGGTGATCGTCTTCGTGGGCGGCCTGATCGCGATCTTCCAGCTGCCGGTGTCCGAGTACCCGGAGGTGGTGCCGCCGTCGGTGGTGGTGCGCGCCCAGTACCCGGGCGCGAACCCGAAGGTGATCGCCGAAACCGTGGCCGCGCCATTGGAAGAGCAGATCAACGGCATCGAGGACATGCTCTACATGAGCTCCCAGAACACCTCGGACGGCGCCCTGGCCCTGACCCTGACCTTCGCGATCGGCACCGATATCGACCGCGCCGAGAGCCAGGTGCAGAACCGCGTGCAGCGCGCGCTGCCGCGCCTGCCGGAAGAGGTGCGCCAGATCGGTGTCACCACCGTCAAGAGTTCGCCCAACCTGACCATGGTGGTACACCTGCATTCGCCCGATGGCCGCTATGACGACCTGTACCTGCGCAATTATGCGGTGCTGAACATCAAGGACCAGCTGGCGCGCCTGAACGGCATGGGCGACGTCCAGCTGTTCGGCTCGGGCGACTACGCCATGCGGGTCTGGCTCGATCCGCAGAAGGTCGCGGCGCGCAATCTCACCGCCGGCGACGTGGTCGCCGCCATCCGCGAGCAGAACGTGCAGGTCGCGGCCGGCGTGATCGGCCAGGGCCCCACGGAAGGCGCGCAGTTCCAGCTGACCGTCAACACCCAGGGCCGCTTGTCAAACGCCGAGGAATTCGGCGACATCGTGGTCAAGGCCGGCGAGGACGGTGCGGTGACGCGCCTGAAGGATGTGGCCCGCATCGAGATGGGGTCCAGCTCCTACGCGCTGCGTTCCCTGCTGAACAACAAGTCGGCGGTCGCGATCCCGATCTTCGAAGCGCCGAATGCCAACGCCTTGCAGCTGTCCACGGATGTGCGGGCCACGATGGAAGCCTTGTCGAAGGACTTCCCGGAAGGCGTCGAGTACAGCATCGTGTACGACCCGACCCAGTTCGTGCGCGAGTCGATCGACTCGGTGATCAAGACCCTGCTGGAAGCCGTGGTGCTGGTGGCCCTGGTCGTGATCGTGTTCCTGCAGACCTGGCGCGCCTCGATCATCCCGCTGCTGGCGGTGCCGGTGTCGGTGGTCGGCACCTTCGCCGTGATGCTGATGTTCGGCTTTTCGATCAACACGCTGTCGCTGTTCGGCCTGGTGCTGGCGATCGGCATCGTGGTCGACGACGCCATCGTCGTGGTGGAAAACGTCGAGCGCAACATCGGCCACGGCTTGTCGCCGCATGACGCCACCATCCAGGCCATGCGGGAGGTCAGCGGCCCGATCATCGCGATCGCGCTGGTGCTGTGCGCCGTGTTCGTGCCGATCGCCTTCGTTTCGGGCCTGACCGGCCAGTTCTACCGCCAGTTCGCCCTGACCATCGCGATCTCGACCGTGATCTCGGCCTTCGTCTCGCTGACCCTGGCGCCGGCCATGTCGGCCGCCCTGCTCAAGAGCCACGATGCACCGAAAGACCGCCTGACCCGTGCCATGGACAAGCTGCTGGGCCGCTTCTTCGCCGCCTTCAACCGCTTCTTCGGCCGTGCCTCGCACAGCTACGAAGGCGGCGTGAAGACCGTCCTGCGCCGCAAGACCGCGACCTTGGGCGTCTACCTGGCGCTGGGCATTGCCGCGGTCTTCATGTTCAAGGTGGTGCCGCCGGGCTTCGTGCCGGCCCAGGACAAGGGCTACCTGATCGGTTTCGCCCAGCTGCCCGATGCCGCCTCGCTGGACCGCACCGATGCGGTGATCCGCCGCATGTCGGCCATCGCCAAGGAGATCCCGGGGGTGGAATCCTCGATCGCTTTCCCGGGCCTGTCGATCAACGGCTTCACCAACGCGCCCAATGCCGGCATCGTGTTCACCGGCCTGAAACCGTTCAGCGAGCGCAAGGGCAAGCCGGAGCAGTCCGCCGACGCCATCGCCGCCGAAATCAACAAGCGCATGGGCGAAGTGAAGGATGCGTTCGTGATGGTGCTGGCGCCGCCGCCGGTGAACGGCCTGGGCACCACCGGCGGCTTCAAGCTGATGCTGGAAGACCGCGGCAACCTCGGCTACGACGAACTGTACCGGGCCACCCAGGCGCTGCAGGCCAAGGCCTGGGGAACGCCGCAGCTGGCGGGCGTGTTCTCGAGCTACCAGATCAACGTGCCGCAGCTGTTCGCCGACGTCGACCGGGTCAAGGCCAAGCAGCTTGGCGTGCCGCTGGCGACCATCTACCAGACCTTGCAGGTGAACCTGGGCTCGCTGTACGTGAACGACTTCAACCGTTTTGGGCGTACCTACCAGGTGCGGGTGCAGGCGGATGCGCAGTTCCGCTCGCAGCCGGAGCAGATCGCGCAGCTGAAGGTGCGCAGCGACAAGGGCGAGATGATCCCGCTGTCCTCGCTGATGCAGGTGAAGGACAGCTATGGACCGGACCGCGTCCAGCGCTACAACAACTATGTGGCGGCCGACATCAACGGCGGTCCGGCCCCGGGCGTTTCGTCGGGCCAGGCCCAGGCCATCATGGAGCAGCTGGCCAGGGAAACCCTGCCGAAAGGGATCGCTTACGAGTGGACTGAGCTGACCTACCAGGAGATCCTGGCCGGTAACACCATGATGCTTGTGTTCCCGCTGTGCGTGCTGCTGGTGTTCCTGGTGCTGGCTGCCCAGTACGAAAGCTGGACCCTGCCGCTGGCCGTGATCCTGATCGTGCCGATGTCGATCCTGTGCGCGCTGGTGGGCGTGAAGTTGACCGGCGGCGACAACAACATCTTCACGCAGATTGCCCTGTTTGTGCTGGTGGGGCTGGCCTCGAAGAACGCGATCCTGATCGTGGAATTCGCCCGCGAGCTGGAAGACCACGGCCGCAGCGTGTTCGAGGCCGCACTGGAGGCGTGCCGCCTGCGCCTGCGTCCGATCCTGATGACCTCGATCGCCTTCATCATGGGGGTGGTGCCGCTGGTGTTCTCGCGCGGCGCCGGCGCCGAGATGCGCCATGCGATGGGCGTGGCGGTGTTCGCCGGGATGCTGGGCGTGACCTTCTTCGGCCTGTTCCTGACGCCGCTGTTCTATGTTTTGCTGCGCACGCTCGGCAAACGTTTCGAGAAAAAAAACCCGCTGGCGAAGGCGCCGGTGCCGGACCTGGAAGGAGTGCATTGAGATGAGCAGCATGATCGCACGGGGTGTGGCCCCGGCATTGTCCACATTGTTGGCAGCCTTGCTGCTCAGCGCCTGCGCCACGCCGGCGTTCAGGCAGCCGGCCATCGAGACCCCGGCCGCCTTCCGCGAGGCCAACGCGCCGGCCGCCGAAGTCGATGGCATCGACGGTGCGCGCTGGAAGCCGGCCCGGCCTGCCGAAACGCAGCCGCGCGGCCAGTGGTGGCTGGCCTTCCACGACCCGGCGCTCACCGCCCTGGTCGAGGAGGCCGGCGCCAACAACGCCAACCTGGCGGTGGCAGCAAGCCGCGTCAAGCAGGCGAGGGCGATTGCCGGCATCGCAGCGGCGGACAGGGTGCCCCAGGTCGGCGTGGGCATCGGCGCCGAGCGCGCCCGTCCGTCTCCCTTGGCGTCTGGACTGCCGCAGGGCACGCCGACCCGGCCGGTGACGACTTATACGGCCAGCCTGAGCGCGAGCTACGAGGTCGACCTGTTCGGCCGCGTGGCGGCCGGCGTGTCGGCGGCGCGCAGCGATGCGGCGACCATCGAGGCGAATTACCGCTCGGTGCTGCTGGCGCTGCAGGCCGACGTGGCGCAGACCTACTTCCGCCTGCGCGCCCTCGACGCCGAACTGGACACGGTGGCGCAGGCCGTGCGGCTGCGCGAAGAGAGCGTCGAGGTGACGCAGCGCCGCTTCGACCTGGGCGACATCGGCGAGTTCGACCTGTCGCGGGCCCGCACCGAGCTGGCGGCGGCGCGCGCCGAGGCGATCGGCCTGCAGCGCCAGCGCGCGACTGCGGAACACGCGCTGGCGGTCCTGCTGGGCAAGCCGGCCGCGCACTACGCGGCCGGCAAGAATCCCCTGCTGGATGCGAGCGCGCTGCCCCGCATCCCGGCCGGCCTGCCGTCCTCGTTGCTGGAGCGCCGCCCCGACATCAATGCGGCGCAGCGGGCCATGGAAGCGGCCAATGCCCGCATCGGCGTGGCGCGCGGCGCGATGTTCCCGGCCTTGAACATCAGCGCGGCCGGCGGCGGCGTCGGCGACGCCTTGTCCGACGTGTTCAGGTGGAGCAGCCGTTCCTGGGTGCTGGGCCTGCTCACGTCGATGCCGATCATCGACGGCGGCCGCAACCGCGCCAATATCGCGCGCAGCGAAGCGGTGCTGGAGGAATCGGTGGGAGCCTACCGCCAGAGCGTGCTCACGGCCTTTGCCGAGGTCGAGGACAAGCTGGCCGGCCTGCGCATCCTCGCTGGCCAGGCCGGGCAGATCGATGCGGCCGTGACGGCGGCCCGCCGTTCGGCTGACCTGGCGCAGAAGCTGTATGACGCCGGCCGCTCCAGCTACCTCGAGCTGCTCGATGCGCAGCGCAACCTGGCCGCGGTCGAACGCACGGTCGTCCAGTTGCGCGGCGAGCGCGCGCTGGCGACGGTGGCCCTGGTCCGCGCGCTGGGCGGCGGCTGGGACCCGGATCCTGCCGACGCCGTGGCGCTGGCAGGCCACTGATCTTTCACTTTTCCGTATAACTGTTGCCCTTTGCGGCGGCGCGTGCATGCGCCCGCCGCTTTTTTCTGCATGGTAGTGAAACTACATAACAAATCGAAATTCTGTTGACACACTATCGCCACGGGGACAGAATTGGCCCGTCAATTGCCCGTATGTACGAGTGAAATAGCACTTATGGTAGTTAAACTACTCACCATGCATGGCTGTTGATTGTTGTTATCGCTTTCTAGAAGGAATTCATTACCAATCCGTACCATCCACCGGAGGAGACATGAAGAAGAAAGTCAGCGTTACAGCCCTGCTCGCAACGAGTGCCCTGATGCTGTCGGCCCATGCCGGCGCAGCCACCCCGCCGGCCCAGGCCGGCAACAGTTCCGCCGTCCTGCTGCAAGGCTTCCACTGGAACTCGGCGGGCTACAGCAACCCGAACTGGTACAACACCCTGGCCGGCAACGTCGCCGACCTGAAGGCCATGGGCTTCAGCCACGTGTGGCTCCCGCCCTCGTCCGACTCGGCGGCACGGGAGGGCTACCTGCCGCGCCAGTTGAACAATCTGGGTTCCAGCTACGGCAGTTCGGCCGAGCTGACCAACGTGGTGCGCGCCTTCACCAACAATGGCATCAAGGCGATTGCCGACGTCGTGGTCAACCACCGTGTCGGCTCGACCGGCTGGTCCGATTTCACCAACCCCAACTGGACCCGCTACACCATCGCCAATAATGACGAGTGCAACTGCGGGCTCGGCAGCGGCGATACCGGCTCGGGCTTCAGCGCCGGCCGCGACATCGACCATACGAATGTGGGCGAAACCCAGAATGGCATCATCAACTGGCTCAACTACACCATCAAGCCGATCGGCTTCAGCGGCCTGCGTTTCGACTACGTGAAAGGCTTCGGCGCCCAGTACGCCGGGAAGTACGCAAACGCCTTCGGCGCCCAGTTCTGCGTGGGCGAGCTGTGGACCGACCTCGACCTGAACAATGTCGACGCCCACCGCCAGCAGATCATGAACTGGATCAACGGCACCAGCAACAGCTGCGGCGCCTTCGACTTCACGACCAAGGGCCTGCTCAACGACGCCCTGGCCAACGGCAACTACTGGCGCCTGCGCGATGCTTCCGGCAAGCCGCAGGGCGCGGTCGGCTGGTGGCCGGCGATGGCGGTGACCTTCGTCGACAACCACGACACCGGTCCTTCGGAAAGCTGCGGCGTCGGCCAGAACCACTGGCCGGTGCCGTGCGGCGCGGTGATGCAGGGTTATGCCTACATCCTGAGCCACCCCGGCATCCCGACGGTCTACTACCCGCACATCTACAACTGGAACCTGAAGACGCCGATCAGTGCGCTGATGGCGGCGCGCCGCACGGCGGGCGTCACCTCGACTTCGCCGGTCGCGATCCAGGCGGCGACCCAGGGCCTGTACGCGGCGATCATTACCGGCAACACGCGCCAGCTGGCGATGAAGATCGGCCCGAACAGCTGGAGCCCGGGCGCCGGCTGGACCCTGCAGACCTCGGGCACCAACTACGCGGTCTGGATGAAGTGATCCGACAGGCGGCTGCGCCGCCTTGAGACCGGTCCGGCATGGAAGCGCGGCGCCCCCGATGGCGCCGCTACAATGCCGGCATGACGACAGCAGCTTCCCCGACCCTGACCGGCTTGGCGCCGGTCATCGACGCCGACGTGCGCATCCTCGTGCTGGGCAGCTTTCCCGGCGCGGCCTCGCTCGCTGCGGGGCAGTATTACGCGCACCCGCGCAACCAGTTCTGGCGCCTGATCTCTGCCGTAATGGGCGAAGACCTGGCCGCGCTGCCGTACCCCGAGCGCCTGCCGCGCCTGCTGGCGCACCATGTCGGTGTGTGGGACGTACTGGCGGGCTGCGAACGCGAAGGCAGCCTGGATTCCGCCATCCGCAAGCCCGCCGCCAACGACTTCGCGCGCCTGCGCGTGCTGTGTCCGCAGCTGGAAACGGTCGGCTTCAACGGTCAGGCTTCCGGCAAGTTCGCGCCGCAGTTCGCGGCGCATGGGTATCGCACCGTGGTGCTGCCGTCGAGTTCCCCAGCGCACATGGCGATGAGTTTCGAGCAGAAGCTGGCGGTGTGGCGGCAGCTGGCAGCGCCGGACCAGAAGGCGCCGGCGCCGGACCAGTCGCCGCTATTCTGACCCGGAGCGCTTCGTGCGCGGCACTACAAGCAGTGCTTAGCGGAGCATCTTCCCCGTTGCCGCACTCACGCTGCGCAGATAGGCCAGCTTGGCCGAATACAGCTGCCGCATCTCCTCCCGCGTGCTGGTGTCCACCGCCCTGGCGATCTGCTCGCGCGCGTGCCTGACGTCGCCCAGGCGCAGGTGGGCCACCCCTAGCCAGAAGCGGAACTCGTCGTTGTAGGGGGCGCGCCTGACCTCGCGTTCGAACAGTTTTTTTGCTTTGTCGAAGTCGCCCTCGCGCAGCGCCAGCATGCCCTTGTCGAAGTGGTAGTAGGGCGGGAAGGGCTCGATGCTCGCGACGCGTTGTCCCAGCGCCTGCGCCTCGTCGTGCTTGCCCAGCGCGGCCAGCACCGGCTGCAGGTTACGCATCACCATCACGTTCTCCGGCTCGCGCTCCAGCGCGCTGCGGTAGGTCTGCTCGGCCAGGGCGGTGTCGCCGTGGCGGTCGTAGATCACGGCCAGCGTGTTCAGCGCCGCCACCAGGCCCGGGCGCTTGTTCACCGCTGCGCGCGCCCACCAGTAGGCGTCGTCGACGCGGTCCTGCACCAGCATTTCGGCGGCGCGGTTGTTCAGGTACAGGGCGACGATGTCGTCTTCGTCGAGTTCGCGCGCGCGCAGGCGCGCGGCTTCGTCCTGGGGGATGAAGTCGACCACCAGCATGTCGTACTGGTCGCTGGTGCGCGTCCCGCTCTCGGGGCGGTCGCCGATGCTGATGTTGACGTGCGAGCTGCCGAGATACAGGCCGGCGGTGCGGCTCCAGGTATTGTCGGCGTCGACGCTGCGAAAGCGCATCGGCATGCCCAGTTCCCGGGCGAAGGCCGCGGTCATGATCACCAGCGACAGGCAGTTGCCGGAGCGGTCGGCATAGGTTTGCGCCGCGGTGCGGGTGCGGGAAGACTCGTATTCGAGTCGCAGGTCGCTCTTGCTGTACAGCGCTTCGACCAGACCCTGGCGCTGGCCTTTCTGGCGCAGCTGCCTGGTGAAGGCCGGGCTGTTCAGGTAGGAGCGCATCTCCGGACTGAGGGTGAACAGGTCGTCGGCGCCGACTTGTTCGGAAGGCGGCGCGAAGCGCGCATCCGCGAGCGGAGGGCGGGGCGGGGCAGGTGGCTGCACGCTGGCGCAACCGGCCAGCACGGTCAGGGACAGCAGGATGGCGAAGCACTTCATGACTCACTCCGGTGGCGTACTTACACGGGAAGTATCTGCCTCTGCCGGAGCGATGTCAAAGGCGCCGTGATCGATTGCGCCAACGCCAGGCGCTATGCCGCCTGCGGGCAGCCGCCCGCTTTCAATACGCGTACGGTGGATGCAGGATTGTTCGCCAGCTTCTCCGCAGCCCTCCTGGGACGTGCCACCAGCTCACCGCCACAGTTCGGGCACTGGTTGCGCAGCACACCCGTCACGCAATCCGTGCAGAAGGTGCATTCGAAGGAGCAAATCAATGCTTCGGTCGAGTCCGGCGGCAGGTCCTTGTCACAGCATTCACAATTGGGGCGCAATTGCAGCATCTTGTTCTCCTATGTTCGGGAAGCGAGCTTGTTGCGGATGTGCTTTCACTCTTCGTGAAAAGCGTCGACCAGTTCGTCCAGCAGCTCGGCGGTTTCCTCGTCCGACAATCCCAGGTAGGCACAGGCGGCGACGCCGCCCTTGTTCCATTCCAGCGACTCGCCGTGACCCTGGTAGCGGCAGATCGCGCTCTCGGCCAGCAGCGACAGCGCCACCAGCGAACGCACCGTGCCGGCGGTGGCGGCATCATCGAGGACGGCGACATCGTGGTGGTGCAGGATCGCCCAACCGACGTCGCCCGAGAGCCCCCAGTTGCGCGCCAGCAGGCAGCCGACAGAGGCGTGGGAGGTGGAGTGGCGCTCCTCCTCCAGCGCGGTGCACGGACGCTCGGCTTCCAGGGAGGCGGCCGCGTAGGTGGCGGCATAGTCGGCGAAGCGTTCCATCAGCAGCGGCACGCCGGTGTCGCAGAACAGGCCGAAGGTATGGGCCACGTCGGCTTCGCCGATGCGCAGGCGGCGCGACAGGAACACCATGGCCTGGGCGCGGCGGGTGGAGATGTCCCAGAAGCTGGCCAGTGCCGCGCTGTTGGCCGGAATCGCCTGGCGTGCCAGCAGGCCGGTCATCAGGGACGCGACCTGGTTGATGCCCAGGAACAGGATCGCCTGTTCGATCGACTTGGCCTTGCGGCGGCCGCCGTAGATCGCCGAATTGGCGAGCTTGAGCAGGGCGCCGGACATGCCGACGTCGCTCGCCACGATCTTCCCGATCGCTTCCGGCGAGGGATCTTCCGAGGCCAGTTCACGCTGCATGTCGGCGAGCAGGCTCGGCCGGGGTGGAATACGGATCGATTTGATCAGGGCATCAACCTGGTCGAGTTGCGGAACGGGATCGGCGACGGTATGCATGGGCGGAGGCTGAATCGACTGCTATGGAAGATACTTTGGGGAAAGGCGAACAACCGTGCAACTATACCCCAGCCATTGTTTTATTGCAGTAAAGCAATTCAAATTGCTGTCATCTCGCCGAGTTCTGTGTCAATTTCACCAAAGCGACGCCTCGGAATAGCCCGGGTTAGAATCCGCGCATGGCCATCTCGACAATAGCAGGAATCGATTTTTTGCAGCCGGCGGAGATCGTGGCGCGCCAGCTGATCGGCGTGACGGTGCTGGTGGACGGCATCGGCGGACGAATCGTCGAGACCGAAGCCTACGACCGCGAGGATCCGGCTTCGCATGCCTTTTCCGGGCCCACCGAGCGTAACGCGTCGATGTTCGGGCCGCCCGCCCATGCCTATGTCTACCGCTCCTACGGCATCCACTGGTGCCTGAATTTCGTGTGCCGCGAGGAAGGCCATGGCGCCGGGGTGCTGATCCGCGCGCTGGAGCCGCTTGCCGGGCTCGACGAGATGCGGCGGCGGCGCGATGCGCAGGACGAGTGGCTGCTGTGTTCCGGTCCCGGCAAGCTGTGCCAGGCGCTGGGCGTGAGCCGCGCCCTCAACGGCATGGCGATATCGCGGCCGCCGTTCGAGCTGCTGCCCGCGCCGGCTGGGCTGGAGATCGTGAGCGGGCCGCGCATCGGGATCTCGAAGGCGATGGACGTGCCCTGGCGTTTCGGGCTGGCCGGTTCCCGCTTCGTCAGCCGCCCCTTCCGCTGAGCGCCTGACAATCGGCCCGATGGCTGCGTTGCATCGTCTTGCCCTCTGGCCGATTGCCAGGCGCTTCGCTTCAAAACGATGTTTCAGGCCTGGCGCCGGCGCTGCGGCTTGGCCGTGCCGGCCGCGGGCAGGGCGGCCACCGGGCGTCCGCGCATCGGGCTGGCCGCGCCGCGCCGCTCCTGCAGGCCCTGGAAACCCTCGTCGCCGTCGTCTTCCTCGGCCGGCTCGTCCTCGTGCGACTGCGCCAGGGCCGCGGTCTCGTCGCCGTCGATCTTGAAGATCGCCACCGCCTTGGCCAGGTTGACGGTCTGCTCGTGCAGGCTTTCGGCCGCCGCCGCGGCCTGTTCCACCAGCGCCGCGTTCTGCTGGGTCATGCCGTCCATCTGGCCGACTGCCTTGTTGACTTCGGCGATGCCGTCGGCCTGCTCGGTGCTGGCGATGCTGATCCGGCCGATGATGTCGTTTACCTGGCGCACCGAGGCGACGATGTCGCCCATGCTGGCGCCGGCTTCGCTCACCGAGGCGCTGCCGTCTTCGATGATCTTCACCGAATCCGCGATCAGGGCCTTGATCTCGCGCGCCGCCGCCGCCGAGCGCTGCGCCAGGGTGCGCACTTCGGCAGCCACCACTGCGAAGCCGCGGCCCTGCTCGCCGGCGCGCGCCGCTTCGACCGCGGCGTTCAGGGCCAGCAGGTTGGTCTGGAAGGAGATGCCGTCGATGACCCCGGTGATCTCCACGATCTTGCGCGAGCTGGCCTCGATCGATTCCATCGTCGCGACCGCGCGGCCGACGGCCTGGCCACCGTTCGAGGCCAGTTGCTGCGCCTCGGCCGCCAGGCTCGATGCCAGCCGCGCATTGTTGGCGTTTTCCTTCACCGCGGTGGTCAGTTCTTCCATCGTGCTGGCGGTCTGCTCGAGCGAGCCGGCCTGCATCTCGGTGCGGGTCGACAGGTCCAGGTTGCCGCTGGCGATTTCCTTCGAGGCGGTGTCGATCGAGTGCACCGAGCGCAGGATGCTGTGCAGGGCGCCATTCAGGCGCGAGATCGAGTGGTCGAGTGCGCGCGAGGTGTCGGCGATCTCGTCGCGCCCGTTGCCCGGCGTGCCGGACGGGCGCAGGCGGCCTTCGGCCAGGTCATGCACCACGGTGGCGATCGAGTGGATGTCCGCCAGCATGGCACGCCGTACCAGCATCGTCGCCACCAGCGACACCCCGATCGACAGCAGCACCAGGCCGGCCATGCTGAGGCCGAGCATGCGGAACTCGGCCTTGGCGGCGGTATAGGCCTCCAGGCTCAGCTTCTTTTCCAGCGCCGCCAGGTTCTGCAGCCCGGTGTCGAGGGCCACGAACTGTTTTTCGGCCTTCTGCATCGAGTTGGTGGCGATCGACTGGTCGACCTGGGCCAGCTCGATGGTCTCGCCCACCAGCTTGCGGTAGCTCGCCAGCGCCGCCAGCGAATGCTCGATCGACGTGCGCTCGGAGGGTTCGGCCAGCCTGGCCAGTTCGTCCAGCCTGGTGCCGATCGCCGCATGCTTCTTGTGGATGTCGGCGGTGAGGGCAGCCAGGCGGCTCTGGGCGAAGCTGCCGTTCACCCAGGCCAGCAGCTGGTAGATGTTGGCATGTGCGAAGCGCGCTTCGCCGGCCACGTCGGCCACCGCCTGCAGGCGCGCGGCGCGCACCTGCACCATGTGCTCGAGCGAAGCGTTCTGGCGCACCATGCCGTAGTAGGCCGCCGCCGACAGCATCGTCAGCAGCACCAGTACCAGGCCCGGGGCAAGCAGGAGTTTCGGGCCGATCCTCAGTTTGTTCAGCATGCTTTGACTCCGGGCGTGGACGATGGGCGACCAGGATTACTTCTTGTAGATACCGACTTCGAGCACCACGTCGTCGACCCGCTGGATGAAGGTCGTCTTCGGTTCGATCTTGCCGCTGGTCGGATTCTTGTACTGGTAGTCGACCCAGCCCTTGCCCTTGGCGGCGGCCAGGTCGATGATCTCGCGGCGGTATTTCTTGCCGTTCGCGTCCGGCACGTCGGTCAGGTCCTTGCCGACGATCGAAGGGTTGTAGGGGTGGGCCAGCACGATGCCGGTCTTGAGGTCGCGGATGTCCATGTACAGCTCGCCCTGGACGTATTCCGCATCCTTGGCGCTGATGCGCTTCATCATCTCTTCCTTGCCCTTGGCCTTGACCAGGGCGACGCCGCGCTCGACCATCGCAATGGCGTCCTTCTCGGTCGGGCTGTTGGCGAAGGCGGGGGCCGCGGCGATAGCGAGGCACAGGGCCGCGGCAGTAACGGACATGCTGGCGAACAGTTTCATGCTTGACTCCTCGGGTGGAATGTTCTGAGATCAATATTGCTAAAGTGCATTGGCAAATGTACCGGCCTGAGGTCGGCAGTAATTGCGGTGGCGCAATCGCATTGCATAGCAACGTAGGAACGTTGCGCATTGGTGTCAGTCGATGCCGACCCGCGGCCCTTCCACGGATCGCGGCAGCGTGTTGGTTAGTTGATCAGGATTGTTGTTTTGTTGAAATCCATTCATGTAAAATCCGTATTTTTGCTGACGGGTTTGCATGAGAGTCGAGAGACAGATCCCCTACGGCGATGCGTCGGCGCCGGTAGCGCAGACCCAGCCCCACCTGGCTTACCGTCCCGATATCGACGGACTGCGCGCCGTCGCCGTGCTCTCGGTCGTGCTGTTCCATGCCTTCCCTACCGCGCTGCGCGGCGGCTTCATCGGCGTCGACGTCTTCTTCGTCATCTCCGGTTTCCTGATCTCGAGCATCCTGCTGCGCGAACTGCAGCAGGGCAGCTTCAGCTTCGCCGGCTTCTACGCGCGCCGGGTGCGGCGCATCTTCCCGGCGCTGGCGCTGGTGCTGGCGGCCTGCCTGGCCTTCGGCTGGCTGGCCCTGTTTCCCGACGAGTACCAGCAGCTCGGCAAGCACGTGGTCGGCGGCGCCGGCTTCGCCGCCAACTTCTTCTACTGGGCCCAGGTGGGCTATTTCGACACCGCGGCCGACACCAAGCCGCTGCTGCACCTGTGGTCGCTCGGCATCGAGGAGCAGTTCTACATCCTGTGGCCCGTGATCCTGTTGCTGGCCTGGCGCCTGCGCGCGCGCTGGCGGGTGAACCTGCTGGTGGTGGCGGGAGTGCTGGCGCTGGCCTCGTTCGCGCTCAACGTGGCCGGCATCGCCGCCCACCCCAGCGCGACCTTCTACTCGCCGGCCAGCCGCGCCTGGGAGCTGCTGCTGGGCGCGGGCCTGGCCTGCCTGCAAGCGGGCCCGCCCCGCGCCGCGCGCCTGCCGGCGCCGGACCTGCTGGCCTGGACCGGCGCGGTCCTGCTGGCGGCCGGCCTTGCCCTGATCACGCGTACCAGCCTGTTCCCCGGCTGGTACGCGCTGCTGCCGGTGCTGGGGGCCGTGCTCCTGATCGCCGCCGGGCCGCAGGCCTGGTTCAACCGCGTCGTGCTGTCGAACCGCCTCATGGTCTGGGTCGGGCTGGTCAGCTACCCGCTCTACCTGTGGCACTGGCCGCTGCTGTCCTTCGCCCAGATCATCGAGTCGCGCGAGCCGCAGCCCGCCATCCGCGCCGGCGCCGTGCTGCTGGCGCTGCTGCTGGCCTGGCTTACCTATCGCCTGGTCGAGCGCCCGCTGCGCGCCGGCGCCGCGCGCGACAGGCGCGCCGTGGTCGCCGCGCTGTGCGCACTGATGATCGCCTGCGCCGGCGGCGGCGCCTATATCTACCTGAACGAGGGCCTGCCGGCCCGCAAGGCGGTGCAGGAAAACCTGGCCAACCAGAGAGCGCTGGTGGTGGTCGAGGACAAGGCCAATGCCGAGGCCTGCAAGAAGCGCTACGGCTTCGATTCCATCTACGAGTACTGCCTGCAGGCCGATCCGGCGAAGGAAGCAAGCGTGGTGCTGCTGGGCGACAGCCACGCCTATCATGTGGTGGCCGGCCTGACCAGGTATTACAGCAGCGTGGGCCAGAACCTGCTGATGCTGGGCACCCGCCACCCGTACTGGGGCCTCGAGCCGGGGAGCGATCCCTACCAGCAGGCGACCCAGCCGATGCTCGAGCTGGCCCTCGCCATGCCCTCGGTGAAGACCGTGGTGTTCTCGACCCACCTGCGCTTCGGAACCGGAGCCGACCAACGCATCTGGGTCGACGCGGCGCGCGACACCTTCCGCCGCTTCATCGCGGCCGGCAAGGAGGTGATCTTCATGAACGACGTGCCGATCGTCGGCTTCGATCCCCGCTCGTGCATCAAGCGCGCCGGCGTGGCCTCGTCGGCCACCCGGATGCCGTGCGCGATCACGCGCGCCGAATGGGAGCAGCAGATCGTCGGACACCGCCAGGTGCTGGCCGCGTTCGCACGGGAGTTCCCGCAGATTGCCTGGTTTGATTCGTCCGCCGCGCTGTGCGACGACAGCACTTGCCGCGTCATGCTGGACGGGCGCCTGATGTACCGCGATACCAACCACCTGAGCTATGACGGTGACCTGCGGGTGGGCGCGCACTACGCCGCGTGGATGCGGCAACGGACCGCGCAGCGCCACTGAAGCAGCGCGGCAGGACCGCTCCGGCAGCGCCGGGCGGTCCTGTCCAGCCATTGACCCGTTCTTTGCCTTCCTTGTGTTAGCTCCCGCTATAAGACCATTCTGATTGATTGACGGCAATTCTTCATAATTTCCGTAACGTAAGATGAATTCTTCCCGGCAACGCTTTTTCTGCGGCCGGCTCTTTCATCCCATGTTTCCTGGAGAATTCCCGTGACCACGACCGAATCGACGCCCTCCAAGTTCAAGCCCTATACCCGGCAGACGATCCACCTGGCGCGCCAATGGCAATGGCTGACGCCGGAGTTGCAGGAGGCGGTGCAGGTGGTGTCCCATGTACTGCCGTTCCGCGTGAACGCCTACGTGCTGGAGGAGCTGATCGACTGGGACAAGGTGCCGGACGATCCGATCTACCGGCTCACCTTCCCGCACCGCGACATGCTGCCCTCCAGCGAGTACGAGCAGCTGCGCGACCTGGTGCTGCTCAAGAAGGACGATGCCGCCATCGCCAGGATGGTGCACGGCATCCGCATGCGCATGAATCCGCACCCGGCCGGACAGATGACGCACAACGTACCGCGCGTGAACGATGCGCCGCTCAGGGGCCTGCAGCACAAGTACAAGGAAACCGTGCTGTTCTTCCCGAGTTCGGGCCAGACCTGTCACGCCTACTGCACCTTCTGCTTCCGCTGGCCGCAGTTCGTCGGCATGGACGACATGAAGTTCGATGCGCGCGAGTGCGGCGAGCTGGTGTCCTACCTCGAGAACCACCGCGACGTCACCGACGTCCTGATCACCGGCGGCGATCCGATGATCATGAATACGCGTTCGCTGGCCGAATTCCTCGAGCCGCTGTTGCAGCCGAGCCTGGCCCACATCCAGAACATCCGGATCGGCACCAAGTCGGTCGCCTACTGGCCGCAGCGCTTCGTGTCGGACAAGGACAGCGACGACCTGCTGCGCCTGTTCGAGCGAGTCGTCAGGTCGGGCAAGAACCTGGCCATCATGGGGCATTACAACCATGCGGTGGAGCTGCGTCATCCGATCGCCCAGCAGGCGGTCAAGCGCATCGTCGGCACCGGCGCCACGCTGCGCATGCAGGGCCCGCTGATCCGCCACATCAACGAAGACCCGAAGAGCTGGGCGGAGCTGTGGACCACCGGCGTGCGCCTGGGCGCCATCCCGTATTACATGTTCGTCGAGCGCGACACCGGGCCGCGCGACTACTTCTCGCTGCCGCTGGCGCGCGCCCACGAGATCTTCCAGGAAGCCTACTCGATGGTATCGGGCCTGTCGCGCACGGTGCGCGGCCCCTCGATGAGCGCCTTCCCGGGCAAGGTGGTAATCGACGGCGTGGTCACGATCAATGGCGAAAAGCTGTTCGCCCTGCAGTTCCTGCAGGCCCGCAATCCGGAATGGGTGCGCCGGCCGTTCTTCGCCCAGTACGATGCCGAAGCCACCTGGCTCGACCATCTCAAGCCGGCCTTCGGGCGCGACAAGTTCTTCTTCGAGCAGGAGAGCGGGGGGCCCTTGCGTGGACCCGGCGGCCGCGTCATTCCGCTGGTGCCGGCAGGGCAGCTGCACGGCGGCGAAGCCGGCGGAAGGTCCGGCGACAAGCACGCCCAGGACGCGGCCTGAGGGCCGGCCGGCACCGCCCCCCGGAACCGATCGAGACCTGGCCCATGCAGGACGCCGCCACCGCGCCACGCCTGTCCGGCGTGGCGGTATTCTTCTACGTGTTCCTGCCGTTCGCGCTGGGGCACTACCTGTCCACGCTGCTGCGCAATGTGAACGCGGTGCTGGCCTCGCACCTGGTGGGCGCGCTCGCGCTTACCCCGGGCGAGCTGGGACTGCTCACCAGCGCCTTCTTCTTCGCCTTCGCGCTGGTCCAGCTGCCGGTCGGGATCGCGCTCGACCGCTGGGGGCCGCGCCGGGTGCAGCTGGCGATGATGCTGGTCGGCGCCCTGGGGGCGCTGCTGTTCTCGCGCGGCAGCGGCTTCGGGCAGCTGCTGGCGGCGCGCGCCATCATGGGCTTCGGCCTGGGCGGCTGCTTCATGGCGGCGGTCAAGGCGATCTCCACCTGGATCACCCCAAGCAAGCTGCCATCGGTACACGGCTACCTGATCGCGGTGGGCGGCCTGGGCGCCGCCACCGCCACCATGCCGGTGCGCCTGGCGCTCGACTACACCGACTGGCGCGGCCTGTTCGCCATCCTGGCGGGGCTCACCGCCTGCTCCGGGCTCTTGATCGCGCTGCTGTATCCGCGCGACAGCGGCACGCAGCCGTCGCGCGGGCCGCTCGGCCAGGCCCTGCGCGAGGTGTTCCGCGCGCCGGTGTTCCGTACCACGGCCTCCCTGGTCCTGATCCCGCATGCGGTGTTCTTCGGCATCCAGGGCTTGTGGATCGGGCGCTGGCTGAGCGATGTCGCGCGCTTCCCGGACGACGCGGTGGCCTACCTGCTCTACATGGGCATGGCCTCGGTGATCTTCGGCGCCATTGCGGTGGGCACGATCACCGAGTGGGCGGGCAAGCGTGGCATCGCTCCGCTCGACGTCGCCGCCGCCGGCATCGGCCTCTTCCTGCTGGTGCAGGCTGCCTTCATCGTCAACTACCGGCCGAGCTTCCAGTTGCTGTCGGTGCTGTTCACCCTGGTCGGGACGATCACCGGTATCGAGTACGCGATCATCGCGCAGTCGATGCCGCGCGAGCTGACCGGGCGCGCGGCAACCTGCCTGAACCTCCTGATCTTCATCGGCGCCTTCGTGGTGCAGGCCGGTTTCGGCCTGATGATCGGGCTGTGGAGCGCCGACGGGGAAGGCCATGCCCCGGCCGTGGCCTATCGCGCGGCCTTCGCGGTGCTGGTGCTGATTCAACTGCCGGGACTGGCCGGCTTCGTCCTGCGGCGGCGGCGCCGGCGCCGGGCAGAGGCCGCGGCCCCGGTGGAAGAAGAAGGATTGGCGGTGACGTCCTGACGGCTGGGTCTTCTGTTGGTAACGGACGGCGCGACATTGCCAAACTGGCTAGTATCGAGCCAGAATGGACGCCGTCCGTTGTTCCCGGGAGAGCACCATGCGCCACCACATCCTGCCCTGCCTGTCGGCGGGCGCCATGCCCCTGCTGCTTGCCGCCTGCGCGCAACAATCCACCTTGCCGCCCGGCGCCGACGTCGGCTTGCAGCCCGTCATCGAGGCGCCGGTCAGGAGCCTGATCCCGACCGTCGACATTGCGCCAGCCAGGGGCTGGCCGCCGGGCGCCACACCGGCGGCCGCGCCCGGCCTGGCAGTCAAGGCTTTCGCGGCAGGCCTCGACCATCCGCGCTGGCTGCTGGTGCTGCCCAACGGCGATGTACTGGTGGCCGAAACCAATGCGCCCGAACGCCCGCAAGACCGCAAGGGCATCCGGGGCTACGTCATGGGCCTGGTGATGGCGAAGGCCGGCGCCGCCGTGCCCAGCGCGAACCGCATCACGCTGCTGCGCGATGCCGACGGCGACGGCGTGGCGGAGCTGAAGAGCGTTTTCCTGAAGGACCTGCATTCGCCCTTCGGCATGGTCCTGGTCGGCGACATGCTGTACGTGGCGAACACCGACGGCATCGTGCGTTTCCCCTACCGCGAAGGCGACACCGAAATCAGCGCGAGCGCGCAGCCGGTGGCGCCGCTGCCGGGCGGCCCGCTGAACCACCACTGGACCAAGAACATCATCGCCAGCCAGGACGGCCGCAGGCTGTATGCCACCGTGGGCTCGAACAGCAACGTCGCCGAAAACGGCATGGACAAGGAGGTCGACCGCGCCGCCATCCTCGAAGTGGACATCGCCACCGGCAGGACGCAAGTCTTCGCCTCGGGCTTGCGCAACCCGAACGGCATGGCCTGGCATCCGCAGACCGGCGTGCTCTGGACCGTGGTGAACGAACGCGACGAATTGGGCAGCGACCTGGTGCCGGACTACCTGACCTCGGTAAGGCGGGGCGGTTTCTACGGCTGGCCCTACAGCTACTACGGCCGGCACGTGGACGAGCGGGTGCAGCCGCCGCGCCCCGATCTGGTGCAGCAGGCGCTGGTGCCGGACTATGCGCTCGGCTCCCACGTGGCCGCGCTCGGGCTGGCCTTCTATACCGGTTCGCTGCTGCCCCGGTTCGAGAACGGCGCCATCGTCGGCCAGCACGGATCGTGGAACCGCAAGCCGCTGTCGGGCTACAACGTGGTCTATGTGCCGTTCAGGGAAGGCCGGCCGGCCGGCAAGCCGGTCGAGCTGCTCTCCGGCTTCGTCGACAGGCATGGCGACGCGCTCGGACGGCCGGTCGGCGTCGCGGTCGACAAGGCAGGGGCGATTTTGGTCGCGGACGATGTCGGGAACACGATCTGGCGCGTGACGCCCGGCCGGTGATTCGCCGGGCGGACGGCAAGCCCGCCCGCCCGCCTTACGCACACCCTTCGACCAACAGCAGGGGCAGTCCGGTCCACAGGATCCCCACCAGCGCCAGCAGGGCGCCCAGCGCCCCGGCCCAATCCAGCAGCGCGGCATCCTTTGCATGATGCAGGATGCCCCGCTCGCGCCACGCCAGCCACAGGCAGATGGCCAGCGCCACTGCCGTCGCGATGCCGAGCAGCGTCCGGTCCGGTCCCCCATCGCGCATCAGGGCCGGCGTGCACTGGGCCGCCGCCATCAGGTAGCTGAAGGTGAAGTGGGCGGCCCATACCAGCATGGGCAGGGTGCCGCGCAGGAGCTGGCGAAAGAAATGATCGTGCATGCTTACTCCATCAGCCAGGGCATCAGCGACGGCAGGCCCTGCACCAGCACCATGCCGGCGATGCCCTGCAGCGTCGTGTAGTGCCACAGCAGGGCGACGTTGTCGAGCGTGGCGCGGCTGTGCTCACCCAGGTGGCCGCGCCAGGTGCGCAGGCACAGGTAGGGGCCGGCGATCGCCAGCACCACCACGTGCAGCCCCTGGTAGCCGAGCAGCGCGCCGATCGCGGCGCCCCAGGCGCTGGCGCTCGGGTCCAGGCCGGCATATTGGTGACCGCGCAGGTCGAGCATGAACGAGGCCACGGTGCAGCCGAGCGCCAGCAGCACCAGCCAGGGCAGGCGGCGCTTGCCGAGCGCGCGCACCGCCAGCAGCATCAAGACCGAACTCGCCAGGAGCAGGCCGGCGGAGACGAACTGCCAGGGCAGGGCCGGCAAGGCGGCGCCGGGAGGCGGGCAGACCAGCAGGCGCATCGAGACATGGATGTAGGCGAAGCAGAACGAAGCGAAGATGCTGGCATCGACCACCAGCATCACCATCGTGCCCCACCAGGATTGCGAGGCCGCGCCTTTTGCGTTTACCGGAAGCACCAGGTCGTCGGCGACGCGCGCCTGTGCGATCGGCGGCTTGCGGTCCGATTCCCACAGCCAGGCGACGGTGCCGGCCACCGCCACCAGGCCGAAGGTCCAGGCCAGCAGGATCGCCTTCACCGTCAGCAGCAGGAAGAAGCCGGCCGTGCCGAGGGCGGCGATGACGGGCAGCCAGCTGTCGCCCGGCAGCACCATCAGGTAGCGCGGCTCGGCGCTGACCGGGCTGGTGGCGATGGTCTCGCGCAGGCCGGTGGCGGTGCCCGGCAGGTAATGCTGGCCGCGCGCGACTTCCTCCGACAGGCTCGGCTGGTCCCATAGCGGATTGGTCGAGCTGATGCGCGGGATGCTATGGTTGCCGTAGGAGCCTGCGGGCAGCCACTCGAGCGTCGCCGCGTTCCAGGGGTTGCCCGGTTCTTTTTCCGGCCGGCGCAGGGTGCGCACGGCATCGAAGATCAAGACCAGCACGCCGAGCGCGAAGATGAAGGCGCCGATCGTGGACAGCATGTTCAGCAGGTTCCAGCCGAGCTGCGCATCGTAGGTGTAGACCCGGCGCGGCATGCCGAGCAGGCCCGTGATATGCATGGGGAAGAAGGCCAGGTTGAAGCCGCCGAACATCAGCCAGAACACCCAGCGCGCCAGGCGCTCGGACAGGCATTGCCCCTTGACCTGGGGGAACCAGTAATACAGCGCGGCGAACACCGGGAACACCATCCCGCCGATCAGGACGTAGTGCAGGTGGGCCACGATGAAATAGGTGTCGTGCACCTGCCAGTCGAAGGGAACCACCGCCACCATCACGCCGGTCAGGCCGCCCAGCACGAAGATGAACATGAAACCCATCAGGAACAGCGTGGGCGAATGCATGCGCACGCGCCCGTTCCACAGCGTGGCGAGCCAGGCGAACACCTGGATCCCGGTCGGGATGGCCACCGCCATGCTGGCCGCCGAGATGAAGCTCATCTCCAGCACGCCCAGGCCGGCCGTGAACATGTGGTGCGCCCACAGCCCGAAGCTGAAGAAACCGACGCCCACCAGGGCCACGATGACGGCGCGCCGTCCCACCAGCGGGGTGGCGGCCAGGGTCGGGACCATGGTCGAGACCATGCCGGCGGCCGGCAGGAAGATGATGTAGACCTCGGGGTGGCCGAAGAACCAGAACAGGTGCTGCCACAGGATCGGGTCGCCGCCGCGCTCGGCGATGAAGAAGGGCCAGTCGAAGGCGCGCTCCAGCTCCAGCAGGGCGGTGCCGGCAATCACCGCCGGGAAGGCGAACACGATCATCACCGCAACCACCAGCATGGCCCAGGCATACACCGGCATGCGGCGCAGGGTCATGCCCGGCGCGCGCGTGAACAGGATGCCGACGATCAGCTCGACCGCGCCGGCGATGGCCGAGATCTCGATGAAGCCGATCCCGAGCAGCCAGAAGTCGGCGTTCAGCCCGGGCGAATACGTGTTGCCGGTGTAGGGCGGGTACATGAACCAGCCGCCGTCCGGCGCCAGGCCCACGAAGACGGTGCAGAAGAAGGCCAGGCCGCCGAAGGCGTAGGCCCAATAGGCATAGGCCGACAGGCGCGGGAAGGGCAGGTCGCGTGCGCCCAGCATGTTGGGCAGCAGGTAGACGGCGATCGCCTCGACGATCGGAATCGCGAACAGGAACATCATCACCGTGCCGTGCATGGTGAAGACCTGGTTGTAGGTGCCGGGACTGAGCAGGGTATTGTCGGGCACCGCCAGCTGCACCCGCATCACGAGCGCCAGGATGCCGGCCAGGATGAAGAACAGCAGCGCGGTGCCGATGTAGAGCAGGCCGATGCTGGTGTTGTTGACCGACTTGAAGAAACGCCAGCCGGTAGGGGTGCGCCAGACTTCCTTGAGGCGCTCGAATTCGTCCTCCGGCCGGGGCAGGGAACTGGGCAATGTGTTGGAGGGCTGCGTCATTTCAGGTGCTCGAGATAGGTGGCCAGCGCGTCCAGCGTGTCGCGGTCGAGCTCCGGCGAGCCCGGCATGAAGACGCCGGGCTTGGCCGCCTGCGGGTGGGCGATCCAGGCTTTCAGGGTGTCGTGGCGGGTGCGCAGGGTGCCGGCCGCGATGTACATGCGGCTGCCGACGTGGGTCAGGTCCGGCCCCTGGTGCGCCTCTTCGGCCACGCCGCGGATCGTGTGGCAGGCCTGGCAGCGCTGTTCCAGGAAGGCGCTGCGGCCGCGTTCGAGTATCGCGTTGTTCGCCGGCATGGCAGGCTGGGCCTGGCGCGCCAGCCAGGCCTCGAACTCGTGCGGGGGCAGGGCCACCACGTGCAGCGCCATCTTGGCGTGCTGGGCGCCGCAGTACTCGGCGCACTGGCCGCGGTAGACGCCGGGCTTGTCCGCGCGCAGGTTCAGGCCGGTGACGCGGCCCGGCACCATGTCGCGCTTGCCGGCCAGCGACGGCACCCACAGGCTGTGGATCACGTCGGCCGAATTCAGGCCGAGGTAGACCGCGCGTCCGGTGGGGATGTGGATCTCGTTGGCGGTGACGATCTCGCGCCCGCTCGCCGGGTCGCGGTAGCGCACCTCCCACCACCACATTTTGGCGGTGAGCGAGATGACGAGCGCATCGTGCGAGGTTTGCGGCGCCAGCTGGGCGCTGCGCCAGGTGCTCCAGGCCAGCAGCGCGCTGAGCACGACGACAGGGAAGGCGATGCCGCCGCCGCCGATCCAGAGCAGCGCATGCGCCGGCCGTTCGCGGCGCCGCAGGCTCAGGTACAGCAGCGCCATGACGGCGATGAAGATCACGGCGCCGGCGCCGAACATCACCCAGGCGAACTGGCTGATGATGGCGGCGTCCCAGCCGGCCGGGTGCAGGACGGACTGCAGCGTGCCGTCGACAGGAAGACTCATCGCCGCCTCATTGCAAGGTGTACAGGAAGGCGGCGATGTGGCGCGCCTCCTGCTCGGTAAGACCCATCGACGGCATCTCGGTGCCCGGCCTGACGGCATGCGGCACGCGCAGCCAGCGCACCATGTTGGCGGGCTGGTTGGGAACGCCGCTGGCGATGTAGCTCAGGCGGCCGACGTGCTCGAGGGAGGGGCCCTGATCGCCCGCGGCGCCCTGCACGCCGGGAATCGTGTGGCAGGCGCCGCACTGGTACTGGGTGGTCAGGCGCAGGCCCTGCTGCGCGTCGCCGCCGGGGACGGTCATGGGACGCTCTTCCTTGCAGCCGACGAGCAGCATGGCGCAGGCCAGCAGCGTAGCGGCAGCCGGTGTGCTCTTGCGGGCGAATTCGTGGGAAGGTAGGGGGCGCACGCTTGAAAATCAGAATTGTGGAGTCGCTTTTATAATACACAAAAGAATGATGTAAATTTTTTAACAATTCAATCGGACGCGCTCCCGACATGCTTTCCAACCGCCAACGGCTGATCGTGAAGACCGCTGTACTGACCCTGCTGGCGGCCGGCGTTACCGCGGGCGCGGCCGGGCTGGCCCTGCTGTTCGGCGGCTGGTACAACATCGGGGCCACGGCCCAGCACTTCCCCATGGTGTACGCGGTGCTGGGAGAGGGCCTGGCGTACTCGGTGCGCAATCACGCGCAGGACGTCGCCCTGCCGGCCTCCGGCCTGGGTGGCGAACAGCAGTTGCGCCTGGGCGCGCAGGTCTACCGCGACAACTGCGTGCAGTGCCACGGCGGGCCCGCCGTGGCGCCGTCGACCATCGGCATGAGCATGCAGCCGATTCCCGGCCCGCTGGTGGACGCGACCCGGCACTGGAAGCCGCGCGAGCTGTACTGGATCACCAGGCACGGCATCAAGATGAGCGGCATGCCGGCCTGGGAATACCACTTGCGCGACGACGAGATCTGGGCGGTGGTGGCCTTCGTGACGACGCTGCCGACGATGAGCCCACAGGATTACCGGATCGCGACCGCACAGGGAGAGACGAAATGAACCTTCCGCGCGTGGCGGCGGCGGTGCTGCTGCTGGCCGGCCTGGCCGCCTGTTC
This sequence comes from Massilia sp. UMI-21, assembly GCA_015277795.1. NCBI lineage: Bacteria > Pseudomonadati > Pseudomonadota > Betaproteobacteria > Burkholderiales > Oxalobacteraceae > Massilia > Massilia sp. UMI-21. The sequence goes on along the minus strand of CP063848.1, from coordinate 4,873,864 downwards.
GCCCCAGCGGCCGCCGGTCGGGGTACAGGGCGACCCGGAGCGCGGCAGGATCGCCGTCACCCAGTACGCCTGCCAGTCCTGCCACATCATTCCGGGCGTGTCCGGATCGAAGGTGTACGTTGGCCGGCCCCTCGAGGACATGGCGCGGCGCAAGGTGCTGGCCGGCTCGCTGCCGCACGACCAGGCCAACCTGGTGCGCTGGATCCGCGACCCGCAGTCGATCGATCCGGAAACCGCCATGCCCAACATGGGGGTAAGCGAACGCGATGCGCTCGACATCAGCGCGTTTCTCCTGACCCGCTGAGCGGCCGAACCGCCGCCGCCCTGCGCGATCCTTGGTATCATCGCCCCCTGCCCATGCATGGGCCAGTTCAATACGGGGAATACAACAATGAGATTGGTACGCTACGGCCGTCCCGGCAAGGAAAAACCGGGCCTGTTCGACGAAGAGGGCCGCCTGCGCGACCTGTCCGGGATCATCGGCGACATCGACGCATCGGTCCTGTCGGACAAGGCCTTGCGCAAGCTGGCCAAGGTCGACCCGAAAACGCTGCCGCTCGTGCGCGGCAATCCGCGCCTGGGCGTGCCGGTCAGGGGCGTCGGCAAGTTCATCGGCATCGGCATGAACTATGCCGACCACGCCGCCGAGACGGGGGCTGCGGTGCCGACGGAACCGATCTTCTTCACCAAGGCGATCAGCTGCCTGTCCGGCCCGGACGATCCGGTCCAGCTGCCGAAGGGTTCGAAGAAGACCGACTGGGAAGTCGAGCTGGGCGTCGTGATCGGTACCCGTGCGCAGTACGTGGACGAAGCCGAGGCCCTGAAGTACGTGGCCGGCTATTGCGTGGTCAACGACCTGTCCGAGCGCGCCTTCCAGTTCGAGATGGGCTCGCAGTGGGACAAGGGCAAGGGCTGCGACACCTTCGGTCCGGTCGGCCCCTTCCTGGTGACGCGCGACGAGATCTACGACGTCCAGGACCTCGACCTCTACCTGGAGCTGAACGGCAAGCGCATGCAGACCGGGAATACGTCGAACATGATCTTCCCGGTGGCGCACATCGTCAGCTACGTGTCGCGTTTCATGACGCTGGAGCCGGGCGACATCATCACCACCGGCACCCCGCCGGGCGTGGGCATGGGACGCTCGCCGCAGCGCTTCCTCAAGAAGGGCGACAAGCTCAGGCTCGGCATCGCCGGTCTCGGCGAGCAGCAGCAGGAAGTCCTCGCCTTCCCGAAGTAATCCGGCCTGTCAGACCGGCATCGGCTGCGCGCTGGACGCCGGCACCGCCGTCCTGGCCGTGTTCATCACCATGGCCAGGAAGGTGTAGTACCCGTTCACGCCCATCAGGTCGACCACCCCCTGCTCGCCGAACAGCGCCAGCGCATCCGCATACACCCGGTCCGACACCGATTTCGCCTGGTGCAGCTCGACGCAGAAATCGTGCACCACGGCTTCGTCCACCAGCATGTCGTCGGGCCTGCGCCATTCGGCGATCGCGTGGATCACCGAAGCGGGGATGCCCACCTGCGCCGCGATCGGCGCATGGATCGCCCATTCCACCTGCTGGTTCCATTGACGCGCCGTGACCAGGATCGCCAGTTCCGACAGCCGCACCCCGATCGCGCTGCGGTAGCGCAGGTACTCGCCCATGCGCTGGGCGTACTCCATCAGCTCCGGGCTGCGCAGCAGCGGCACGAAGGGGCCGTACACGGCGCCGCGCGGGCCATCGATGATGGCCTGCGCCGCGGCGCGCTGGGCGGCGGTCATGGCTTCGGGCGCGATCGGTCCGAGTCGGTCGGTCATCAGCGGGCGTGAGTTGCTCAGAAAGGCGTGTTGTAATTAGAAAATAATTGCACAGCGTTCTTTAAAAATCAAAAGAACCGGCGCGCCGCACGCTTATTGTCAAACCCTTGTTCTGACCAAGGAGCCGCAATGAGCCATATCCTCCACCGCAACCTGCGCCAGGTGCCGCCGACCGCGGTGTCGGCAAGCGGCATCCGCATGCGCGACAAGGCCGGCCGGATCTATATCGACGCCAGCGGCGGGGCGGCCGTGTCCTCGCTCGGCCACGGGCACCCTGACGTGATCGCCGCCATGCACCGCCAGATCGACCGCTGCGCCTACGCCCACACCGCCTTCTTCACCACCGACGTGGCCGAGGAACTGGCCGACCGCCTGATTGCCGGCGCGCCGCAGGACATCGGCGCCGTCTACCTGGTCTCGGGCGGCTCGGAAGCGATGGAGACGGCGCTCAAGCTGGCGCGCCAGTACTGGGTCGAGGCGGGCGAGCCGCAGCGCCGCCTGTTCATGGCACGGCGCCAGAGCTACCACGGCAACACGCTCGGCGCGCTGGCGGTGGGCGGCAACGAGTGGCGCCGCAAGGCCTTCGCGCCGCTATTGATGGACACGGTGCGCGTGAACGCCTGCTACGAATACCGCGGCCGCGCCGCCCACCAGAGCGTGGACGACTATACCGCCGGCCTGCTCGACGAGCTGGAAACCCGGATCCTCGAGGCCGGGCCGGAGAACATCATCGCTTTCGTCGCCGAACCGGTGGTCGGTGCTACCGGCGGCGCGATCCCACCGACGCCGGGCTACTTCCGGGGCGTGCGCGACATCTGCGACCGCTACCGCATCCTGTTCATCGCCGACGAGGTGATGTGCGGCATGGGCCGCACCGGCACCATGTATGCGATCGAGCAGGACGGCGTGGCGCCCGACATCATCGCCATCGCCAAGGGCCTGGGCGCGGGCTACCAGCCGATCGGCGCGGTGCTGGCGCACCAGACCATCGTCGACTGCCTGCGCAGCGGCAGCGGCGTGTTCCAGCACGGGCACACCTACATCGGGCATCCGGTGGCGGCGGCGGCGGCGCTGGAAGTGCAGAAGGTGATCGAACGCGACGACCTGCTGGGGCGCGTGCGCAGCCGCGGCGCGACCTTGCGGCGCATGCTGGGCGACGTGTTCGGCAACCACGAGCACGTGGGCGACATCCGCGGACGCGGCATGTTTTTGGCGCTGGAATTGGTGCAGGACCGCGCCACCAAGGCGCCGTTCGCGCCCGAGCGCAAGCTGCACGCGGCGATCAAGGCCAAGGCGATGGAGAACGGGCTGATGGTCTACCCGATGGGCGGGACGATCGACGGCCAGCACGGCGACCACGTGCTGCTGGCGCCGCCCTTCATTGCGACGGCGGCGGACCTGTCGGAGATCGTGTCGCGCCTGGCCGATGCGGTGGAGGCGGCGCTGAAGTTGTAGGGTGGGCGGCTCCACCCTGCAAAACGATTCACCGGGAAGACAAACGCCGCCCACGCGTTCACATCACCTTCAAACAGCCGAAACGGCTATTCTCCTGCTGGCTGAACGCGTGGGCGGCATTGATGGTATTGCCAGTCACATTGTCGGGTGGAGCCGCCCACCCTACGGTGTCGGGTGCTGTCCTACGCCAGCACCTTGCGAAGCCACGTCGAGATATCCTGCACCTCTTCCTGGCACAGCGAATGCTGCATGGTGTACTCGTGCCACTCGACCCCGTAGCCGAGCGAGGCCAGCAGGTCTTTCGACTCGCGTGCGCGCGCGAACGGCACCACGTTGTCGTGGGTGCCGTGGGCCATGAAGATCGGCGTGGCCAGGCTTTCCGGGGTGCGTTCGTCGACGACCACATTGGCCAGCGGCAGGTAGCCCGACAGGCACAGCATGCCGGCCAGCTGCTCGGGGTGGCGCATGCCGGTCTGCAGCGTCATCGCGCAGCCCTGCGAGAAACCGGCCAGGATGATGCGCGAGGCCGGGATGCCGCGTGCCTTCTCGCGCGCGATCAGGGCTTCGACGTCGCGCTGCGAGGCGCGCAGGCCGCCTTCGTCCTCGCGCCGGGTCAGCTCGGCGCCGGTGATGTCGTACCAGGCGCGCATCACGTAGCCGCCGTTGATCGTCACCGGCATCGTCTTGGCATGCGGGAACACGAAGCGGATGCCGGGCAGGCCGGCCAGGTCCAGCTCATTCACCAGCGGCACGAAGTCGTTGCCGTCGGCGCCCAGGCCGTGCAGCCAGATGACCGCCACTTGCGGGTTCGGCGCGGTTTCGATCTCGATGTTTTGCAGCAGCTCCATGTATTTCCTTTGTATGCGCTCGGTATGCGTTCAGGCGGCAGGAGGACGCAGCGCCGACTTCGGGCGGAAGGTCTTGCTGACGGCCGGGTTGGTTTCCATGTACGGTCCGCCGATCAGGTCGATGCAGTACGGCACGGCCGCGAAGATGCCGCCGACGACGACCTTGCCGGCATCGTCCTTCAGGCCTTCGAGCGTTTCCTTGATCGATTTCGGCTGGCCCGGCAGGTTCATGATCAGGGCCGCATGATCGGCGTCCCGGACTTCGCGGATCACCGCGGTCTGGCGCGACAGGATCGCGGTCGGCACGAAGCGCAGGCTGATCTGGCGCATCTGCTCGCCGAAGCCCGGCATCTCCTTGGTGGCCACGGCCAGCGTCGCTTCCGGCGTGACATCGCGCCGCGCCGGACCGGTGCCGCCGGTGGTCAGCACCAGGTGGCAGCGTGCGTTGTCGACCAGGTCGGCGAGGGTGCGCTCGATCTCCGCGCGCTCGTCGGGGATCAGGCGGGTTTCGATACGGTAGGGGGTGGTGATGGCCTGCGCCAGCCAGTCGGCCAGGGCGGGAATGCCCTTGTCCTCGTAGACGCCGCCGCTGGCGCGGTCCGATACCGACACCAGCCCGATCACCAGCGTCGGTTCACTCGTCGTCGGACTCGTCATCGAGCGCTTCCTCGTCGTCGGCATCCGCCTGCTTCGGCTTCTTGCCCAGGTCTTTCAGGATCTGGAAGATCTCGCGGTAGGCCTTGGGCGGCTTGTTCTCGGCCTGTTCCTTGCGCGCGTTGCGGATCAGGGTGCGCAGGTGCTGCGCGTCCAGGCTCGGGTTTTCTTCCAGGAGCTGGGTCAGGGCCTTGTCGTCGGCCAGCAGCTTCTCGCGGCGGCGCTCGAGGGCGTGCAGCGCGGCGGTTTCGGCCTTCGAGGCGCCTTTCCAGCTGTCGATGGTGCGCTGGATGACGGCGACTTCTTCTTCGTCGAGCGTGCGCATCTTCTTGCCCACGAACTGCAGGGCGCGGCGGCGGCCTTCGTGGTTGGTGATGGTCTGGCACGTCAGGATGGCTTCCTTGACGTCCTCGGGCATCTCGACGCGCTTGACGCGGTCGCGCGGCGCATCGACCAGCTGTTCGCCGAGCTTTTGCAGCTCGTTCGACTGGCGCTTGGCTTCGGACTTGGACGGGCGTTCGTACTCCTGGTCGAATTCGTTGGACTGGAAGCCGACGGAGCCGCGGTTTGGATTAGGCATAATTTGAGGGAAACTCGTGATTGTTCCGATTGGCGCTGGGCCGATCAGTGAAAACTGTAAACGGCTGCTATGATAACTGTTTTAGGGCGAGCTACGAAAAACACGATATGAACGACTCCGCGATCACCTCTACGTTTACCCATACCCAGGACCAGCTGAAACAGCTCGCCCGCGACGTGTTGGCCTTCGCCAAAGAGCAGGGCGCCACCGATGCCTCGGTCGAGATCAGCGAAGGCAGCGGTCTGTCGGTGTCCGTACGTAAAGGCAAGATCGAGACCATCGAACAGAACAAGGACAAGGGCATCGGCGTCACCGTGTATTACGGGCAGCGCCGCGGCAACGCGAATACCTCCGACTTCTCGAGCAAGTCCCTGAAGGACACCGTGGAAGCGGCCTGGAACATCGCCCGCTTCACCGCCGAAGACGACTGCGCCGGCCTGCCCGACGCCGAGCTGCTGGAAATGCAGCCGCGCGACCTGCGCCTGTGCTATCCCTGGCAGATCTCCACCGAGGAAGCGGTCGAACTGGCCCAGCGCTGCGAGAACGCGGCCTTCGAGGTCGACCCGCGCATCAGCAACAGCGAAGGCGCCAGCGTCTACGTGCAGCAGTCGCACTTCGTCGGCGCCAACTCGCGCGGCTTCATCGGCGGCTACCCGTTCTCGCGCCACACCATCTCGGTGGCGCCGATTGCCGGCCGCGGCAACAAGATGCAGCGCGACGACTGGTACACCTCGGCACGCGACCCCAAGCAGCTGGCCAAGCCGGAAGCCGTGGGCCGCTACGCCGCCGAGCGCGCACTGGCGCGCCTGAACGCGCGCAAGCTCGACACCCGCAGCTGCCCGGTGCTGTTCGAGGCGCCGCTGGCCGCCGGCCTGCTCGGCGCCTTCGTGCAAGCCGTCTCGGGCGGCGCGCTGTACCGCAAGTCGAGCTTCCTGCTCGATACGCTGGGCAAGCAGGTCTTCCCGGAGCACATCAACATCGTCGAAGACCCGCACCTGATCGGCGCGGTCGGCTCGGCGCCCTTCGACGAGGAAGGCGTGCGCACCGCCCGCCGCAAGGTGATCGATAAGGGCGTGCTGCAGGGTTATTTCCTGTCGTCGTACTCGGCGCGCAAGCTGGGCATGCAGACCACCGGCAACGCCGGCGGCTCGCACAACCTCGACATCGTCTCGACGGCTACCAAGCGCGCCGACGACTTCGAAGGCATGCTGCGCAAGATGGGCACCGGCCTGCTGGTCACCGAACTGATGGGGCAGGGCGTGAACTACGTCACCGGCGATTATTCGCGCGGCGCGTCCGGCTACTGGGTCGAGAACGGCGTCATCCAGTACCCGGTGGAAGAAATCACCATTGCCGGCAATATGCGCGAAATGTTCACGCAGATCGTGGCAATCGGCAACGATGTGCTTACTCGGGGCAATAAATCGACCGGCTCGATCCTGATCGAGAAGATGGTCGTGGCCGGCTCTTAAGCATTCAAGCGGAGGCAAGCATGAGCAAGTTCGTTCGTATCGACAAGGAAAACAGCCAGAAGAGCGTCCTGCTCAACCTCGACCTCGTGGCCACCGTCGAGCTGTCGCAGCCTTCCGACCTGCTCAGCTCGGGCAACGAGGCGCGCAAGGCCTACGCCACCTTCCTGGCGCCCGACAAGACCACCATCGCCACCCTGCATTTCGACTCGCTCGACGATGCCGGCGCCTGGGTCAACAAGCACCTGGACGTCGAACTCTAAGGGCGTTTTTCAGCCGGCTTCAGCCGGCTTCAGCTGGTCTCAGCCGCCATACGGCACATACGCGATGCCGTTGGCGATCAGTTCGGCCACCGCATCGCGGTTTTCCCCGCTATCGCTGATCAGGGCCAGCACGCCCGGCAGGTCGGCCCTTTTACTGTCCAGGATATCCAGCCAGTAGGCGTAGCCCCCCGCATCCGGCTCGCGGTGCAGGATGTTCTTGTACATGCGCATGACCAGTTCCGCGTTGGTCGGCGCCGCGCCGTACAAGTCGGCGAACTCTTTTGACGCGGCAAAGCCGGCCGCCACGTCATAGGTGGTGGCGCCCCGGTCCATCACCGACAACCAGAACCCCATCCCGCCCAGGTCCGGATCGCGGTCGAAGGCGGCGCGGTAGATGCGGAAGGCCTGGCCGGCCACGCCGTCGATGTCGAGCGCCATGGCGCCGTCATTGAAGACGAGGCGTTCGACGCCGGCCAGGGTGTCGCTGCCGTCGCCGCCTGCACTACGCTTGTCGGCGACCTGGAACACGCCTGCCGTGCGCGTGACCGTGTAGTCGGCCTTGCCGCCGGTGTAGCGTGCGCTGTCCAGGCCGGCGCCGCCGACCAGGGTGTCGTTGCCGGCGCCGCCGATCAGCATGTCGTCGCCTTCGCCGCCGTCGAGGCGGTCGTTGCCGCTGCCGCCGCTCAGGACTTCGTTGCCGCTGTCGCCGGTGCGCGTGACCGGCGGGTCGGTGGCGACCGGTGGTGGCGGCGGCGGTGGCGGAGGAGGGGGCGGTGGCGGTGGTGGCGGCGGCGGTATGACCACAGGCGGCGCGGGCCAGGGGCTGTAGCCTTCCAGGATGTTGGCGGAAGTGACCGCAGCGGCATTCACGCCGCTCAAGGTCATGATCGTCTTGAATCCGTAGGTAGCGCCCTCTCCATCGCGGTCGTACTGCAGGCGCGTATCGGCGCCGTCTTGCACCAGGCGTAAGACGTTCGAGGCAAATGGGTCCCGTTGGATGAGCCAATTGAGCATCGGCATGACCGCGATCCGGTCGCCCCCCGGACCCGCCTGGAAATCGGTGACCGTGTAATGCCCGCCGGCCTCGAACACGTCGCGGCCGGCCCCGCCGGTGGCCTGTGCGATGCTGTCATCCACGGAGGAGTGGACAGTGAACACATCGTTGCCCGCGCCGCCCAGCATGGTGGCGTGCAGGCCGGCGGTCTCGGGGGCCGTGTGGTCGCCGCGAAGCCAGAGACGGTCGGCCCCATCGCCGCCGTCCAGCATGCCGCCACGGCTCATATTGACGAGGGTGTCGTCGCCGTCGCCGCCACGCAGGATGTCGTCGCCGTAGCCGTTCAGGGAATCGTTGCCGGCACCACCCAGCAGGGTGTCGCGGCCGTAGCGATCGGAGAGGACGTCGTTGCCGTCGCCGCCGTCGAGCAGGTCGTCGCCCCGCGATCCGTCCAGGCTGTCGTCGCCGCCGCCGCCCCGTAGCGTATCGTCGAGCCAGTCGCCGACCTTGTAGTCGCTTCCTTCCGTACCGGTCCACTCGATGCCGGCCGTCGATCCGTCCGGCCGCAGGCCATGCAGCATATTGGCGGCGGCGAGCTGGTTCTTGTCGACGTTTTGCAGGGTGAGGAAATCGCGGTGCTCGCCCTTGCCGGCGGCGTCGATCTGGAGCACCGCATCGGCGCCGCGCTGGACGAAGCGGTACTGGCCCGTTGCGAACGGCGAGTTGTCGCCCAGCGTCACACCGAGCATGTCGAAGACGTCGAGCACATCGCCGCCGGCGCCCGCCTGGAAGTCGGTGATGACGATCGATCCCTGCGTGAGCGGCCAGTCGATCGAGAAAGTATCCTTGCCCGCTCCGCCCTCCAGGGTGATGTCGTAGAGCGCTTGCGCGGCAGGCCGGACGCGCAGCAGATCGTCGCCGGCGTCGCCGTGCATTGCCACGCGCTGGCGCTGCATGCCGGCGCCGTCATGGTCGGTGTCGAGCAGCAGGGTGTCGTTGCCGTCGCCGCCGCGCAGTACATCGTTGCCGCGTATGCTGACCAGTTCATCGTTGCCGGCGCCGCCCTCGAGGATGTCGTCGCCGGTTGGTACCGGGTCGTATTGTCCCGGCGGCGTGAGCACGTAGAAGTCTCCCAGCAGCAAGTCGTCGCCGTCGCCGCCCATCAGATGGTCGTTGCCGGCCAGGCCTTCCAGCCTGTCATTGCCCGCGCCGCCCGCCATGCTGTCGTCCAGCCAGCCGCCGGTCAGCGTGTCGGCCCCGTCGGTGCCGACGATGCTGCGACCGACGCTGGAGCCGTCCGGATTGAAGCCCCAGACGACGTTCGCTGCGCCGATCGCCGCTTTGTCGAGTCCGGCGAACACGATCACGTCGCGGTATACCGGATTGCCGCCCTCCGTTACCCGCGCCTGCAACACGGCATCGGCTCCGCGCTGTTCGATCCGCACGCCGCTGCCGCTACTGAAGGGATTGGGACCGCCCGCCAGATCGACCACACGGCTCAGGTCGAGCAGGTCGCCGCCTTCGCCGGTCTGGAAGTCGCGGATCGTCAGGCTGGCGTTCTGCGGTATGCCGATGGGCTGGTAGGTATCCTGGCCGGCGCCGCCGTCCGCCACGACCGTCATTTGCTGTGTTCCGCCAAGGGCAACGGTAATCAGGTCGTGGCCCTCGCCCCCATGGATGGTCACCGAGGCGTCGGCCAGGTCGAACTGGGAGTTGCCGACCTCGAAGGTGTCGTCGCCTGTGCCGCCGTCGAGTACGGCGCTGGCGGCATGGCTGCGCAGCAGGTCCTTGCCTGCGCCGCCGAACAGTTCGCTGCTGCCCGATCCGGTCAGCGCAAGAACATCGTCGCCGTCGCCGCCGTCGAGACGGTTGCTTCCCGCGTTGTCGACCAGGTTGTCGTTGCCGGCGCCGCCGACCAGCAGGTCGTCGCCTTCTCCGCCCTCCAGGTAATCGAAACCGGCGTCGCCATACAGGCTGTCCGCACCGAAGCCGCCGAGCAGCCGGTCATGGCCGTCGCCACCGCGCAGGATATCGTCGAGGCGCCCGCCTTCCATCGTCTCGTGCGCGTCCGTTCCGCTGCGGTCGAACCCCACCGGCGAGCCGTCCGGACGCGCACCATCGACGAAATCATCGCCGCTCAGTGCGGCGGCTTGCGTGTTACGCAGGATGACGACGTCGCGCCATGCGACATCCGGGCCAGCCGATTCGCGCTGGATGACGGTGTCGCTGCCGCGTTGTTCGATCCGCAGCTTGTTCAGTACGCCAAACGGATTGCCGCTGCCGTTCACATAGTCCAGCAGCGAGAAGATGTCGAGCAGGTCGCCACCAGGCCCCAGCGCAAAATCCGTGATCGCCAGCACCGGCATGGCATCGTTGGCATTGAACCGGTAGGTGTCCCGGCCTTCGCCACCGGTCGCGTCGATCCGCGATACGGTCGTGCTCCAGGCGCCGATGTGGATGAGATCGTCACCGGCGCCGGCATCGATCCGCGCCGGCGCCTGTCCCGTCAGGTCCTTGGCCGAGCGGAAGATAAGGATTTTGTCGTTGCCGGTGCCGCCCAGGATGGTGTCGGCGTCGAGCGAGGCCTCGATGTCGTCGTTGCCGGCCCCGCCGTCGATGAAGATGGTGTACGCAGGCGCACCGGGCGTGTCGTCGGGGATGCCGTAGTAGTTGGTGGTACGGATGCTGTCGTGACCATCGCCGCCTTCGAAAATATCGTTGCCCGATGCATCCACCAGCCAGTCGTCGCCGGCGCCGCCAAGCAGCCGGTCGTCGCCGCTGCCGCCGTCGAGCCGGTCGTTGCCGATCCCGCCGCGCAGGATGTCGTCGCCCGAGTCGCCGTGCAGGTTATTGCCGTTGTAACTGAAATCCTCACCGCCATCGATATCGTCGTTTCCTTTGCCGCCGTGGATCTCGTCGTTTCCCGCGCCGCCATGGATGGTGTCGTCGAGATCCTCGCCCTGCAGGAGATCGTTCTGGTCGGTACCGACGATGGTGTAGCCGACGTCGCTGCCGAGCTTGTCGTAGCCGCCGCTGAAGCTGGCCCGCGTCAGGTCCGGCAGCGAGACGCCGCGCAGTATCACCGCCAGTTCGAACCGGTGCGCCGACCCGGCCGCGCCGTCGGCGTCCGCATAGATCAGGGTATCGCCGCCGACCTGCTCGGCCTTGAGATAGGCGAGCGGGCCGAAGGGATTGTCGTCGAGATTGCTTGGAATGATCCCGCGCAGTTCCAGGCGGTCACCCTCGGCGGTGGAGAAATCGTCGATCCGCACATGCGATTGCGGACTCAGGATGGCGAAGACGTCGGCGCCCGCGCCGCCCAGTGCCGTCACCGTCGCCAATGGCGACATGGCGCCGATCCGCAGCAGATCGGCGCCCGCGCCGCCGTCCAGGCTCACCGCGCGGGCGCCCTCGTTGCCGCCGCCGTCGACCGTGAGCGTGTCCTTGCCGTCCCCGCCCAGCAGGCTGTCGGCGCCCTTGCCGCCTGCCAGGATGTCGTCGCCGGCGCCGCCGTCGAGCAGATTGACGCCGCTCGAGGCCACGCTCAGCCGGTCGTTGCCGATGCCGCCCTCGAGCCGGTTGCTGCCGGAAAGATCGCTCGTTTCATCCAGCACGTCGTTGCCGGCGCCGCCGATCAGCAGGTCGTTTCCGCTGCGGCCATACAGGCTGTCGTTGCCGTCGCCGCCGTCAAGGCTGTCGTCGCCGCCGCCCCCCACCAGGCGATCGTCGCCAGCGAAGCCGCGCAGCGTGTCGTTCGCCATTGCCCCGGTCAGCGTGTCGCCGGATGCCGTACCTTCCAGGGTCGATCCGATGGAAGAACCGGCCGGATCGATACCGCCGACAAAGTTCGCGCGGGTGAGGCTTGCGGGCGCAACCCCCACCAGCGTCAGCAGGGTAAAGTAGCCGCCGGGCGCATGTGCGCTGCGCAACTGGAACAGGGTGTCGCCACCTTCGGCCGCGAGGCGCACCGTGCCGTCCCGGAACGGATTGCCGTCGTGGTCGATCGTCAGCAGCGGGAGCAGGTCGATGCGGTCGCCGCCGTCGCCCGGCGTGAAGTCGGTGACGCGTGCGCCGGCGTCGCCATCGGCCGCGATGTCGACCGCCAGGATGGCGTAGGTATCGCTGCCGGCGCCGCCCTGCAGTGCGAGCCTGGCGCCGCTCGGGCTGTCCCAGGCGAGTTCGACGCGGTCGTCGCCGATGCCGGCATCGAGCACCGACCCGGCGGTTCCCGTGATCGTCATGCGCAGGATATCCTTGCCGGCGCCGCCGGCGAAGTCCACGCCACTGTAGCCTTGTAGCGTGTCGTCCCCGTCACCACCATCGAGCCTGCCGGTCGTTCCCTTGGCGGCGGTCAGGAAATCATTGCCTTCGCCGCCGAGCAGGATGTTGGCGCCCGCGCCACCGTTCAGCCTATCGTTGCCGGTACCGCCGTCGAGGAGGTCGTCGCCGTCTTCGCCGAACAGCTGGTCGTTGCCACCGTTGCCGTTCAGGGTATCGTTGCCGGCACCGCCCAACAGGAAGTCACCATAGAAGTCCGTCCCGGGTTCGTCGCCGCCATTGAGGAGGTCGTCGCCCCCGTAGCCGTACAGGTAGTCGCTGCCGGCGCCGCCGGAAATGGTGTCGGCAAGATCGCTTCCATGGATCCTGTCGTCCTGGTCGGTTCCGGTCGCGTCGACGGGCGTGGGGCTGATTCCGGTCTCGAAGAGTGCCGCGACCGCAATCGGATTGCCGGCCAGGTCGAGGATGGCGTTCTCGCTGAATTGGATGATGTGGAAGGTCTTGGCCTTCAAATCTTCCGGAGGATCGAAGCTGAGCGTATTGCCTTCCACGGTAAGACGTGGGTTGGTGCCGACATCGGCCAGGTAGATCTCCCCGATGCCGTTGACATGGAGTGACAGGGTGCCGCTGCCAAGTTTGACCGGCCGGTCGAAGGTAAAGACCAGGTTGGCCCGCACGTCGTGACCGCTGGCGGGACCGGATACCAGCCCCTGCGCCGTGGTATCGGCGGTGGCGCTCGCCGAACCGCCCGTGGCGACGTGCCAAAGGACGGACGAAGGAAGATGGCCTGGCGATTCGAGCATGATGGGGGCGGACGCAGTAAAAGTCAGCGGCGACTATCGCCCACTCATCTGTACATGTCTAGGAAAAAATACAACGAATTCACAATTATGCGCCCGGCATGGCGCCTGCGCAGTCGAAAAAAACGCTCCGGCGAGCGGAGCGTTTTCTGGCCTGCCGAAGCGGGCGGGTGGAGACGGCCGGCGTCAGCCGGCCTGCTCGATGCGGCTCAGGCGCTGGCCGAAAATTCCCCAGCGTCGCGCTTCGCCATCGACCGTGGCCGTCAAGGCCCAGCCGGTGCCGATCTTCTCGACGCCGACCTCGGTCTCCAGCTCTTTCGCAACTTTTTCGGCCCAGTTCTGGGCCGCGCCGCGGCCCTTGAACAGCTCCTGGCCTTCGAACACGACGGTGGCGTCGAATACGGGGGCGGCGAAGACGCTCATGGCTTACTCCTGGCCGCTACGCAGCGCGCGCACCGCGTTCAGCACCGGTTGCAGCACCGCGCCGCCCAGGCGGGCGCTGCGCGCGCCGTCCCAGCCCACTTGCGGGTCCGGGTCGTTGGCGTTGTCCTTGAACGGCAGTTCCAGGGTCAGCGACAGGCAACCGAAGGCGTGGGTGACGTGCGAGGAGCCCATGGTGAGGGTCTCGTCGGTGAACGGGGTCTGGCCGTAGCCGTGCACGTCCTGGAAGTCCGGGCTGGCGATCTTGAAGTCGTCGATGAAGCGCTGCTGCGCCGCCGCCTGGGCCTCGGTCCAGGTCGGGAGCGATTCGCTGCCGGCCACGAACACGTAGGGCAGGCCCTCGTCGCCGTGCACGTCCAGGCACAGGTCGACGCCGGTTTCGTGCATCTTCTTGAGCACCAGGAAGACTTCCGGGCTGCGCTCCATCGAGGGGTTCATCCACTCGCGGTTCAGGTTGGCGCCCGCCGCATTGGTGCGCAGGTTGCCGCGCACCGAGCCGTCCGGGTTCATGTTCGGCACCACGTAGAACACCGATTCCTTGAGCAGCTGGCGCCCGAACGGATGCGCCGGGTCGAGCAGGGCGTCGAGCATGCCTTCCACGAACCACTCGGCCATCGTCTCGCCCGGGTGCTGGCGTGCGATCACCCAGACCTTCTTCTTTTCGGGCGAGGGTTCGCCGATGACCAGCATGTTCAGGTCGCGGCCGTCGACGGTCGAGCCGAGGTCCAGCATGCGCACGTGCTCGGACATCTGGGCGCGGTCGAGCAGCTCCAGGTGGCGCTCCCACGAATACGGCTCGAAGTAGGCGTAGTAGACGCTGTCCATGCCCGGGCTGTGCTCGATGCTCATCACCTGGCCGTCGTACGAGGTCGGCACGCGGAACCAGTTCACGCGGTCGTAGCTGGCCATCGCCTGGTAGTCCTCCCAGCCGGCCGGATAGGCGGACTGGCCGGCGTTCAGGAAGCGGATCGTGCAGGCCTGGCCTTGCGCGCCCTGCAGGCGGAAGTAGAACCACTGGACGATGTTGGCGTGCGAATCCTTGCGGATGTTCAGGTCGATGGCGTTCGCGCTGGTGGCGTTCACGACCTCGATGGCGCCAGCGTCGAACTGGCTGCTGATCTTGATAGACATGGTGTGTCCTGTTGATGGGTGTTGGGTAAAAAGGCGATGATACCGTAAGGCTCAGGCGAGACCGCCGAAGCGCGCATGGAAATCGCTGTCCGCTTCCGGCGTCGATGCGTCTTCCTTGCGCAGCATCGTCATGATGTGTTCCTCGGACCGGGCATGGGTCAGCCGGTAGATGCGCCTGGCCAGCTCGTAGGCGTCGCTGCCCGGCCACGGACCCGGCAGCAGCGCGAGCGGCAGCATCGGGTCGTGCAGCTGCACCCGCCGGTAGGCGTGGATCAGCAGGCTGCGGATGGCGAAGGCGTCTTGCGGGGCGATGCCGGCGCGCTCTTCCAGCAGTGCTGCCACCGGCGTGAAACCGTCGATGAACTGGCGGTAGGCCGCGACCACGCTGGAGAGGTCCCAGGCATCGCCCGCCAGTTCCGGCAGCGGACGCGCGCCGACGCCCGGCAGCTCGGCCGCATCGCACACGAAGACCTTGTCCACGGCGCCGGCGCGCGCCAGCAGTTCGCGCAGGGTGTCGCGGTCGGGAGCCGGATGGGCCATCACGCCCGAGGCCAGCATCGCGAAACCTTCCCATTCCAATTCCTTGCGCAGCAGCGCGCGCAGGTCGCCGTCGATGCTGCTGGCGGGCGCCAGCACGAAGGTCCAGCGGCCGTCCCAGTGCAAGCCCGGCGGCGAATAGATGCGGCGATTGGCGCGCTCGAAGCGCGGCAGGGCTGCCGGATCGAGCGCGTAGCGGCTGCGCCGCCCTTCGCGGGTGGCCGCCAGCCAGCCCTCCTGCACCAGGCGGAACACGCTGGTGCGCACCAGCCGGTCGGATACGCCGAGCGGCGCCATCAACTCGATCATGCTGCCCAGCCAGAAGGCGCCGCCGTGCGGGGCGATGGCGTCGCCGCACAAGGTCATGACCAGGGATTTATGGCGGGGCGGGTCGGTCGTGAGGAAGTGGTCGATCCACTCGCCGCTGGTGAGTCTTGTCATGTTGGTAATGGTAGCAGAACGCCGCAATATGATTCAAAATTTTGGTGTACATCCAATTTTTTGTATCGTATTATGGTTTGAAGAAGTTCGCAACGGAGACCAGCATGTACGCACAGATGGTGGAGACCGGACTCAAGAAAGTCCGTACCGAAGAAGACATGAACGCCGAAGAAGCGGCGTTCCAGGCGCGCATCGACGCCGGCATCAAGATCGAGCCCAAGGACTGGATGCCCGAGGCCTACCGCAAGACCCTGATTCGCCAGATCTCGCAGCACGCGCACAGCGAGATCGTCGGCCAGCTGCCGGAAGGGAACTGGGTCACGCGCGCCCCGACGCTGCAGCGCAAGTCGGTCCTGCTGGCCAAGATCCAGGACGAGGCCGGCCACGGCCTGTACCTGTACAGCGCCGCCGAAACCCTGGGCGTGTCGCGCGACGAGCTGCTGCAGGCGCTGCACGCGGGCAAGGCGAAATACTCGAGCATCTTCAACTATCCGAGCCTGAGCTGGGCCGACATGGGCGCCATCGGCTGGCTGGTGGACGGCTCGGCCATCATCAACCAGATCCCGCTCTGCCGCTGCTCGTACGGCCCGTATGCGCGCGCCATGGTCCGCGTCTGCAAGGAAGAGTCCTTCCACGCGCGCCAGGGCTACGACATCATGATGGCCCTCGCCAAGGGCACGCCAGAACAGAAGGCGATGGCCCAGGATGCGCTGAACCGCTGGTGGTGGCCGTCCCTGATGATGTTCGGTCCGTCGGACGCCGAGTCGGTCAACAGCGCGCAGTCGACCGCCTGGCGCATCAAGCTGTTCTCGAACGACGAGCTGCGCCAGCGCATGGTCGACCAGACCGTGCCGCAGGCCGAATACCTGGGCCTGAGCATCCCCGACCCCGACCTGAAATGGAACGCAGAGCGCGGTTCCTACGATTTCGGCCCCATCGACTGGAGCGAGTTCTATAACGTCCTGAAGGGCAACGGCCCCTGCAACCGCGAGCGCCTGCGCACCCGCGTCAAGGCGTACGAAGACGGCGAATGGTTCCGCGACGCCCTGGTCGCCCACGCCGAGAAGAAAGCCGCAAAGCGGGTCGCGTAGGGTGGGCGGGTCTCCCGCCCGCGCGTTCAACCAGCCTACGCATGACCGCACAAG
This sequence comes from Massilia sp. UMI-21, assembly GCA_015277795.1. Lineage (NCBI taxonomy): Bacteria > Pseudomonadati > Pseudomonadota > Betaproteobacteria > Burkholderiales > Oxalobacteraceae > Massilia > Massilia sp. UMI-21. The sequence goes on along the minus strand of CP063848.1, from coordinate 4,857,024 downwards.
AATTACGGAGATAGAGAATGAGCAAAGAATGGCCCCTGTGGGAAGTCTTCATCCGCAGCCAGCACGGCCTGGCCCACAAGCACGTGGGCAGCCTGCACGCGCCTGACGCCGAGATGGCGGTCAACAACGCGCGCGACGTCTACACCCGTCGCAACGAAGGCGTCAGCATCTGGGTCGTGCGCGCCCAGGACATCGTGGCCAGCAGCCCGAACGACAAGGAAGCCCTGTTCGAGCCGGCCAACAGCAAGGTATACCGCCACCCGACCTTCTTCCCGATGCCGGAAGAAGTCAAGAACCTGTAAGCCCCGCCATGGAAGCAAAAATCGCGTATCTGCTGCGCCAGGGCGACAACGCCCTGATCCTGTCGCAGCAACTGTGCCAGCTGTGCGGCAAGGGACCGGCGCTGGAAGAAGACATGGCGCTGTCGAACGTCGCGCTCGACCTGCTGGGCCAGACCCGCATGTGGCTCACCTATGCCGGCGAACTGGAAGGCAAAGGCCGCGACGAAGACCGCCTGGCCTTCCACCGCGACGCCCACGACTACCGCAACTGCCTGCTGGTCGAGCAGCCCAACGGCAGCTATGCCGAGGTCGTCATGCGCCAGTTCCTGTTCGATACCTGGCACTACTTCCTGATGGACGGCCTGACCCGCTCGAGCGACGCGCGCATCGCCGAGATCGCGCACAAGTCGATCAAGGAAGTCACCTACCACCTGCGCCGATCCGGCGACCTGGTGGTGCGCCTGGGCGACGGCACCGATGTCAGCCACGCCAGGATGCAGGCCGCGCTGGACGAGCTGTGGATGTACAGCGGCGAGATGTTCCTCTACGACGCGGTCGACAACGCGATGGTGGAGCAGGGTGTCGCCCCGGCCGTCGAATCGCTGCGCAAGGACTGCTTCGACCACATGGCCGAAGTGTTCGCGGAAGCCACGCTCGCCATGCCGTCGCCGGACGCGTACATGCAGCGCGGCGGCAAGCAGGGACGCCATACCGAGCGCCTGGGCTACATCCTGGCCGAGATGCAGTTCCTGCAGCGCGCCTACCCGGGAGCGCAGTGGTAATGAGCGCGGTCGGCGTCGACTTGGAGCAGGTCTGGAGCTGGCTCGGCGAAGTCGCCGATCCGGAGATCCCGGTCATCTCGGTGGTCGACCTCGGCATCGTGCGCGAGGTCGCCTTCGATGGTGACGCTTGCGTGGTGACCATCACGCCGACCTATTCGGGCTGCCCGGCGATGCAGGTGATCGCCGAAGCGGTGAAACAGGCCTTGCAGGCGCACGGCCTGGAGCAGGTGCGCATCGTCAGCCGCCTGGCGCCCGCCTGGACCACCGATTGGATGAGCGACGCCGGCAAGGCCGCCCTCAAGGGCTACGGCATCGCGCCGCCGGTGCAGCAGGCGATCGACATCAGCGGCCTGCATGCCGGCATCCGCCGCCGCGCCGCGCCCGAGGTGGCCTGCCCGCACTGCGGCTCGGCGCACACCCAGCTGACCAGCGAATTCGGCTCGACGCCATGCAAGGCGCTGTACAAGTGCCTCGACTGCCGCGAGCCTTTCGATTACTTCAAGTGCCACTGAGAGCACAACGAGACCGATGAGCAAATTCTATCCACTGAACGTGGCCAAGGTGAAGCAGGAGACCCGCGACGCCATCGCCGTCACCTTCGACGTCCCGGCCGAACTGAAACCGGCGTTCGCCTACCAGCAGGGCCAGCACCTGACCCTGCGCGCGATGATCGACGGCGAAGACGTGCGCCGTTCCTATTCGATCTGTTCGGCGGTGCAGGACGATACCCTGCGCGTCGCGATCAAGCGGGTGGCCGGCGGCCAGTTCTCGACCTGGGCCAACGAACACCTGAAGCCCGGCGTCACCCTCGAGGTGATGCCGCCGATGGGCCACTTCAACGTGGCGCTCGACCCGCAGAGCGAGCGCCACTACCTCGCTTTTGCTGCCGGCAGCGGCATCACGCCGATCCTGTCGATCGTGAAAACCACGCTCCAGGCCGAGCCGAAGAGCCGCTTCACCATCGTCTACGGCAACCGCGCCTCGTCGAGCGTGATCTTCCGCGATGAGCTGACCGACCTCAAGGACACCTACATGGACCGGCTCAAGCTGGTGTATGTGATGAGCCGCGAGCAGCAGGACATCGAACTCTTCAACGGCCGCATCACCGAAGAGAAATGCGGCCTGTTCCTGCGCCACTGGATCGACATCGAGGACATCGACGTGGCTTTCATCTGCGGCCCCGAAGACATGATGCACGGCGTGTCGCGGTCGCTGCAGGCGGCCGGGCTGGCGAAAGAGCAGATCCGCATCGAGCTGTTCGCGGCCAGCATCCCCAAGCACGAGCACAAGCCGCGCAGGGTGGAAGCCGGGCAGCAGCACCTGACCGAAGTCACCGTCATCATGGACGGCAGCGCGGCCAGCTTCACGATGGACAAGGACAAGGAATCCATCCTCGACGCCGGCCTGCGCGCGGGCATCGACATGCGCTACTCCTGCAAGGGCGGCGTGTGCTCGACCTGCCGCTGCAAGGTGCTCGACGGGCAGGTGGAGATGGACGTCAACTACGCGCTGGAAGATTACGAAGTCGCGCGCGGGTTCGTGCTCAGCTGCCAGAGCTTCCCGATCAGCGACAAGGTCGTGGTCGACTTCGACATCGCCGAATAGGCGCGGCGCTTGCCTGCACCGTTTGCTTAAAGACCGTCATCCCGGCGAAGGCCGGGATCCAATTGGACGTTCGTAGCTCGGCAACGAACCTGGATTCCCGCCTTCGCGGGAATGACGGAGCATAGGACAACAATAAGACTTGGAGACAACCATGAGCTACGAATCCATCCAGTTCAAGATCGAGAACGGCATCGCCCTCCTGACCCTGAACCGCCCCGACCGCCTGAACAGCTTCACCCAGGCCATGCACCTCGAAGTGCGCGACGCCCTCGACAAGCTGCAGGCCGACAAATCCGTGCGGGTGCTGGTGCTGACCGGCGCCGGCCGCGGTTTCTGCGCCGGCCAGGACCTGCAAGACCGCGCCGTGGCGCCGGGCGCACCCGGCGTCGACCTGGGCGAATCGGTCGAGAAGTTCTACGCCCCGCTGGTGCTGACGCTCAAGTCGCTGCCGATGCCGGTGATCTGCGCGGTCAACGGCGTGGCCGCCGGCGCCGGCGCCAACCTGGCCCTGGCCTGCGACATCGTGCTGGCCGCGAAATCGGCCAGCTTCATCGAAGCCTTCTGCAAGCTCGGGCTGATCCCCGACACCGGCGGCACCTGGCACCTGCCGCGCCTGATCGGCCCGGCGCGCGCCACCGGGCTGGCCATGCTGGGCGAGAAGCTCACCGCCGAGAAGGCCGAGCAATGGGGCCTGATCTGGGCCTGCGTGCCCGACGACGCGCTGATGGACCAGGCCATGGCCATGGCCGAGCACTTCGCCGCCGCGCCGACCCGCGGCCTGGCCTTCACCAAGAAAGCCCTGCAGGCCAGCTGGTCCAACACCCTGCCGGAACAGCTCAAGCTCGAAGGCGAGATGATGCGCGAACTGGGCTACAGCCACGACTACCGCGAAGGCGTCGCCGCCTTCATCGCCAAGCGTCCGGCGCACTTCAAGGGAGAATAAGAACATGCAGGCACTTCCGAAAAACAGCATCGTCGCCGTCGTCGGCAGCGGCGCCATGGGTGCCGGCATCGCGCAAGTAGCCGCCAGCGCGGGCCACCAGGTGCTGCTGTTCGACACCCGGCCCGAAGCGGCCGACAAGGCGATTGCCGGCATCGACAAGGCCTACGCCAGGCTGGTCGAGAAAGGCCGCATGCGCCTCGAGGACGCGGAGGCGGCGTGTGCGCGCCTGAAGCGCATCGGCACGCTGCAGGAAGCCGGCGCCGCCGCGCTGGTGGTCGAAGCCATCGTCGAGAACCTGGACGCCAAGCGCGCCCTGTTCGGCGAACTGGAAACCATCGTCGGCGACGACTGCATCCTGGCCACCAATACATCGTCGATCTCGGTCACCGCCATTGCCGCCCCGCTGCACCGTCCGGAGCGCCTGGTCGGCATGCACTTCTTCAACCCGGTGCCGCTGATGGCGCTGGTGGAGGTCATCAGCGGCATCGCCACCGACAAGGGTGTGGCCGACACGGTCCACGCCACCGCCGAAGCCTGGGGCAAGAACCCGGTGCATGCGAAGTCGACGCCCGGCTTCATCGTCAACCGCGTGGCCCGTCCGTATTACGCGGAAAGCCTGCGCCTGCTGCTGGAACAGGCCGGCGACCCGGCCACCATCGACGCCGTGCTGCGCGACTGCGGCGGTTTCCGCATGGGTCCCTTCGAGCTGATGGACCTGATCGGCCACGACGTCAACTTCTCGGTCACGAACTCGGTCTACCAGGCCTATTTCGGCGACCCGCGCTTCACGCCCTCGATCCTGCAGCAGGAACTGGTCAATGCCGGCTTCCTGGGCCGCAAGACCGGCCGCGGCTTCTACCGCTACGGCGAAGGCGTCGAGAAGCCGGCCGCACAGGCCGAAGCGCCGCAAGCGAGGCCGGCATCGGTGTCGATCGTCGGTGGCGAATCCGGCATGATCGCCCCACTCGCGGCGCGCCTTGCCGCTGCCGGTTACGCGCTGCCGCACGAAGAGGCCCTCGACAATACGCCGGGCTTCGTGTGCCAGGGCGCAGCCGTGTATCTCACCGATGGCCGCAGCGCCACGGAGCGCGCCGCCGAGAGCTGGCACGACGACACCGTCGTCTACGACCTGCTGCTGGACCCGGCCGGCGCCACCCGCATCGCGCTGGCGCGCGCCGACCAGTGCAGCGAGGCCGCTTACAACGCCGTGGTCGGCCTGTTCCAGGCCGCCGGCTTCGCCGTTACCCGGCTCGACGACGTGCCCGGCATGGCTGTGATGCGCACCGTCGCCATGCTGGCCAACGAGGCTGCCGACGCCGTCAACCAGGGTGTGTGCGACGCGCGCGCAGTCGACATCGCGATGCAGAAAGGGGTGAACTACCCGCGCGGCCCGCTCGCCTGGGCCGACAGCGTCGGGCTGGAGCACATCGTCGCCGTGCTGTCGAACCTGGCCGCCACCTATGGCGAAGACCGCTACCGGGTCTCGCCGCTGTTGCGCCGCAAGCTGGCCGCCAATCCGCACGGAGCGCGCTTCCATGCATAGCGATCGGCACGGCGAACTGCAGGCGCTGGCCGAGCTGGCCGGCAAGACCATGTACGAACGCGACCCGGCCAGCCAGGCGCTGGGCATGACGCTCGACGAGATCCGCCCCGGCTATGCGCGCATGTCGATGCGGGTGCGCGCCGACATGCTCAATGGGCACGCGACCTGCCACGGCGGCTACATCTTCATGCTGGCCGACAGCGCCTTTGCGTTTGCCTGCAATTCGCACAATTTCAATACCGTGGGCGCCGGCTGCACCATCGATTACCTGTCGCCCGGACGCGCGGGCGACGTGCTGGTGGCCGAAGCGGTGGAGCAGGCCCTGCAGGGCAAGACCGGCGTCTACGACATCAAGGTCACCAACCAGGAGGGACGCGGCGTGGCGCTGTTCCGCGGCAAGTCGCACCGGGTTAGCGGCATGGTGGCAGACGCCGGCGCTTAAGGATCGTGCAAGACGACGAGGAGGTCGAGATGGTACAACGCGCATTTTCCAAGGCTCCGGCACCGGAAGAGCTGGAACCGATCGAACGCGCCAGCCGCGACGAGCTGCAGGCCCTGCAGCTGGAGCGCCTGAAGTGGTCGCTGCGCCACGCCTACGAGAACGTGCCGCACTACCGCGCCGCCTTCGACGCCGCCGGCGTGCACCCCGATGACCTGAAGTCGCTGGCCGACCTGGCGAAGTTCCCCTTCACCGACAAGAAGACCCTGCGCGACAACTACCCCTTCGGCCTGTTCGCGGTGCCGCGCGAGCAGGTGGTGCGCATCCACGCCTCGAGCGGCACCACCGGCAAGGCCACCGTGGTCGGCTATACCCAGAAGGACATCGACACCTGGGCCGGCGTGGTGGCGCGCTCGATCCGCGCCGCCGGCGGACGAGCCGGCGACATGGTGCACATCTCCTACGGCTACGGCCTGTTCACCGGCGGCCTGGGCGCGCACTATGGCGCCGAACGGCTCGGCTGCACGGTGATCCCGATGTCCGGCGGGCAGACCGAGAAGCAGGTGCAGCTGATCCAGGATTTCAAGCCCTCGATCATCATGGTCACGCCCTCGTACATGCTGAACATCGTCGAGGAGTTCGCGCGCCAGGGAATCGACCCGGCCACGTCATCGCTCAAGGTCGGCATCTTCGGGGCCGAGCCCTGGACCGACGCCATGCGCCGCGAGATCGAAGCGCGCGCCGGCATCGACGCGGTCGACATCTACGGCCTGTCGGAAGTGATGGGGCCGGGCGTGGCCAGCGAGTGCATCGAGAGCAAGGACGGCCCGACCATCTGGGAAGACCATTTCTACCCCGAGATCATCGACCCCGATACCGGCGAAGTGCTGCCGGACGGCGCGGAGGGCGAACTGGTGTTCACCTCGCTCACCAAGGAAGCGCTGCCGATCATCCGCTACCGCACGCGCGACCTGACCCGCCTGCTGCCGCCGACTTCGCGTTCGATGCGCAGGATTAGCCGCATCACCGGCCGCTCGGACGACATGCTGATCATCCGCGGCGTGAACGTGTTCCCGAGCCAGATCGAGGAACTGATATTGAAGATGCCGGCGCTTGCGCCGCAGTACCAGCTGGTGGTGGAACGAAGCGGCCACCTCGACACGCTGGAAGTGCTGGGCGAACTACGTGACGGCGCCCTGTCGCAGGACGACGTGGAACTGCTGTGCCGCGAACTCCAGCACCGCATCAAGACCATTGTGGGCGTGAGCACGCGCGTGACGCTCGCCCCGCCAGGCGGCATCGAGCGCACCCTGACCGGCAAGGCCCGTCGGGTGGTCGACCGGCGCCCCAAGAATTGAATAGAACATCGAGGAGACACCATGACTGACGCATTCATCTGCGACGCCATCCGCACCCCCTTCGGCCGCTACGGCGGCTCGCTGTCGAGCGTGCGCGCCGACGACCTGGGCGCGCTGCCCATCGCCGCGCTCATCGCGCGCAACAAGGACGTGGACTGGGGCGCAGTGGACGACCTGTTCTACGGCTGCGCCAACCAGGCCGGCGAAGACAACCGCAACGTCGGCCGCATGGCCGCGTTGCTGGCGGGCCTGCCGCCCGAGGTGCCGGCCAACACCATCAACCGCCTGTGCGGCTCGGGCATGGACGCGGTCGGCACCGCCGCCCGCGCCATCCGCGCCGGCGAAGCACACCTGATCATCGCCGGCGGCGTCGAGAGCATGACCCGCGCTCCCTTCGTGATGGCCAAGGCCGACAGCGCCTTCTCGCGCGCGGCGAAGATCGAAGACACCACCCTCGGCTGGCGCTTCGTCAATCCGCTGATGAAAGCAAAGTACGGCATCGACTCGATGCCCGAAACCGCCGAGAACGTCGCGATGGAGTTCAACATCGATCGCGCCGACCAGGACGCCTTTGCCCTGCGCAGCCAGCAGCGCTGGGCGCGCGCGCAGCTTGATGGCTTCTTCAAGGACGAGATCGTGCCGGTCACGATCCATGGCAAGAAGGGCGAGTCGCGCGTGTTCGACACCGACGAGCAGCCGCGCGAGACCAGCATGGAAGCACTGGCGAAACTGAAGGGCGTGGTCAAGCCCGAGGGCACGGTCAGCGCCGGCAACGCATCGAGCCTGAACGACGGCGCCTGCGCCTTGTTGCTGGCCTCGGAGACGATGGCCGCGCGCAACGGCCTGGTTCCGCGCGCGCGCGTGGTCGGCATGGCCACCGCGGGCCTGGCGCCGCGCATCATGGGCTTCGGCCCGTCGCCGGCCGTGAAGAAGCTCTTGAAGCAGACCGGCCTGCGGCTCGACCAGATGGACGTCATCGAACTGAACGAAGCCTTCGCTGCCCAGGGCCTGGCCGTGATGCGCGATCTGGGCCTGCCCGACGACGCGGCCCATGTGAACCCGAACGGCGGCGCGATCGCGCTCGGCCATCCGCTGGGCGCCTCGGGCGCCCGCCTGGTGACCACGGCCGTCAACCAGCTGCACCGCACGGGCGGCCGCTACGCGCTGTGCACCATGTGCATCGGCGTCGGCCAGGGCATCGCCCTGATCGTCGAGCGGGTGTAGGCATGGTCAAGGTGTACGAGATCGACGGCGTGCGGCCGGTGGTGCATCCGAGTGCCTACGTGCATCCGAGCGCGGTCCTGATCGGCGACGTGATCGTCGGCCCGCGCTGCTACATCGGCCCGCTGGCCTCGATGCGCGGCGACTTCGGCCGACTGGTGCTGGAAGAGGGCGCCAACCTGCAGGATACCTGCGTGATGCACGGCTTCGCCGGCGAGGACACCGTGGTCGAGGTCGACGGCCACATCGGCCACGGCGCGGTGCTGCACGGCTGCCGCATCAAGCGCAACGCGATGGTGGGCATGAATGCGGTGGTGATGGACAAGGCGGTGGTCGGCGAAGAATCGATCGTCGCCGCCATGAGCTTCGTGAAGGCCGGGATGATCATCCCGCCGCGCAGCATGGTGATGGGCACGCCCGCGAAAATCATGCGTGAACTCACCGATGACGACGTGCGGTGGAAGAGCTTCGGCACGCGCCAGTACCACGAGCTGAACGTGCGCTCGCTGCAGGGCATGCGCGAGGTCGAGGCGCTGAGCGAGGTCGAGCCGAACCGCAAGGGCATCGAATTCGACCCCAGCGGCATGCACAAACCGAAAACCTGAAGAGACAAGAACGGAGACGAACAAGATGGGCAACATCGCAACCCTGCAAAGCCTGATCGCCGGCCGCTGGCATGGGACTGAAGCACACACGCCGCTGCACAGCGCGCTGAACAACGAACTCATCTATCACACCCACGCCGAGAAGATCGACTTCGACGAAGCCGTCACCTATGGCCGCAAGACCGGCATCCCGGCCCTGATGGCGCTCGACTTCCAGCAGCGCGCCCAGCGCCTGAAGGCCCTGGCCATGTACATGATGGAGCGCAAGGAAGAACTGTACGAGATCTCGCATCTCACCGGCGCCACCCGCCCGGACAGCTGGGTCGACGTCGAAGGCGGCATCGGCACCCTGTTCGCCTACGCCAGCATGGGCGGCCGCGAGCTGCCGTCCTCGAACGTGCTGCACGAAGGTCCGGCGATCGCCCTGGGCAAGCGCGGCGGCTTCGCCGGCACCCACATCCTGGTGCCGCGCGGCGGCCTTGCCGTGCACATCAACGCCTTCAACTTCCCGATCTGGGGCATGCTGGAAAAATTCGCGCCGAGCTTCCTGGCCGCGATGCCCTGCATCGTCAAGCCGGCCACCGCCACCAGCTACCTGACCCAGGCCACCGTCAAGATGATGATGGAATCGAAGCTGCTGCCGGAAGGCGCGCTGCAGCTGGTCATCGGTTCCACCGGCGACCTGCTCGATCGCCTGGGCGGCTTCGACGCGGTCACCTTCACCGGCTCGGCCGACACCGCCGCCAAGCTGAAGGCCAACCCGAACCTGATCCGCGAATCGGTGCCGTTCACCGCCGAAGCCGACTCGCTGAACTGCGCCATCCTGGCGCCGGACGTGACGCCCGACGACCCCGAATTCGACCTGTTCGTGAAGGAAGTCGCGCGCGAGATGACCGGCAAGGCGGGCCAGAAGTGCACCGCGATCCGCCGCGTCATCGTGCCCGAGCAGCATGCCGATGCCGTGGGCGCGCGCCTGCGCGAGCGCCTGACCAGGATCACGGTCGGCAACCCGAAGGTCGAGGGCGTGCGCATGGGGGCGCTGGCCTCGATGGACCAGCACCGCGACGTGTCGGAACGCGTCGAGATGCTGGCGCGCGGTAATGAAGTGTTGTTCAGCGCCCGCGACGGTTTCAGCCCGGTGGGCGAGGGCGCAGCTAGCGGCGCCTTCTTCGCGCCGACCCTGCTGCTGTGCCGGAATGCGATGGTCAACGACGCCGTGCACGACATCGAAGCCTTCGGCCCGGTCAGCACGATGATGACCTACCGCGACATCGACGAAGCCCTGCATTTGGCCGCGCGCGGCAAGGGCAGCCTGGTGACGACGCTGGTGACCAGGGACCCGGCGATTGCCGCCCATGCGGTGCCGGTCGCCGCTGCCTCGCACGGCCGGGTGCACATTCTCGAGCGCGAATCGGCGGTGGATTCCACCGGCCACGGCTCGCCGCTGCCGCAACTGAAGCACGGCGGCCCGGGCCGCGCCGGCGGCGGCGAGGAGCTGGGCGGCATCCGCGCCGTGAAACACTTCCTGCAGCGCGCCGCGGTGCAGGGCTCGCCCACCATGCTGACTGCCGTGACGGGCGAGTACGTGCGCGGCGGCGCGGTCAAGGAAACGGAAGTGCACCCCTTCCGCCGCTGGTTCGAAGACCTGGAAGTGGGCCACTCGCTGCTGACCCACCGCCGCACCGTGAGCGAAGCCGACATCGTCAATTTCGGCGGCGTCTCGGGCGACTACTTCTACATGCACTTCGACGAGATCGCGGCCAAGGACACCCAGTTCGGCAAGCGCATCGCGCACGGCTACTTCGTGCTGTCGGCGGCGGCGGGCCTGTTCGTGTCGCCGGCGCCGGGCCCGGTGCTGGCCAACTACGGCCTGGACAACCTGCGCTTCGTGGCCCCGGTGGCGATCGGCGACACCATCCGCGCACGCCTCACCTGCAAGCGCAAGGTCGACCGCAACCGTGTCGACGAGCAGGGCCGCGGCCAGGGCGTGGTGGCCTGGGACGTGCAGGTAACGAATCAACACGACGAACTGGTGGCGAGTTACGATATCCTGACGCTGGTACAAAAGCGCGGCTGATTGCCGGCCCGCGGGCGGCGTTGCCGCCTGCGGAACCAACCATGGAGAGCATCGCATGTCGAGACTGGACCTGAGCAGCATTCCCGTACTGAAAGGCACCGGCTACCCCGAGCCCTTCGCCGAACTGGTGGATGGACGCACCAGGCAGGCACTGGGCGACGCCGGCGGCCTGAGCCAGTTCGGCGTCAACCTGGTCGAGCTCCAGCCCGGCGCGGCGTCCTCGCAGCGTCACTGGCACTCGCACGAGGACGAATTCGTCATGGTTGTCTCGGGCGAACTGGTGCTGGTCACCGACGAGGGCGAGACCCTGATGCGCGCAGGCGACTGCGCGGCCTTCCCGGCAGGAAAGCCAAACGGGCACCACCTGGTCAACCGCAGCTGGGGGCAGGGCGTGTTCGTGTGCGTGGGTTCGCGCATCAAGGAAGATACGGCGACCTATCCCGACATCGACCTGCACTACGACGGCGCCACCGGGACCTATTCGCACAAGGATGGCAGCCCGTATCCGCCCAAGTCGCCGCCCGGCTGATCGATTCAGCCCGGTTGCGCTCAGCGGAGTTTCCTGGCGTAGCGCGCGCGGATGTGCTGGCTGACGAAGGTCGATAGCCCGCGGCCTTCGCGGGCCAGTTCCTGCATCCTGGCAATGTTTTCTGCCCCGGCGCTGCGCTCGGTGTACAGATAGCGCTCGCCGCCCCTGAACTCGATGGTGATCGCGTCCTGGCCGATGTCGTAGGCGACCACGCCGGAGTCGCCGCTCATGTTGCGATAGCGGTGCATGCGCAGCTCCATGGAGTTCTTCGATACCATCGATGTGGGGTGCGTCCGCCTCGGTACAAGATCAGTGGCCGATCTTGCGCTGCACCTTCAGCCATCCACTTTCCGTCCGCACGGCAATCAAATCGGCGTAGTCCGGCACCGGGGCCGAGCGCGTCTCGACCGGATGCGTGTGCGTCGCGGTGACCACAATGCTGTCCATGCCGGCGCTTTCCGCCGCGGCCAGGCCGATCGGCGTGTCTTCGAACACCAGGCAATCCTGCGGCGCCACGCCCAGCTTCTGCGCGCCCAGCAGGAAGGGATCGGGCGCCGGCTTGCCGTGCTTCACGTCTTCGGCCGAGATCAGCAGCGGCGGCAGCGGCAGGCCGGCGGCGGCGATGCGTGCCGTGGCCAGGGCGCGCGAGGCCGAGGTGACGATGGCCCAGCGCTCGAGCGGCAGGCTGGCCAGGAAGCGGCCCACACCGGCAATCTCTTCGATGTCGGCCACGTCCTCGATCTCGGCCAGCGCGATGCCCAGCGCCTCGGCCACCGGATCGACGCCGGGCAGGCCGAGATTGCGGATGCTGTCCTCGGTGCGCTTGCCATGGATGGTCGGCACGAAGCTGACCGGGTCGAGCCCATGGCGCAGCGCCCAGGCGGTCCAGACCCGCTCGGCGGACTTGATCGAGGTCAGGATGGTGCCATCCATGTCGAACAGGAAGGCGGCGTATTCCCGCGAGGGCAGGACTTTGGGATTGGTGGGTGTCACGATTGCAGGCTCGTCGTCGATGATGATCGTGCAGCATAGCGCAATCGGCGCGAGGCTCTCGCCCGCCAGTCCGGCAGGGCGCGGAACGATACACGCCCGCGCCTTCGAATACACGATGACATGACGCGCATCGTCCATTCTCCCGCTGGTTGAACGCGCGGACGGCGAAGCCGTCCACCCTACGAACAACGGGGGGGCACACGCCCCCCACGGCATCACTCCGCGAGTTGCTTGCGCACCCGCTCGATCGCCTTGCGCACCTGGTTCGGCGCGGTGCCGCCCACGTGGTCGCGCGCCGCCACCGAGCCTTCGAGCGTGAGCACCGCAAACACGTCCTGTTCGATCAGCGGCGAGAATTCGCGCAGCTGTTCCAGCGACATCTCCGACAGGTCGCACCTGGCGCTGTCGCAGGCGCGCACCGCGTGCGCCACGGCTTCGTGGGCGTCGCGGAAGGGCAGGCCCTTCTTGACCAGGTAGTCGGCCAGGTCGGTGGCGGTGGCGTAGCCCTGCAGCGCGGCGGCGCGCATGTTCTCGGCCTTGACCGTGATGCCGCCCGCCATGTCGGCGAAGATGCGCAAGGTGTCGACGACCGTGTCGACCGTGTCGAACAGCGGCTCCTTGTCTTCCTGGTTGTCCTTGTTGTAGGCCAGCGGCTGGCCTTTCATCAGGGTCAGCAGGCCGTTCAGGTGACCATAGACGCGGCCGGTCTTGCCGCGCGCCAGTTCCGGCACATCCGGGTTTTTCTTCTGCGGCATGATCGACGAACCGGTGCAGAAACGGTCGGCGATGTCGATGAAGCCGATGCGCGGGCTCATCCACATGACCAATTCTTCCGAGAAACGCGAGACATGCATCATGATCAAGGAGGCCGCTGCCGTGAATTCGATCGCGAAATCGCGGTCCGAGACGGCGTCCAGCGAGTTGTGGCACACGTCCTCGAAGCCCAGGGTCCTGGCCACGCGCAGGCGGTCGATCGGGAAGGTGGTGCCGGCCAGGGCGGCGGCGCCCAGCGGCAGGCGGTTGACGCGGCGGCGCGCATCCTGCATGCGCTCGGCATCGCGGCCGAACATCTCGACATAGGCCAGCATGTGGTGGCCGAAGGTGATCGGTTGCGCCACCTGCAGGTGGGTAAAGCCCGGCATGATGGTGTCGAAGTGGCGCTCGGCGAGATCGGTCAGCGCGCCGCGCAGGCCGGCGAGCAGGCCCAGGATGTCGTCGATGGCGGCGCGCACGTACAGGCGGATGTCGGTGGCCACCTGGTCGTTGCGCGAACGGCCCGTGTGCAGGCGCTTGCCGGCGTCGCCCACCAGTTCGGTCAGGCGTTTTTCGATGTTCAGGTGCACGTCTTCCAGGTCGAGCAGCCATTCGAAGCTGCCGGCCTCGATCTCGCTCTTGATCTGGGCCATGCCGCGTTCGATGTCGGCGCGGTCCTGGGCGCTGATGATGCCCTGTGCGGCCAGCATCTCGGCGTGGGCCAGCGAACCCTGGATGTCGAAGGGCGCCAGGCGCTTGTCGAAGAACACCGAGGCGGTGTAGCGCTTGACGAGGTCGGACACCGGTTCGGAGAAGCGCGCCGACCAGGCTTCGGCTTTCTTGGAAAATTGTTCGTTCATGGTGGGATCCCTGTTGGTATCCGAAGATTATAACTGTCCTGAAGAACCCCATCCGGGGTGGATGACAAGCGCGCGGAAATGCGCAATGATGTGCGCAATTATTCAAACAATGACAACAATAAGGGGGAGACATGCAAGCATTGACCCAGCTTAGGCGGGCATCGGCACTGGCACTGGCACTGGGCGCGCCGGCGGCGCTGGCGCAGCAGGCCGCGCCGGCCACGCCCACCGCGGTGGCCGCACCGGCGGCACCGGCCGCCGCCGGTACGCTCGCCGCCGGTACGCCCGCTGCCGGTACGCCCGCCGCCCGCGCCGCCGACGTCGCCTCGATCGACGCCATCATCGCCGCGCTCTACGACGTCATCTCGGGGCCGGCCGGCGCGCCACGCGATTGGGACCGCATGCGTTCGCTGTTCGCGCCCGAAGGCCGGATGGGCGCGGTCGGCATGCGCCCGGATAGCAGCTTTGTCTTCCGCGCCATGTCGCCGGACGACTATATTGCCCGCAATTCCAAGGCCTTCGCCACCACGGGCTTCTTCGAATCCGAAAAGGCGCGCACCACCGAGATCTTCGGCCAGATCGCCCACGTCTTCAGCACCTATGAAGCGCGTCACGCCAGGGACGAGGCCCAGCCCTTCATGCGCGGCATCAACAGTATCCAGTTGATCCACGACGGCAAGCGCTGGTACGTGCTGAGCCTGGTCTGGCGCGCCGAAGACGCCAAGCTGCAGCTGCCGGAGCGCTACCTGCGCAATGGCTGAGCAGTAGGCAAACGATGCCCGCGCGCGCCGTTCAATTGAAACTTAGGCATCCAGAAACGGCGCTAGAATTGGTTTTTAAGCCAGATTCACCGCTTCCATGATTACCAACGATTCAAGCTTCCAGGTCAGTACCGACCAGTCGCGGTTGGACCTCCCGATGATCCACCGCTTCCTGAGCGAACAGTCCACCTGGGCCGTCGGCATCGCGCGCCCCATCGTCGAGCGCGCCATCGAGAATTCGCTGTGCTTCGGCGGCTACCTCGACGGGCGCCAGATCGCGTTCGCGCGCGTGGTCACCGACTACGCCACCTTCGCCAACCTGGTGGACGTGTTCGTGGTGCCGGAATACCGCGGCCGCGGCTACGGCAAGCAGCTGATCGGCGTGGTGCTGCGCCATCCCAGCCTGCAGAAGCTGCGCCGCTTCACGCTCCACACCACCGATTCGCACAGCCTGTACGAGCGCTTCGGTTTCACCGCGCCCCAGCGTCCCGAGACGGTCATGGAGCGTTACTTTCCGAACATATATTTGTCCTGAGCATACTCAACACGGCGACGCGCTTCTCGAATCAGGCTTACGATAGTCTGAAACGAGAGGAAGTCGTATGTTCCGCGCCGTCGTCCAGCTTGCCGTCCGTGCCCTGCTTGCCCTTGCTGTGCTGGGCGGGCAGGTGCTTGCGGCGGCCGACGCGCCGCAGCCCAAGGGCGCGCTCGTCATCATTGGCGGCGCCTTGCGCGCCGATAATGCCCCCGTGTGGGAGCGCATGGTCCAGCTGGCGGGCGGCAAGGGCGCGCGCATCGCCGTATTCGCCTCCGCATCCATCCATCCCGAGCGATCGGGCAAATTCTACGTCGAGCGTTTCGAGCAGTACGGGGCGAAAGCCTTTTTCGTGCCGGTCGCCGAGCGGCTGAGCGGCACCGATTATCGCGCGGCCGCCGACGATCCGGCACTGGCCGCCATGGTCCGCTCGGCCGGCGGCGCCTTCTTCTCCGGCGGCGACCAGAACCGCATCACGCGCGCGCTGCGCCGCGCCGACGGCAGCAATACGCGCATGCTCGACGCCTTGTGGGACATGTACCGGCGCGGCGGCGTCATCGCCGGCACCAGCGCCGGCGCCGCCATCATGAGCAGCACCATGTTCGGGCATCCCAAACCGGTGCTGGCCACGCTCAAGCTCGGCCTCGACGACGACACGGAAGTCGCGCCGGGCCTGGGTTTCATCGGCGACGACGTCTTCATCGACCAGCACCTGCTGGTGCGCGGCCGCTTTGCGCGCATGGTGCCGGCCATGCTCAAGAAGGGCTACAAGCTGGGCCTGGGCATCGACGAGAACACGGCCATGGTGGTGGGGCCGAATCGCGAGGTCGAAGTGCTCGGCTACCGCGGCGCCCTGCTGGTCGACCTGGCGAAGGCGGCGCCGCAGGACGGCCCGAAGGGAGGGCCACTGAGCGTCAGCAACGTACGCCTGAGCTACCTGGACAACGGCGACCGCTTCCACCTCGTCACGCACGCCTTCACGCCCTCGGCCGACAGGATCGGCAACCTGGTCGACCCGGCCGAGCCCTATTACCGTTATCCGATATTCTCGGCCGACATCCTCGGCAACAGCACGGTGGTGGACCTGATGGCCAAGCTGATCGACAGCGACCAGCCGGAGGCCATTGGCCTGTCGCTCGACAGCCCGGACAGCGCGCAGCCCGACCTCGGCTTCGAGTTCAAGCTCACGCGCACCCGCGACAGCGTCGGCTACCTGTCCTCGATCACCGAGCAGTACTCGGTCTACAACGTGCGGCTCGACATCCGGCCGATCGTGGTGCAGCGGCCGCTGTACCAGTACCGGCAGCGCGATACCGTGGCGGGTGCGGGTGCGGGCGCGGGCGCGGCGACTAGCCGGGTAGATGCTGCCAGGTGAGGTCGAAACCGGCTTCGGTGATGATCGCGCGTGCGCTCTCGAGCAAGCGCAGCGCACCGACCGTCAGCGGCGCGCGGTGCATCAGCGCGATGCGTACCTTCCTTCCCGCCGCTTCCGGATACGCTGCCAGCAGCTCGCCGCTCTCGATGAACGCCAGGTAGACGTTGAGTTTTTCCTGGAGCGCCGCGAAGTGGCCGGCGTCCGCCTCCCATGGGAGATGATCGGCGATCGTCAGCACGATCGCGTTCGCCTCGTGGTCGACGGCGATGAAGTCGACCACGCGCGGATTGTCGACGCTCATTGGACATTCCTTTGCTTGTTGCTGTCACGGGCAGCTTGCATTATCCGGCTTTTCGAGCAGGGCCATGGCGCCGCATTACAATGGCAGGTCTTCCCGTACGAGGACCGACCATGACCCGTTTCGCCTCCCGCATGCTTGCCGCCGCACTGGTACTGGCACTTGCCGCCGGCAGTGCCTGCGCCGCCCAGCCGGCCACCGTCCGCGTCGACTACACCCACAGCGGCAATGCCTTGAGCGACCACTATGCCCTCGAGCGCATCGTCATCGAGCCGCTGCCCTGGCCCGGCAACACCGCACGCAACTTCGACGACAGCAACCGCGGCCAGAACCGGGTCGAGGTGGTCGATGCCAGGACCGGCGAGCTGCTGTATTCGCGCGACTTCTCGACCATCTTCGGCGAGTGGCGCACGACCGAGGAGGCGGGCAAGATCAGCCGCAGCTTCCAGGAATCGGTACGCTTTCCCAGCCCCGAGCGCCCGGTGCGCGTGCGCATCCTCAAGCGCGACGAACGCAACGCATTCTCGCTGGCCTGGAGCGTCGAGATCGACGCCAACGCGCCGGAGGTGGTCAGGAAGCAGCCGCCGGCGCCAGCCAAGCCGATCCCGATCCACGTCAGCGGTCCATCGCCCGACAAGGTCGACCTCCTGATCCTGGGCGACGGCTACACGGGTACGGAACTGCAGAAGTTCGAGGCCGACGCGCGCCGCTTGAGCCAGCACCTGTTCACGGTCTCGCCCTTCCGCGAGCGCGCGCGGGACTTCAATGTGTGGGCGCTGGCCGTGCCGACCCCGCAGTCCGGCATCAGCCGCCCATCCACGGGCGTGCACCATGCATCGGCCCTGGGCACCCGCTACGACATCTTCGGCAGCGAGCGCTACGTGCTCACGCTCGACAACCGCGCCCTGCGCGACATCGCCCAGCACGCGCCCTACGAGTTCATCGAGATCCTGGTCAACAACGAGACCTACGGCGGCGGCGGCATCTTCGGCCAGTTCAGCACCGCGGCGGCCGGCAACGCCTGGGCCAACTACCTGTTCGTGCACGAATTCGGGCATCACTTCGCGGGGCTGGCCGACGAGTACTACACTTCGCCGGTGGCCTATGCCGCCGCCGGCACCCGCATGGAACCCTGGGAGCCGAACGTCACCGCGCTGCGCGACCCGGCCAACATCAAGTGGCAGCGCCACGTCAAGGCCGGCACCCCGCTGCCGACGCCGTGGCCGAAGGCCGACTACGAGGCGGCCTCGCGGGCCTACCAGAAAAAGCGCACGGCGCTGCGCGCGGCCGATCGCCCGGAGTCGGAGATGAATGCGCTGTTTCGCGAAGACCTGAAGGCCACGCAGGCGCTGTTCGCCGGCCAGCCATACCGCGGCGCGGTCGGCGCCTTCGAGGGCGCGAACTACGAAGCGCGCGGCTACTACCGGCCGACGATGCAGTGCCTGATGTTCGACCGAAGCGAGGCCTTCTGCCCGGTGTGCCAGGACGGCATCACCGACATCATCGACCTGTATGCGGGGAAAGCTCGGCAGTAAAGTTTGCTTACAAAGTGCCCGGGGTCTAAGTGGGTTGGCTAACAGACCCGGTGCGTGGGGAATCCGTATTCTGGAACTGTAGTCAGACATACAACAAGGCGCAGACAAGCCGATCTGCGCGACCACTCACCGGAAAGGAAACACCATGAGCAAACTGATCGCCACCCTGATCGCCACCATGAGCGCCGGCCTGCTGGCCGCCGCCGCCAACGCCCAGACCATGCCCACGCCGGCTGCCACCAAGGCCGTCGTCAAGGCCGAAGCCGCGGCCGAGAAAGATATCGCCAAGGCCGAAGCCAAGGAAGTGAAGACCGCGGCCAAGGTCGACGAACGCGTCAGCAAGGCGGTGTCCAAGGCCAACGAGAAGAAGGCCGAAGCCCACGCCGACGCGGTCGAAGCCCATGCCGAGGCGGCCGAGAAAATCGCCAAGGCCGATCCGGAAGACCGCGCCAAGGCCATCGCCAAGGCCGAGGAAAAGATCGCCGACGCCAATCTGAAGGCCGACAAGAAGATGATCAAGGCCGACGAGAAGCTGCTCAAGACCCAGGTCGACGCGGCCGCCGACAAGGCGACGGCCGCGGCCAAGACCGAGCAGGTGCGTGCTGAAGCCATGGCCGACGTGCACAAGGCGGCGGCGAAGCACTGAGCTGTCGTGCTGTAACGGAAACGCCGGCGTTCAAGCCGGCGTTTTTTGTAGGATGGTCGGCTCGGTCGACCGCGCGTTCAAGGCCGGATGCATTGTGGCGCGCATCTTCTGGTCGAACGCGCGGCCGGCAAAGCCGGCCACCCTACGAATAAAGAACGCCGGCGTCGAGCCGGCGTTCTTGGTGACGTAATCAGCTTGTTCAAGCCTCGGTCGATCGCATCGCCAAATCCATTGCCTTGAGCTTTGCCGACAGCGGCTTGCCCTTGCGCGCGCGCTTGCCGAAGTGCGGTTCCAGGCCGGACGCGAACAGCTCCACCGTGCGCGGCTTGGAGCCGGCCCAGGTGCCGATCACGTTCACGCCCTTCTGGTTGATCGGCTGGACGGCCAGCAGGCTTTCCTTCGGCTCCAGCTCCATCAGCGTCACGCCGCGGCCGCCATTGGTCAGCACCTTCATCTCGTCGATGCCGAATACCAGCACCCGGCCCTTCTCGGACAGGCAGGCGATCGCGCCGGCGGTATCGACCACGATCCGCGGCGCCAGCGGCACCGCGCCTTCGTCGAGCGTAATGAAGGACTTGCCGCCCTTGAGGCGGCTGATCATGTCGCCGGCCTTGGCGATGAAGCCGAAGCCGTTCGACGAGGCCAGCAGCAGGCGCGTGTCCGGGCTGCCGGCGAAGTAGTGCAGGATGCGAACGCCGCCCGACAGGTCGACCAGGGTCGTGATCGGCACCCCGTCGCCGCGCGCGCCCGGCAGCGCGACCACCGGCACCGAGAAGGTCTTGCCGTTGCTGCCGATGCCGATCAGCGAATCGACCGTGCGGCACTCGAAGGCCTGGTGCAGCGAATCGCCGGCCTTGAAGGTGAACTGGGCCGGGTCGTGGCCGATGCCGGTACGCGCGCGCACCCAGCCTTTTTCGGACACGATCACGGTCACCGGCTCGTCGATGACCTTCTGCTCGGCCACGGCGCGCTCGGCTTCCTCGATCAGGGTGCGGCGCTCGTCGCCATACTGCTTGGCGTCCTGCTCGATCTCGCGGATGACCAGGCGCTTCATGCTGGACGGGTTCTCGAGGATGTCTTCCAGCTTTTCCTTCTCGCTGCGCAGCTCGAGCAGCTCCTGCTGGATCTTGATCGCTTCCAGGCGCGCCAGCTGGCGCAGGCGGATCTCGAGGATGTCCTCGGCCTGGCGCTCCGACAGCCTGAAGCGTTCGATCAGGGCCGCCTTCGGCTCGTCCGCATTGCGGATGATCGCGATCACTTCGTCGATGTTCAGCAGGACGGTCTCGCGGCCTTCCAGGATGTGGATGCGGTCGTTGACCTTGCCCAGCTTGAACTCGGTGCGGCGGCGGATGGTGGTGAAGCGGAAGTCGATCCACTCCTGCAGGATCTCCAGCAGGCCTTTCTGGCGAGGGCGGCCGTCGCCGCCGATCATCACCAGGTTCATCGGGCTGGAGGTCTCGAGCGAGGTATGCGCGAGCAGCATCAGCATGAACTCGTTCTGGTCCTGGTTCTTCGACTTCGGCTCGAACACGATGCGCACCGCCGCCTCGCGGCCGGATTCGTCGCGCACGGTGTCGAGCGCGCCGAGGATGGTCTGCTTCAGCGCCAGCTGTTCCGGCAGCAGGGTCTTCTTGCCGGCCTTGATCTTCGGGTTGGTCAGTTCCTCGATTTCTTCCAGCACGCGCTGGGCCGAGCAGCCCGGCGGCAGTTCGGTGACCACCGCCTGCCACTGGCCGCGCGCCAGTTCCTCGATCTTCCAGCGCGCGCGCACCTTCATCGAGCCGCGCCCGGTGGCGTACATGTCGGCGATGTTCGAGGCCGGGGTGATGATCTGGCCGCCGCCCGGGAAGTCCGGGCCGGTGATCAGGGTCATCAGCTCGGCGTGGGTCATCTTCGGGTTGCGGATCAGCGCAACCGCCGCCGTCGCCACTTCGCGCAGGTTGTGCGAGGGGATCTCGGTGGCCATGCCGACCGCGATGCCGGAGGCGCCGTTGAGCAGCACCATCGGCAGGCGCGCCGGCAGTTGGCGCGGCTCGTTGCTGGAACCGTCGTAGTTCGGCTGGAAGTCCACCGTGCCCATGTCGAGTTCGTCGAGCAGCAGGCGCGATACCGGCGTCAGGCGCGCCTCGGTGTAGCGCATCGCCGCGGCGCCGTCGCCGTCGCGCGAGCCGAAGTTGCCCTGGCCGTCGATCAGCGGGTAGCGCAGCGAGAAGTCCTGCGCCATGCGCACCAGCGCGTCGTACACCGACTGGTCGCCGTGCGGGTGCAGCTTACCCAGCACGTCGCCGACCACGGTGGCCGACTTGCGCGGCTTGGCGGTGTGGCCCAGGCCCAGTTCGTGCATCGAGAACAGGATGCGGCGCTGGACCGGCTTCTGGCCGTCCGAGACGTCCGGCAGGGCGCGGCCCTTGACCACCGAGACGGCGTAGTCGAGGTAGGCGCGCTCGGCGAAGGTGGAAAGGGTGAGCGTTTCGGCATCGTCCGAAGGCGCTTGTTGTTGTTCGAAGAGGCTTGCTTGTGTCGTCATGATCGTGTCGTTCTGTTCAGCGCACGGGGCGAGGTCAGATGTCTGCCTCGGTCTCGTTGCCGTGTTCTTCCAGCCACGCGCGACGGGCGGCGGCTTCGCCTTTGCCCATCAGCATGTTGAAGCGCGATGCCGATTCGGCCAGGTTGTATTCGCCGAAGGCGACCGGCAGCAGGCGCCGGGTGTCCGGGTTCATGGTGGTTTCCCACAACTGCTCCGCGTTCATCTCGCCCAGGCCCTTGAAGCGCGAGATGCTCCACACGCCTTCCTTCAGGCCTTCCTTGGTGAGCTTGTCCTCGATGGCCAGCAGTTCGCCGTCGTCCAGCGCGTACAGCTTCTGCAGCGGCTTCTTGCCGCGCGCCGGCACGTCGACGCGGTACAGCGGCGGACGGGCGACGCAGATGTGGCCGTTGCGGAACAGGGCAGGGAAGTGCTTGAAGAACAAAGTGAGCAGCAGCACCTGGATGTGCGAGCCGTCCACGTCGGCGTCCGACAGGATGCAGATCTTGCCGTAGCGCAGGCCGGTCAGGTCCGGGTTGTCGTCCGCGCCGTGCGGATCGACCCCGATCGCCACCGCGATGTCGTGGATCTCGTTGTTCGCGAACAGGCGGTCGCGCTCGGTCTCCCAGGAGTTCAGCACCTTGCCGCGCAGCGGCAGGATGGCCTGGAATTCCTTGTCGCGGCCCATCTTGGCCGAGCCGCCCGCCGAGTCGCCCTCGACCAGGAACAGCTCGTTGCGGGTGATGTCGGTCGATTCGCAATCGGTCAGCTTGCCCGGCAACACGGCCACGCCCGAGGACTTCTTCTTCTCGACCTTCTGCAGCGAACGCAGGCGCGACTGGGCCTGCTTGATGACCAGTTCGGCCAGTTTCTTGCCGTACTCGACGTGCTGGTTCAGCCACAGTTCGAGCGGCGGCTTGGTGAAGGTGGAGACCAGCTTGACCGCGTCGCGCGAATTCAGGCGTTCCTTGGTCTGGCCCTGGAACTGCGGGTCCAGTACTTTGGCCGACAGCACGAAGGAGACGCGTGCGAACACGTCCTCGGGCAGCAGCTTGACGCCTTTCGGCAGCAGCGAGTGCATCTCGACGAAGCCCTTCACGGCGCCGAACAGGCCGTCGCGCAGGCCGGACTCGTGGGTGCCGCCGCTGACGGTCGGGATCAGGTTGACGTAGGATTCGCGCACCACGCTGCCTTCTTCGGTCCAGGCCACCACCCAGGCCGCGCCTTCGCCCTCGGCGAAGCCCTCGTCGCCGCTTGCCGCGTACTGCGCGCCCTCGAACAGCGGGATCAGGGTCTGGCCGTTGGCGCTTTGCGCCAGGGCTTCGGTCAGGTAGCCGCGCAGGCCTTCGTCGTAGCGCCAGGTCTGGACGTCGCCGGTCTTGGCGTTGGTGAGGGTGACGGTCACGCCCGGCAGCAGCACCGCCTTCGAGCGCAGCAGGCGCTGCATGTCGCCCAGGGGGATGGTCGGGGAGTCGAAGTACTTGGGATCGGGACGCGCGGTGACGCGGGTGCCGTTCTTCTTGCCGCCACGGTCCGCCGGGCGCGAGCTCAGGGGCTCGACCAGGTCGCCGTTCTCGAAGGCCAGGTCGTGCACGCCGTTGCCGTTGTCGTCCTTGCGCCAGACGGTGATCTCCAGGCGCGTCGACAGCGCGTTGGTGACCGACACGCCGACGCCGTGCAGGCCGCCCGAGAAGGCATAGGCGCCGCCCGAGCCCTTGTCGAACTTGCCGCCCGCGTGCAGGCGGGTGAAGACGATCTCGACGGTCGGCACGTTTTCTTCCGGATGCAGTCCAACCGGGATGCCGCGGCCGTCGTCTTCGACCGTGACCGAGCCGTCCGTATTGAGGGTCACGGCGATGTTCTTGCAGTGTCCGCCCAGCGCCTCGTCCGAGGCGTTGTCGATCACTTCCTGGATGATGTGCAGCGGGTTCTCGGTCCGGGTGTACATGCCCGGGCGCTGTTTGACGGGCTCGAGTCCTTTCAGGACGCGGATGGATGATTCGCTGTAGTCAGATGCGGGTTTCTTGGAAGCCATGCTGATGTGTGTGGTGTTCAATGCTTGCGCATTCTATCTTGTCAGGCGGAAAAATTTGGCCTTTTTACGTGACAAGCGAGATGCCAAACGTGCTTGTTAGTCTGCACCCTTGTGCTAGATTAAAACGATGTGGCCCGGAAGATGCCAAGGGCAAATCGAAAAACCGTCGCGAGCGGCGGCAATGGTGGTCGAGAAGCGCAGCTGTACCAGCCGTACGGCGCGCATCGCAGGGCCATGTGCCCCTCTACCGCCGGTGCAAGCGCAGCAGGTTTTTTTGAGCTGCCCCAAGGAAAGGCTGGAAAAGCGATGCACGCACCCAGATATCCATTCACCCTCCGCCTGGTCGGGTTCGCGCCGGCTGAATGCGCCCAGCTGGAGCGTCTGCTGGCGCAAGCCCCGTCGCCGGGGCCGTCGTATTTTTGCCTGCACGACGACAGTTTGCAAGAACCGGACCTGTATATCGCCGACGGCGGCAATCCGGCGGCGCTGGCGCGGCTGTCTTGCCTGCCGCCCGGCGCGCCGCAACCCATCCTGCTGATCGGCGGCGATGGCGCCAGCAGCCGCCGCAGCTTGCCGCGTCCCGTCGACCCTGCCAGCCTGTACGAGGTCTTGGCGGAACTGCTCGACAGCCGCGTGCAGACACTGGCGACCCTGGCAGCCCGCGGCCAGCGTTGCCTGCCCGAGCGCCGACGAAGGCCGAGGCTGGCGCCCGATACCGAGGCGCCGGCCTATTATGCCCGCCTGCGCCATGGACCGCCCGACGGCGCCGTGCTCATCATCGACAAGGGCGGCGCCTTCCGCGACCATGTGGCGCGCGTCTTTGCCAATACTATCGGCAACACCCTCGGCAATCCACCCGGTGCGACGCCGGCGACGCCGGGCTCGGCCAGCCGGCCGGTCGAATGGACCGACAGCAGCCGCGCCGCGGTGCGCCTGTGCGACGAGACCCCGGTGTCGCTGGTCATGATCAACACTTGCGCGCCCGGCATCGAACCTTACAGCCTGAGCAGCGCCATCAAGTCACAGGAAGGGGCAGGTCGTACCGCCGTGCTGCTTCTTGTTGGGCAATCGTTCAAGTACGACAGCCTGCGCGCCCGCGATGCGGGCGTGCGTGGACTGCTCGACAAGCCGATCGCGGACCGTCATCTGCTGACCACCTTCCAGAAACTGCTGTCGCTGCCGGGGTGAAAACCACTGTAATTGCATACAGTATTAACCGAAAATGAAAATCGCGCAAGCTGGGCCTGTTGCGCGGATGCGCTGCCCTCCGTGGTTTTTTGTAACAACTTTAAATCGTGCGCGGCCGTGTCAAGGGCTATATTGATACCTATGGCGGAATGCGAACCTATACCATCCGAAGAAATGCCCGGTCCGCCGGTTGATAAGCTTGCTGAGACCCCGACGCGGGTGCCGGACCGGCGCGCGACCCAGGGTCAGACCATGCGCGGTCATGCCAAGTACCAACGCGACGGCGACACGCCGCTGGCGCTGGCCGGTCGGGTGCTGAGCTCGCGCTGGCGTGCACTGCGCGACCGTTTCGGCCGCGATTTCATGAATCGCACCCTGCATATCGGGGTATCGGCGCGCATCTTCCACCCCGAGCCGGGCGCCAAGGGCTTGCTCAGCAAGAATCTCCAGTATCTCGAAGAATCGATTGCCCAGTGGGTGATGTCGCGCGACGTGCTGGTGTTCATGATTCCTACCGTAAACACAAACGGACTATTCCACCCTAGTAACATCACCCTGCGCCACTACGCGCGCCACCTCGACGGGCTGGTGTTGCAGGGCGGGGCGGACGTGGCGCCGCAGACCTATTCCGAAGTGCCGACCCGGCCCGAGTGGAATGGCGACCGGGCGCGCGACGTCTACGAGCTCGAACTGCTGCACGAATTCGTCGATGCCGGCAAGCCGGTGCTGGGCGTATGCCGCGGCTGCCAGCTGATCAACGTCGCCTTCGGCGGCACGCTGTTCCAGGACGTCGCCACCAATGTGCCCGAGGCAATGGCGCACGTGCACGACCTGTACGACGCGCACCGGCACGCGGTGCGCTTCCCGCCGGGTTCCTCGCTCGGCAAGATGTTCGGCCACCTCGACCGGCCGATCGTCAACTCGATCCACCACCAGGCGGTCAAGCAGTTGGGGCGCAATATCCGCGTCGAAGCCTATTCCGATCCCGACGGCATCGTCGAAGCGATCCGCTACGAGCGCGCCGACTTCGTCATGGGCCTGCAATGGCATCCGGAATTCCACCGGGCCGGCGGCACCGAGCTGCTCGACTGCACACCGGTCCTCGACGAGTTCCTGCGCGCCGCGCGCGAAACCAGGCTGTAGGGCGCGCGCTAAGGTGGTGGCGCCGTTCGCTCCAGTCGAGGCAGGGGCTGCGCGACTACGGCATGCACGAACGCGCGCAGGCGCCGCCAGACGCGCGCGCGGCGCACGGCTGAAGACGCTAGCGGAGACCCGTGCGGCGGTCGCCGCGGAAGTGCCGGATGGCGGCGTCGACCATGCCCTCGACGCTGCCGTCGCGCGCAAACACCCGCCGCAGCGCGGCCGCATCGCTGCCGCCGCGCGCCGCCTCCGCCAGGTGCTGCAGCGCTTCCACGCTGCCCAGCGCCTCGGCATGCGGCATCATCTGCTCGAGCGTGGCCAGGATGTCTTCGCGCATCGGCACGCTGGCGTAGGTCTTCGGGTGCGTGAGCGCGCCTTCCAGGCCGAAGCGGCAGGCCTGGAAGCGGTTGTAGTTGTAGACCAGATAGTCGTCTTCGACGGGCGGCGCATCGACGCGGGTGAGCAGGTGGCGGCACAGCGCCTGCAGGTAGGCCGCCAGGGCCGCCGCGCGCTCCACCGTGAGCGGCGTGTCGCACACGCGCAGCTCGATGGTGCCGTACTCGGGCTTGGGTCGCAGGTCCCAGTAAAAATCCTTCATGCTCTTGATGATGTTGGTGCGCTCCATCTTGGCGAAGTACACGTCGGTGAACTCCTGCCAGTTCAGGACGAAGGGTGCGCGGCCGCTCATCGGGAAGGCGAACACCGAATTCAGGCGCGCCGAATCGAAGCCGGAATCAATGCCCTGCACGAAGGGCGAGGAGCTTGATAGCGCGATGAAATGCGGCAGGTAGCGGTTCAGCGCGTGCAGCAGGTAGAGCGCATCGTCGCCGTTGGCGCAGCCGATGTGCACGTGCTGGCCGAACACCGTGAACTGCTTGGCCAGGTAGCCGTACAGCTGCGACAGGTATTCGTAGCGCGGCTTGCTCGATATCTTCTGTTCCGACCAATGCTGGAACGGATGGGTGCCGCCGCCGGCGATGCCGATGTTGAGCATGTCGCTGGCCGCCACCAGGGTGTCGCGGATCTCGCGCAGCTCCGCCAGCAGCGGTCCATACGACGAGTGCACGCTCGAGTTAATCTCGATCATGCTCTCGGTGATCTCCGGGGTCACGTTGCCGGGGAAGGGCTTGCGCTTGAGCAGGTGCATCAGGTCGGGGCTGGCCGCGGTCAGGTCGAAGTCCGACAGGCTGACCAGCTGCAGTTCCAGTTCGACACCGAACGTGAGCGGCTGCGAGGAGGTGAAGGCGTCAAGCGGCATGGGTCTGCTCCGCGACGTCGGTGGACGATTCGCGCGCCCAGACCAGGGCGCGCTGGATGATGACGGGACCGAACACTTCGAGCAGCATGGTCACCGCGGCCATCGCGCGCAGTTCCTCGACCACGTGCACGCCCGCGTGGCGCGCATGCTCGATCAGCAGGATCACGAACACCGACAGCGGCGCCAGGCCCAGGCCGGTGAGCGCGCCCTTGCGCCACGAGACGCCGGACAAGTGGGCGAAGGCGGTGACGCCGGCGGTCTTGGCCAGCTGACGCACCAGCACCACGACGATGGCGAGCGCGCTGCCGCCGGCCACCTGGCGCCAGTCGAGCGTCGAGGCGGCGTACAGGAACAGCAGCACGGTCAGTACCTCGCCCAGTGTGCCGAAGTTGCGCTGCGCCTGGCTGAACGCGATGCGGCGGTGACGCGCCGTCAGGCCGAAGAACAGCGCTGCGATATAGGGCGACAGCGTGCCGGCGTCGCACAGCGCCACCAGCAGCACGATGGCCAGCGCGAAGGCCACGGTGGCGTCCTGGCGCGGGTTGCGAATGGCGCGCAGCAGGGCCGGGACCGATACCCCGAACAGCGCGCCGACCAGCGCCGACCCAAGCAGCATCACGAGGCTCTGCCACAGGGCTTCGCCCACCGCATCGAAGGTGTGGAAGATCCAGAACCCGACGATGGCGTTGAAGGCGAATACCGCGAGCACGCAGTTCTGCGCCGTGAGGTGCAGCACGCGCTCGGTGACCTGGCCCGAGCTGCGCTGTTCGTTGATGACGCGCACGATGGTGGCCGGCGAGGTGCCCATCGAGAGCGCGGCCATCATCAGGGCGATCAGCTGCGACGTGCCGAAGGCGAGGGCGACCAGGTAGACCAGCACGAAGGTGAGCAGGCTTTCCGCCAGTCCGGCCACGCCGATCCAGGGGTTGTGGCGCAGCCAGCGCAGGTTGATGCGGTAGCCCAGTTCGAACAGGATCAGGCCGAAGGCGACGTCGGCCAGCAGCGCCACCGGACCGGCGTCCGGCGCCGGCAGCACGCCGAGCTGCGGCCCGGCCAGCACGAAGCCGACCACGCCATAGAAACTGATGCGCGGCAGGCCGGTCCAGCGCTGGCCGAATTCGCCGGCCAGCCAGGCGATGGCGAGCGCGATCGGCCACGCGAGGCTGGTCAGGATGGGCAGCAGGTCGGGCATCGGGTTCCTCTCGTAGGGTGGACGGCTGTGCCGTCCGCGCGTTCAAGCAAAGGATGCGTCGCTACAGCGCGTCCGCGAGCTGGACGCGCGGTCGGCGAAGCCGACCACCCTACATGTAGTCGTTTTGCTAATTCTACAAGACGGACCAACGCGCACGATTGACCTGCGCGCCGGCCTATCTGGAGAGCAGCCGCATGGCCCGTTCCAGCCCCTCGAGCGTGATCGGGAACATGCGGTGGTTCATGATCTGCTTGATGACGGCGACCGACTGCCGGTATTCCCACAGGTGCTCCGGCTCGGGGTTGAGCCAGGCGAACCTGGGGAAGGTCGAGGTGAGGCGCGCCAGCCAGGCCGCGCCGGCTTCCTCGTTGTTGTACTCGACCGAGCCGCCCGGCGCCAGCACCTCGTAGGGGCTCATGGTGGCGTCGCCGACGAACAGCAGGCGGGTGTCGGGCGGGTAGGTGCGCAGCACATCCCAGGTCGGGAAGCGTTCGCTGTGGCGGCGCCGGTTGTTCTTCCACAGGTAGTCATAGACGCAGTTGTGGAAATAGTAGAACTCCATGTTCTTGAATTCGCCCTTGGCCGCCGAGAACAGCTCCTCGACGCGCTCGATGTGGTCGTCCATCGAGCCGCCCACGTCCAGCAGCATCACCACCTTGATGCGGTTCTTGCGCTCCGGCTGCATGCGGATGTCGAGGTAGCCGGCATTGCTGGCGGTGGCGCGGATGGTCTCGTCCAGCGCCAGTTCTTCGGCCGCCCCGGTGCGCGCGAAGCGGCGCAGGCGGCGCAGCGCGACCTTGATGTTGCGGGTGCCCAGTTCGCGCTGGTCGTCGTAGTCGCGGTAGCTGCGCTGCTCCCACACCTTGACCGCGCTGCGGTTGCGCCCCTGACCGCCGATGCGGATGCCTTCCGGGTTGGTGCCGCCGTGTCCGAAGGGAGAGGTGCCGCCGGTGCCGATCCACTTGCTGCCGCCTTCGTGGCGCTCCTTTTGCTCCTTCAGCAGTTCCTGCAGGCGCTGCTGCAGCTTGTCGTAGCCGAGCTTTTCCAGCGCCGCTTTCTGCTCCGGCGTGAGCTCGCGCTCGAAACGCTTGAGCAGCCAGTCGAGCGGGATCTCCGCCTTCTCGTCGAACACCGCCTCGATGCCGTGAAAAAAGGCGCCGAAGGCACGGTCGAACTTGTCGAAGTGGGCTTCGTCCTTCACCAGGGTCAGGCGCGCCAGGTAATAGAACTCGTCGAGCGCGGGCGCGGTCACGCCCTGCTGCATGGCTTCCAGCAGGGTCAGGAATTCCTTGATCGTGACCGGGACCTTGGCGTCGCGCAGGGTGTAGAAGAAATCGATCAGCATGCTAGTTCCTTGCGTGGCGCTCCAGCCGCACCCGGATCGCCTGGATCATCGGTTCATCCTCGACATGGCGATCAGGCGTTCGAACAGGTGCACGTCCTGCTCGTTCTTGAGCAGGGCGCCGTGCAGCGGCGGCACGATGGCGCCGCGTGCCTGGCTGCGCAGGGCTTCGGCCGGGATGTCCTCGGCCAGCAACAGCTTGAGCCAGTCGAGGAATTCCGAGGTCGAGGGCTTCTTCTTGATGCCGGCCACCTCGCGCAGCTCGTAGAAGCTCTGCAGCGCGGCGGCCAGCAGGTCCTGCTTCAGGGTCGGGAAGTGGACCTTGACGATGTCGGCCATGGTTTCCCGGTCCGGGAATTTGATGTAATGGAAGAAGCAGCGGCGCAGGAAGGCGTCCGGCAGTTCCTTCTCGTTGTTGGAGGTGATGATCACCAGCGGGCGGTGCCTGGCGACCACCATCTCGCGGGTCTCGTAGACGTAGAACTCCATGCGGTCCAGTTCGCGCAACAGGTCGTTCGGAAACTCGATGTCGGCCTTGTCGATCTCGTCGATCAGGAGCACGACCGGTTCCGGCGCCGTGAAAGCCTGCCACAGCACGCCTTTGACGATATAGTTGTGGATGTCGCGCACCCGCTCGTCGCCCAGTTGCGAGTCGCGCAGGCGCGACACGGCGTCGTACTCGTACAGGCCCTGCTGGGCCTTGGTGGTCGACTTCACGTGCCATTGCAGCAGCGGCATGTCGAGTGCGGCGGCCACTTCTTCGGCCAGCATGGTCTTGCCGGTGCCCGGCTCGCCCTTGATCAGCAGCGGGCGGCCGAGCCTCAAGGCGGCGTTGACGGCCAGTTTCAGGTCGGCGGTGGCGACGTACTTGTCGCTGCCTTCGAAGCGGGGGGAAGCTTGCATGGGCGCGGGCATGGTCATTCTGGAGGAGAGTGAAATGAAGGCGAGTATAAGTCAGAACCGCGTCCCGGACCGGCCTGGACGGCCGCGTGCGTTTGTAGACTGGTGACAACTCTTCAGATAGAATCGACAGGTTGGTAGTCCGTTTGCTAACTTTTTGTGCGTTTGCGGTATTCGAATTACAACTAACGAGCCACACCCATGAAAACATCTTTAGCACTACTGGTATTGGCAGCGTCTGCCGCCACCGCCAGCTCGGCCACCGCGGCGGAAGTCGTCGGCGATCCGAAAGCAGCACCGGCCAAGATCGAAATGTGCATCGGCTGCCACGGCATCCCGGGCTACAAGTCGGGTTTCCCCGAGGTCTACCGCGTTCCCATGATCGGCGGCCAGTCCGCCAAGTACATCGAAAGCGCGCTGAAGGCCTATCGCAAGGGCGAGCGCAAGAACCCGTCGATGATGGGCATCGCCGCCTCGCTGAGCGACCAGGACATCGCCGACGTCGCCGCCTACTACGCGCAGGCGACCCCCGCCACCGCCAAACGCTAAGGACCAGCCAATGAAAAAACTGTTCTCCGCGCTGCTTGCCGGCGCCTTCTGCATGGGCAGCGCCAGCCTTGCCTGCGCCGCCGACGTGGCCAAGGGCGAGGCGCTGGTCAAGAAATACAACTGCGCGTCCTGCCATGGCGCCGACTTCAACAAGCCGATCGACCCCAGCTATCCGAAGCTGGCCGGCCAGCACCCCGACTATCTCACCCACGCCCTGCATGCCTACAAGCGCGGCGCCAGCCTGAACGGCCGCATCAACCCGATCATGGCCGCCCAGGTGCAGCCGCTGTCGAACAAGGACATGGCGGACATCGGCGCCTACCTGGGCAGCCTGCCGTCGCAGCTGGTCGTGACCAAGTAAAGCTTCATACAGACTTGCCGGCGTCGAGCTGGTAAACTGTCGATCCCCCCGAACCGGGCAGCCGGCGGGGGGATTTTGTTTTTTGGTGCCGCCGCCGTTACGGATCGGCGCGTATTCTGCGTCAATGGAGCCGTCGTGTCATCCCTGTCCCCATCCCACATCAAAACCAACCTGCTCAGCGGCCTGACCGTCGCCCTCGCACTCGTTCCCGAAGCGATCGCCTTCGCCCTGGTGGCCCAGGTCTCGCCGCTCACCGGCCTGTACGCCGCGGTGCTGGTCTCTTTCATTACCTCGGCCTTTGGCGGCCGCCCCGGCATGATCTCGGCCGCGGCCGGATCGCTGGCGGTGGTGATGGTGGCGCTGGTGGTGCAGCACGGGCCGCAGTACCTGTTCGCCGCGGTGGTGCTGATGGGCGTGCTGCAGCTGCTGTTCGCGGCCGCGCGGCTCGGTAAGTTCATCCGCATGGTGCCGCACCCGGTGATGCTCGGCTTCGTCAACGGCCTGGCGCTGGTGATCTTCGTGGCCCAGTTCGGCCATTTCAAGACCCCCGGCCCGGACGGCACCATGCAATGGATGGGCGGCCTTGAATTGGCCACCATGCTGGCCGTCGTGGCCGCGACCCTGGCGGTGATCTACATCACGCCGCGCTTCACCAGGGCGGTACCGAGCACGCTGGTCGGCATCCTGGCCGCCACCGCGGCCTGCGCGCTGCTGGGCATCGACACCAAGACCGTGGGCGACCTCGGTTCGATCGCCGGCGGCCTGCCCAGCTTCGCGGTGCCGGAAGTGCCCTGGAACCTGGACACCCTGCGCATCGTCTTCCCGTATGCGCTGGTGCTGGCCGGGGTCGGCCTGATCGAGTCGCTGCTGACGCTCACCCTGATCGACGAGATCACCGACACCCGCGGCCAGCCCAACCGCGAATGCCTGGCGCTGGGGGCCTCCAACGTCGTGACCGGCTTTTTTGGGGGCATGGGCGGCTGCGCCCTGATCGGCCAGAGCATGATCAACGTGAACAGCGGCGGCACCGGACGCCTGTCGGGCATCGTGGCTTCCCTGTCCCTGCTCGCGTTCATCCTGGTCGGCTCGCACTGGATCGAGCAGATCCCGCTGGCGGCCCTCATCGGCGTGATGTTCTTCGTGTGCGAGAAGACCTTCGA
Source organism: Massilia sp. UMI-21 (assembly GCA_015277795.1). Classification (NCBI taxonomy): domain Bacteria; kingdom Pseudomonadati; phylum Pseudomonadota; class Betaproteobacteria; order Burkholderiales; family Oxalobacteraceae; genus Massilia; species Massilia sp. UMI-21. The sequence continues at coordinate 4,824,236 of CP063848.1, read as the reverse complement.
ATGGGGCACCTTCCGCCTGTTCGGCAAGGTGCCGCGCGCCGACGCGCTGGTGATCGTGCTGGTGGCCGGCATCACGCTGGCCTTCGACCTGGCGGTGGCGGTGCTGGCAGGGGTGATCGTCTCGGCGCTTGTGTTCGCCTGGCAGCATGCCAAGCAGATCGGCGTGAAGACCGGCGCCGACGCGCAGGGCTGGAAGGTGTACGAGCTCGAAGGCACGCTGTTCTTCGCCTCGGTCGCCAGTTTCAGTGAGCTGTTCACGCCGCGCGACGACCCGCAGGACGTAGTGATCGAATTCAGGCGCGCGCGGGTGGTGGACCATTCGGCGATCCAGGCGATCGACGCCCTGGCCGACAGGTACCGCGCGCTGGGCAAGCGCCTGCACCTGCGCCACCTGAGCCCGGACTGCCGCGAACTGCTCGGCAAGGCCAGGGACATGATCGAAGTGAACCTGCTGGAAGATCCGCGCTACCACGTTGCCGACGACAAGCTCGGCTGAATCGGGCAGAATGGCCGGATCATCCATCGTAGGCGATCGACGCGCGCGTGCTGACGACCATCCTGTCCGGACTGTTCCTGCTGGCCATCGGCCAGGGCCTGTTCCTGGCCGCCACGCTCCTGCTGCTGGGGGTGCGCCGGCCGGAAGTGCGGGCCGCCAACGGCCTGCTGGCCGCCCTCATGCTGCTGTGCGTGGCCGTGGTGGCCCATGCCTGGCTCGGCATCGCCGGCCTGTATCGGGCCTGGCCGCACAGCGCCATGCTGGTCCTGCCCCTGGGCTTTGCGACCGGGCCGCTGCTCTACCTGTACTGTTCGCGCATCCTGCTCGAGCAGCCGCTGGGCCGGCGCGCGCTTCTGCATTTCCTGCCCTTTGCCCTGGCGACGCTGGCGCTGCTGCCGTTCTACCTGCAACCGGCGGCCGCCAAGCTGGCCTGGATGCGCGGCCTGGACGGCCCGCCCTGGTACGTCGGCGTGGCCGCTGTCCTGAAGCTGGTGCTGTTCCTGGCCTATCTGCGTGCCTGTCATGCCCTGGTCGGCCAGGCCCGTGCCCATCCGCTGGCGGCCGGCCTGCGCCGCCTGCTGGGAATCTGGCTGTTCGGCGGGGCCCTGAGCATGCTGGCCCTGGCGCTGGAGTTCGCGCCACTCGGCCTGCCCCTGTCCGCCGACGTGACCGGCGCGCTGGTGCTGCTGTATTTCCTGTACGCGACCGCCTACCTGGCGATCCGCCAGCCGCTGGGATACCGGCCGCCGCCCATCCCCGCACCTGTACTTGCGGCGGCGCCGGCGCCCAGGCCGCGCTATGGGGACCGGGCGCTGCCCGACTCCCAGCGCAGCGCATTCCTGGCCCGGCTGGAAACCTGCATGCGTCATGAGCAGCCCTGGCGCCAGGGCGAGCTGAAACTGGAAGAGCTGGCCGAGCGGCTGGCGCTGACGCCGCACGAGCTGTCCCAGCTGATCAACGGCGCCTGCGGCGCCAACTTCCAGGATTACCTGAACCGCTACCGGGTCGAGGCGCTCAAGGAGGCGCTGCGCGACCCGGCACAGTGCGAGCGCACCATCCTCGACCTGGCCCTGGCCGCGGGCTTCAACAGCAAGAGCGCGCTGAACCGGGTATTCAAGGCGCATAGCGGGATGACGCCGGGCGAATTCCGTCGCCAGGAACAGGCGCTCTCCAGGGCCTGAACCAGGGCCCGGATCATGATCCGGGACGCTGGACGGCCCCGGCCGGGCCACACTCCATACTCCGTTTCAACGAGTTCACTGGAGTTCACGCATGAAGTTCAACGCATTGCTCGCCGCGCTGCTGGCGCTGTCCCTCGTTCCCGCCGCCGCCGCCGAGGCGGTCTGGATCACCAACGTCACCCTGGTGTCGCCCGAACAGCTCGACCGCGTCGAGCCGGGCAGCGTGCTGGTCGAGGATGGACGCATCGCCGCCGTCCACCGCGGCAAGGGTGGCCGCATGCCGCCCGGCGCCCGCCGCGTCGACGGCAAGGGTTATTACCTCCTGCCTGGGCTGATCGATTCCCACGTCCACCTGCATGCCGTGCCGGGCATGAGCCTGGACCAGGCCCGGCAGGAGCGGGAGCTGGCCCAGGCCTATGCGGCGCAGCTGCCGCGCTCCTTCCTCTATTACGGCTACACGACCGTGGTCGACCTGGCGGTGGCCGACATGCAGGTGATCGCGCGCTTTCGCGCCGCGCCGCTGCACCCGGACCTGGTCCATTGCGGGCAGCCGCTGCCGCTGGCGAACGGCTACCCGATGTCCTTCCTGCCGGCGGCAGGGCGCTTCGCGGCCTTCCCGAACTCGGTCTACGATCCGGCCCAGCCGACCGCCGTCCCGCCCGGCTACCGGCCGGAGCAGCACACCCCGGCGGCCGGCGTGGCGCGCGCAAAAGCCGACGGCGGCGTATGCGTGAAGACCCACTTCGAGCGCGGCTTCGGCAGGGAGCGCAATCTGCCCGTGTGGACCCCGGCGCTGTTCGCCGAGGTGCGCGCCGCCGCCACTGACCAGGGCATGACCCTGGTCACCCACGCCAACTCCTTCGAAGGCCAGCGCTTCGCGGTGGAGAACCGGGCCGACGTGCTGGCGCACGGCATGTGGCACTGGGGCGGCCTGAATGGGCACGCCGAACTGCCGGAGGAGATCCGCGCGCTGCTGGACCGGATCGTGGCCGACCGCACCGGCTACCAGCCGACCATGCGCGTGCTGGCCGGCCTGAACGCCTATTTCGACCCGGCTTACCTGCGCCATCCGGGCGTGCGCAAGGTGGTGCCGAAGGCCTTGGCCGACTGGTTCGGGACGCCGGGCGGCCAGTGGTTCGGGGAAGAGCTGGCCGAAGGGCACAGCCACGCGGAGATGCTGCAGTCGAGCGAAGCGCCGCTGCGCCGGCTGCGCCAGGTGGTCGGCTACCTGGCGGCGCGCAACGCCAATATCCTGTTCGGCACCGACACCCCGTCGTCGCCGACCTACGGCAACCTGCCGGGACTGAACGGCTACCTGGAGATGCAGCACCTGGTGGAGGCCGGCATGAGTCCGGCCCAGGTATTGCGTGCCGCGACCATCGACAATGCGCGCGCCTTCGGCATCCTCGAGCAGGTCGGCACCATCGAGGCAGGCAAGCGCGCCAACCTGCTGCTGATGACCCGCTCGCCGCTCGAGAGCGTGCAGGCCTACGACAGCATCGTCACGCTGTGGGTGGGCGGCAGGCAGGTCGAGCGCGCGCGGCTGGCGGCCGGCGCGCGCTGATCAGTCGCCCAGCTTGACGAAGGACTGGCCGGTGTCGGCGCAGCCGTCCGCGACCTGCTTGTCGAGCGCCAGGGCCCGTTCCGCCTGTCCGTGCGCGCGGTGCCAGTCGCCCATCGCCGACAGCGCTTCGCAGCGGCGCAGCTTGCCTTCGCTGCGGGCGCCGCCCGCCTCGGCCAGCAGTTGGTCGGCCGAGAGCGTGCCGATATAGAACTCGCCGATCGGTTTCGGCCATTCGTCGCGCTCGGTGCGCCCGAAGGTGGCCGCCAGCTCCGACTTGGCCAGCTCGGCCTGGCCGGCGCGCACGCGGGCAAGATAGAGCCAGAGGGCGCCGTGGCGCTCGGCCGGCAGCTTGTCGAGCGCGCTGCGCAGGCGGCTGGCGGCGCCGGCGTAGTCGCGTTGCACCAGCAGCCGCTGTCCGCTGTACAGGTTGGCGTACGGGCTGCCGCCCCGGGCCGCCTTGTCGAGCCATTCGTCCGAGCGCGCCTTGTCTTGCGCCACGAGTGTCCCCTCGCGGTAGGCCTGCGCCATCGCGAACTGGGCATCGGCGTTGCCGCCTTCGGCCTCGGCCACCACCCACGGCTCGAGCTTGCGGCGCTGGCCGAAGGGTTCGCCGCCAACGTACGAGAAATACAGCTTGTTCTGGCTGAGGGCGAACAGCACCCGATGGGCGCGCAGGAAATCGGCGCCCAGTATCACGTCGGCCATGTTCATGCCGGAGTTTTCCACGCCCATGTCGGCATTCTTGACGGTTTCCTCGCCAATCTGGAAGGTGGTCGTCACGTGCCACAGCGAGGTCGTATGCTTGCCGACCCCGACCAGGTCTCCGCCGCGCTTGGCATTCGGCCCGTCGAGGGAGATACCGGCGCGCCCGGCGGCATCGGCGGTGATGACGCTGATGGCGGCGCCGGTGTCGATCATCGCCTCCAGTTCCTTGCCGTTGATGCGGACGAAAAACTTGGGGTTCTTGTGGTGCTCGTCATGGCGCCGCAGCGGAACCTCCTGCACGTCCTGGGCCCAATAGCCGAGCCAGGCGTCTCCACACTTCTCGGGGACGAAGAAGGTCAGCTGCTTGCCCGCCAGCGAGATCTCGACGTCGGTCTGGAACAGGAAGGGCGCCCCGAGGATGCCGTCATAGGAGGGGGTGTCGCCGAAACTGCCCACCACCGGCATGTTGCTACGGCCGGCGCGGACCGGGCCGACGATGAATTCGTTGACGATCGAGGCGTAGATCGGCGAGGTGCCGCCGAAGCCCGAGGCGTGCCGGCCGGTGGCGTAGAGCCGAATGCCGCGGCGCTCGGTGCCGGTACGGGTGAGGATCGTCGCGTAGGCGCCGGTATCGACCAGCAGCTCGGCCGGCGTGCCGTTGATGCTGCCTTCGGTGGTGATTTCCAGGCCCGGGCCGCTGTACCGAAGCGGCAGCTGGCCGATCGGGGTATAGGTGCACTTGGCGGCTTCGGCGCTGGCGTGGGCGACGGGGAGGAGGGCAAAGGCGGCGCCCAGGGACAGGCGCACTGCGGCGCGGCAGAGAAATTGGTTCATACGTCAATACTATGGGAAAATTTTCCCTAAATGCAATGACATATGCATAAAACGATAAGACTGTTGCAACGAGGAACATGATACAAAAAATGCGGCGCATGCCGCATTTTTGAATCATTTACCGCCTTAGCGGGTCGCGCGCCGGCGCACGCAATCGATATAGGCCTCGGTATCCGGCGGCAGGCCATTGCGCTGCGAGGTCCAGATCATTTCGCCCAGGCATTCCATGATCTCGTGGTGCGCCTCGTGTTCCCCGATGCGGCCGACCAGCAGGTCGTGCGCGGCCTTGATGCCGCGCGGCTGGTCGATCGATACCTGCTCGGCAATCGACAGGTGCATCGACAGGTGCAGGAAAGGGTTCGGCTTGCCGCCTTCGACCGCATAGTCGCGCGCGATCGCCGCTTCCACGTCCTCGAGTTCGGGGTGGTATTCGGGATGCTGGACGATCCAGTCGGCCGCGATGGCATCCATCGGGCTCAGGATCTCGCCATTGCGTTGCTTGCGCAGGGCTTCGCAGAAAAAGCGCCGCACGTCGTGCGAGGACGGAGTAAACATGGGAAGGGACGAGAAAAAAGAAGGGAGGCGGCATTGTAGCGCGATGCCGCCCGTCCTGCCCGCCGGCCCCGCCGCCGGGGCAGGACGGGCGCCTGCCTACTTCTCTCGCGTCAGGACCAGGGTGTCCGGCGCGGACGGGTCGGCCGATGCCGCGCTGGCCTGCTGCTTGGTGGCCGAGACCGTGGCCGAGACCGTGGCCGAGACCGTGACCGAGACCGACACCGGATTCGCCGGCTGCGGCGTTGCGCCCTTGCCCCCGCCCTGCGTGCGGCCATGGGGCTGGCGCAGGTAGCGCGCGCTGTGGCGGCGTTCGCCGTGCTGACCCCTTGCCGGCCAGCTGAGGAAGCGCGACAGTTCCTGCAGCGCGCGCTGGTAGACATCGCGCTTGAACTCGATGACCACGTCCAGCGGCACCCAGTAGTCGTGCCAGCGCCAGGCATCGAACTCGGGATGGTCGGTCAGGCGCAGGTTGACGTCGTTATCGCGCGCCATCATGCGTAGCAGGAACCAGATCTGCTTCTGGCCACGGTAGTGGCCGCGGATCTCGCGCTTGATGAAGTGGTCGGGCACCTCATAGCGCAGCCAGTCGCGGGTGCGGCCAACGATCTTGACGTGCTCCTGGCGCAAGCCGATTTCTTCCTCGAGCTCGCGGTACATCGCCTGTTCCGGCGTCTCGCCGTATTTGATACCCCCTTGCGGAAATTGCCACGAGTGCTCGCGCACCCGCTTGCCCCACCACACCTCATTGTTGGCGTTCAGCAGGATGATGCCGACGTTGGGGCGAAACCCTTCACGATCGAGCATAAGTGCACCTCGAAACTTTCTGCCGGCCGTACGATCCTTATATTTTTACCCACAAAGTGCCTTGCCCGCCTGGCTTGTACAACGCCGACGGGGCAGCGGTTGTCTGTTCCTCTGCTTGTTCCGGACCCATTTGTAGAAAGATTGGACGCATCAGCCAGCTAATCCTTTAAAATTAGGTCGATTATAACCCTCTCTTTTTAAAAAGAATTCACGGATATGCGTGCCTCACGATTTTTTATTTCAACTCTCAAAGAAGCGCCTTCCGATGCCGAAATCGTCAGCCACCAGTTGATGATGCGTGCCGGGATGATCAAGCGGCTCGGTTCCGGCATCTACACCTACATGCCGACCGGTCTGCGCATCATCCGCAAGGTCGAGAACATCATCCGCGAAGAAATGAACAAGGCAGGCGCGATCGAGCTCCTGATGCCGCTCGTGCAGCCGGCCGAACTGTGGCAGGAGACGGGCCGCTGGGACAAGATGGGCCCGGAACTGATGCGCGTGAAAGACCGCCACGGCCGCGAGTTCGCCATCCAGCCGACCTCCGAGGAAGTCGTGACCGACGTGGTGCGCAGTGAGCTGAAGTCCTACCGCCAGCTGCCGATCAACTTCTACCACATCCAGACCAAGTTCCGCGACGAGCGCCGTCCGCGCTTCGGCCTGATGCGCGGCCGCGAGTTCACGATGAAGGATGCCTACTCGTTCGACCGCGACGTCGAGGGCATGCAGAAGTCCTACGCGACCATGTTCGACGCCTACACCAGGATCTTCACCCGGTTTGGCCTGAAGTTCCGTGCGGTGGCGGCCGACAACGGCGCCATCGGCGGCAGCGGCTCGCATGAGTTCCACGTCATCGCCAGCACCGGCGAGGACGCGCTGGTGTACTGCCCCGATTCCGACTACGCCGCCAACATCGAAGCGGCCGAAGCGCTGGCCGGCGGCGAGCGTGCCGCAGGCACCCAGTCGCTCACCAAGACCTCGACCCCGGGCAAGACCAAGTGCGAAGCCGTGGCCGAACTGCTGGGCATTCCGCTGCAGCAGCACGTCAAGAGCATCGCCCTGACCGTCGAGAACGAAGGCAAGAAGAGCTACTTCCTGCTGCTGCTGCGCGCCGACCATGAACTCAACGAGATCAAGGTGAGCAAGGTCGCCGGCCTGAAAGACTTCCGCTTCTCGACCGAAGCCGAGATCGTGGAAGTCTACGGCACCGTGCCGGGCTACCTCGGCCCGATCAATACCAAGCTGCCGGTCACCGTGGTGGCCGACCGCAGCGTCGCCAACATGGCCGATTTCGTCTGCGGTGCGAACGAAGCGGATTACCACTACGTGGGCGCCAACTGGGGCCGCGATTGCGCCGAGCCCTTGGTTGCCGACCTGCGCAACGTGGTCGAAGGCGACGCTTCGCCGGACGGCAAGGGCGTGCTGGCGATCGAGCGCGGCATCGAAGTGGGCCACGTGTTCCAGCTCGGCACCGCCTATTCGGAAGCCATGGACGCGACGTTTCTTGACGAAGCCGGCAAGCCGGCGCCGCTGCAGATGGGCTGCTACGGCATCGGCGTGACCCGCATCCTGGGCGCGGCCATCGAGCAGAACTACGACGACAAGGGCATCATCTGGCCGGATGCGATCGCTCCGTTCGAGCTGGTGCTGTGCCCGATGGGCCTGGACCGCAGCGAGATGGTCAAGGAACAAACCGAGCAGCTGTACGCCGAGCTGATGGCGGCCGGCATCGACGTGATCGTCGACGACCGCGGCCTGCGTCCGGGCGCGATGTTCGCCGACTGGGAGCTGATCGGCGTCCCGCACCGCGTCGTGATCGGCGAGCGCGGCCTCAAGGAAGGCAAGCTCGAATACCAGGGCCGCCGCGACGAAGCCGCCACCGGCGTGCCGGTCGACGGCATGCTCGCCTTCATCAAGGGCAAGCTGGGCAAGTGAAGGCAGTGATGCTGTCGCAGTTGCTTCCCCTGGCGGCGAGCGCGCTGCTGTCCGGCGCGCTGCTGCTCGGCGCGCTGTTCAGCGGATCCGCGCACGCCGGCAACCAGAAAGAAGAGCGGCTGGCCGACGCGGTGCGGCTGGCGCTGGCCAGCGCCATCCACGACGGCCGGCCGCCCAGGCCGGTGCTGCGCAACGAGGCGGCGCGGGCGCGCTACCAGGCCTGGTTCGACGAGATGTCGCGCCGCCTGGCCAAGCGCATGCCCGATGCCTCCGCGCGCACCGAATTCCTGGAAACGGCCTGGTACGAATCGACCCGCGCCGGCCTCGATCCGGGCCTGGTGCTGGGCCTGATCCAGGTGGAATCGGCCTACCGCAAGTACGCGATCTCGATCGCCGGCGCGCGCGGCTACATGCAGGTGATGCCCTTCTGGACCAGGGTAATCGGCGACAGCGACCGGCGGGCATTGTTCAACATGCAGACCAACCTGCGCTACGGATGCTCGATCCTGCGCATGTACATCGACATGGAGAAGGGCAACCTCTACCTCGCCCTCGGCCGCTACAACGGTAGCCGCGGCAAGCCGAAGTACCCGAACGCGGTGCTGGCGGCCTGGAAGAAGTGGGAGTTCAAGCCCACGGCCTAATACGCCAACAATCCCGCAACAAATCCACCCGCCATATGCACATGGCAAGGTGTAAACTCTTCGCTTTCCCGACGTAGAGGTTTCCATGCGATTGTCCATTCTCGCCGGCGCCGCCCTGGCCGCCATGCTGGCCGGCTGCGCCGCCGTGCCGCCCGCTTCAACAGGTGCTTCACAGTCCGCCTCCCAGCCGCTTGCGCAGCAAGCCCAGGTCGAGCAGCGCGCCAGGAACGTGATCTTCTTCCTCGGCGACGGCATGGGCCTGAACACGCTCACCGCCGCGCGCATCTTCCACGCCGGCGAAGCGGGCGAGTTGACCATCGACCGCCTGCCCGAATCGGCGTTCGTGAAGACCTTCTCGAACAACGCGATGGTCACCGACAGCGCCGCCGGCATGGCCGCCTACATGACCGGCGTGAAGCAGAACAACGGCGTGATCTCGATGTCGGCCGGCACCCGCTCGATCGCGCCGGGCAAGGACGCCAACGGCAACGCCACGGTCGACAAATGCGAAGTCGGTCCCGACGGCGGATCGCCGGCCGCCACGCTGCTGGAACTGGCGCGCCGCCGCGGCATGGCGCTGGGCGTGGTCACCAACACCAGCGTCACCGACGCCACGCCGGCCTCGAGCTACGGCCACGCCTGCCACCGCAAGCTCGAAACCGAGCTCGCCGCGATGCTGGTGCCGGGCGGCGCCGGCTACAACGGCGCGCTCGGCGCGCGCGGACTGGACGTCCTGTTCGGCGGCGGCGCCCAGTTCTTCGCGCCTTTCGCGCGCGGCGGCAAGCGCGCCGACCAGCGCGACCTGCTGGCCGAGTTCAAGACCCAGGGCTTCCGCGTGGTGGCCGACAGCGCCGGCTTCAACGCGCTCACGCCTGCGCAACAGCCGGCCATCGGCCTGTTCGCCCAGAACCACATGGACTACGACGCCGTGCGCGATCCGGCCAAGCAGCCCAGCCTGAGCGAGATGACGCGCAAGGCCATCGACCTGCTGGCGCCGCACGCCGGCAAGGATGGCGCGGGCTTCTTCCTGGTGGTGGAGGGCGGCCTGATCGACCACGCGCTGCATGCCACCCTGGCCAAGCGCGCGTTGCAGGAAACCGTCTCCTACAACGCCGCCATGCAGGCCGCGCTGGACAAGATGGAAGCGCTCGATCCGGGCCTGAAGAACACCCTGATCGTGGCCACCGCCGACCATGACCACACGCTGCTCCTGAACGGCTACACGGTCCGCACCGGCAAGACCACGCCGACCAATCCGGGCGTGCTGGGCCTGGTGCGCAATCTCGACGGCAGCCCGAAACTGGACCGCGAAGGCCGCCCCTTCACCATCATCGGCTTCGGCACCGGCGAGCATCGCATCGATGGCCCGCGCGCCAGCCGGCCCGTGCTCACCGACGAGATCGTGACGCGCGACGACTACCACCAGGAAGCCGTGGTGCGCACCCGTCCCGGGGCCGAGACCCACGGCGGCGCCGACGTCTACCTGGGCGCCGCCGGCGCCGGCGCGGAGCTGTTCCGCGGCACCATCGACAATACCCGGGTCTTCAGCCTGATCAAGACTGCCGCCGGCCTGTAAGGAAACCACCATGCACAAACGACTTTCCCTCCTGCTGACCGCCAGCCTGTTCAGCGCCACCGCGATCGCCGCGCCCCAGGCCAGGAACATCATCTTCTTCCTCGGCGACGGCATGGGCCCGACCACGATTACCGCCGCGCGCATCTACAAGCACGGCGAGGCCGGCCTCCTGAACTTCGAACGGCTCGAGCGCACCGCGCGCATCAAGACCTATTCGAACGACTTCCAGACCACCGACAGCGCGCCCTCGATGGGCGCCTACATGACCGGCGTGAAGATCAACCAGGAGGGCATCTCGATCAAGGACGCGCGCGCCATCGACCCGGACAAGGACGCCAACGGCAACCGCACGGTCGACCAGTGCGGCGAGAACAACGGCCAGGTGGTCCCGACCATCCTCGAGCTGGCCAAGGCGCAGGGCAAGGCCGTCGGCGCGGTGACGACCACCGAACTGACCCATGCCACGCCGGCGTCGACCTTCTCGCACGTGTGCCACCGCAACGCCGGCTACACGATCGCGCGCCAGCTGGTGCCGGGCGGCGCCGGCTACAACAGCGCATTGAAGGATGGCGTGGATGTCCTGATGGGCGGCGGACGCCACCACTTCACGCCCTACGACAAGGCCAGCAACCCGAAGGGCCGCGCCGACGGACGCGACCTGGAAGCGGAATTCGCCGCCCAGGGCTACGCCGTCGGCCGCACCCGCGCCGACATGATGTCGGCGCGTCCGGGCCGCAAGTTCGTCGGCATCTACAGCGCCGACGACCACCTCGACTACGCGCTGGCGCGCCGTCCGGAGCAGCCCTCCTTGAGCGAGATGGCGCTCAAGGCGATCGAGCTGCTCTCGAAGGACCCGGACGGCTTCTTCCTGATGGTCGAGGGCGGCAAGATCGACCACGCCCTGCACAACACCAACGCCAAGAACGCCCTGGCCGACACGGTGGCCTTCGACGAGGCGATCCAGGCCGCGATCGAGCGCATGCGCCAGATCGATCCGGGGCTGGAAAACACCCTGATCGTGGTGACCGCCGACCATGACCACACGATGGTCCTGAACGGCTATCCGAAGCGCGGCAGCAAGGTGCTGGACATCGTGCACGACTACGCCAGCGGCGAGCCGAAAAAGGACGCCGACGGCAAGACCTTCACCGCGCTCGTCTTCGGCAACGGCGCGATGCGTCCGGATGCGCGCGCCGACGTGGACAGCGCGCAGGCGCAGGCCGACGACTACCAGCAGGAAGCGGGCGTGCGCACGCTGTACGAGTCGCACGGGGGCGGAGACGTGAAGCTGTATGCGACCGGGGCGGGCTCGGCGCCGTTCAAGGGGACGATGGAGAACACGCAGGTGTTCCACCTGATGAAGGCCGCGGCGGGATTGTAGGAGCGTAGGGTGGACGGCTTCGCCGTCCGCGCGTTCAACTTACCGGCGCTCAAACGCGCTGCATCCATTTACATACGGGTTGAACGCGCGGCCGGCATAGCCGGCCACCCTACAGACCGAATCAAAAACAAAAAGCCCCGGTCTCCCGGGGCTTTTCATTTGCAAGGCTACTGGACAGCCGGCCAGTGCTTACTTCAGGTGGTCCGAAATGAGCTTGGTCATTTCGAACATCGAGACCTGGGCCTTGCCGCCGAAGACAGCCTTGAGCTTGTCGTCGGCATTGATCATGCGGCGGTTCGATGCGTCTTGCAGGTTTTCTTTTTTGATGTAGTCCCAGACTTTCTTGGTGACTTCGGTGCGTGGCAGCGGCTTGTTGCCGACCACTGCTGCCAGTTCGCTCGACGGCGTCATCTCTTTCATGAAAGCGGCGTTCGGTTTACGGGCCGCTGCCGGCTTTGCTGCTGCTTTTGCTGCAGGCTTGGCCGCTGCGGCTGGCTTGGCAGCTGCTTTCTTGGCCGGCGCTGCGGTGGATTTTTTGGCTGTTGCCATCTTCTAGCCTCCTAAAACGATCACAGGGAAAGTTGCGTTATTGACGCACCGGCTTATATTGGTGGCCTTTTACTGTTCATGCAAGTCTTTTTCGAAATTTTTCACTCTTGTAAGCCCCGAAATGCGAGCTGGCGCACACTCGGAACGCATTCGACGAAAAAACCCGCCTCCAGAATGTCAAAAACCGCGCAAAGCCCGTGCCTGCGCGGTTTCCTCGATGCCGGCGTCGACGCCTAGCGCATCCCGGGCATCATGCCTTTCATCCCGCGCATCATCTTCATCAAGCCGCCGCCCTTGAGCTTCTTCATCATGGTCTGCATCTGCTCGTACTGGTTCAGCATGCGGTTTACTTCCTGCACCTGCACGCCGGCGCCGGCCGCGATGCGGCGCTTGCGGTTGGCCTTGATCAGCTCCGGCTTGGCGCGTTCGCCAGGCGTCATCGAGTCGATGATGCCGACCATGCGGCGCACCTGCTTCTCGGCCTGGTCCATGTTGGCGCCGCTGGCGGCCTGCTGGAACTGCGCCGGCAGCTTGTCGAGGAGGCCCGACATGCCGCCCATTTTCTTCATCTGGGTCAGCTGCGCCTTGAAGTCGTTCATGTCGAACTTGCCGCCGCCCTTGATCTTGTTGGCCAGCTCGGTCGCGGCCTCGGCATCGACGCCCTTGCGCGCTTCTTCCACCAGCGCCAGGATGTCGCCCATGCCCAGCACGCGGTTGGCCATGCGGCTCGGGTCGAAGGCTTCCAGGCCATCGAGCTTTTCGGAGACGCCGGCAAACTTGATCGGCTTGCCGGTCACGTGGCGCACCGACAGGGCCGCACCGCCGCGCGAATCGCCATCGAGCTTGGTCAGCACCACGCCGGTGAGCGGCAGCGCGTCGTTGAAGGCCTTGGCGGTGTTGATCGCATCCTGGCCCAGCATGGCGTCGACCACGAACAGGGTCTCCACCGGATTGACGGCGGCGTGCACCGCGGCGATCTCCTGCATCATCGCTTCGTCGATGCCGAGGCGGCCGGCGGTGTCGATGATCAGGACGTCGTGATAGTGCTTCCTGGCCCAGTCCAGCGCGTTGCGCGCGATGTCGACCGGCTTGTCGGAGGCGGTGCTCGGGAAGAAGTCGGCGCCGACCTGCTTGGTGACCGATTCCAGCTGCGCGATCGCGGCGGGGCGGTAGACGTCGGCCGAGACGGTCAGGACCTTCTTTTTCTTCTGTTCCTTGAGGTACTTGGCCAGCTTGCCGGTGGTGGTGGTTTTACCCACACCCTGCAGGCCGGCCATCAGGATGATCGCCGGCGGCTGCTGGGCGAAGGACAACTGGGTGGCGTCGGGGCCGAGGTCGGCGCCCATCAGGGCGGCCAGCTCGCGCTGCACCACGCCGACCAGGGCCTGGCCGGGGCTGAGCGAGCCGATGACTTCTTCGCCCAGCGCTTTTTCCTTCACTTTGGCGATGAATTCGCGCACCGCCGGCAGCGCCACGTCGGCCTCCAACAGGGCCATGCGCACTTCGCGCAGCATCTCCGCGGTGTTCGCCTCGGTGAGGCGCGCCTCGCCGCGCATCGTCTTGACGACCTTGGCTAGGCGTTGGGTAAGGTTATCTAGCATGTTCTACCTGACTATATATACGACGGCATTCGAATACGGGCGCATTCGATCAAGCGCCATTTTACCTTGCACAGGCCGCCGAGTTCGACCGCGGCAGCGATCTAGCGCAGTTTTTCCTCAAGAGTGATGTTTCCGATCACGTGGAAATCTTGCCGCTTCTGACACAGATCACATACCTCAAGGCCATTTCCCCTCAGCATCGACCACTGTGCCGCGCATGTTTCCTCATGCCGGACACGGATGACACCATTTGTCTTGCATAAGGGGGAACACAGGCATGATCAAGGTATTCGGCAGCATCCTCGCCGCGACCGCCCTGCTGGCAGCAGGCGGCGCCGGGGCCCAGGACGTGGTCCGGCTCGGGAATCTCAAGTTCGCGCATTTCGGCGCCGTGTCGTACATCAAGGAGATCGCCCCGCAATGCGGCATCCGGGTCGAGGAAAAGATTTTCGCCAAGGGGCTGGACGTGATGCAGGCAATCATCGCCGGCGAGCTGGACGTCGGCGCCACCGCGTCGGAAGCCGCCATCGCGGGCCGCGCCGGCGGCGCGCCGATCGTGGTGGTGGCCGGTTTCGCCAGGGGCGGCGCGCGGCTGGTGGCCCGGCCCGAGCTGCAGATCCGGACCGTTGGCCAGCTCAAGGGCCGGCGCGTGGGCGTCACCCGCGGCGCGATCCAGGAAGTGCTCCTGATGGCGCAGCTGGCCAAGCACGGCCTCAAGGCCGACGCCATGCCCGGCAAGGACGTGCAGCTGGTCTACCTGCCCTATGCCGACCTGAACGGAGCGCTGCTCGGCAGGCAGATCGACGCCATGATGCAGTCCGAACCGCAGTCCTCGCAGGCCATCAACAAGGGCTTCGGGGCCGAGGTCCTGAAACCCTACGACACCCCGATCGGCGAGCCGGTGCGCACCATGGTCATGACCGAGAAGTTCTATCGCGAGCAGCGGCCGGTAGCGGAAAAATTCATGCGCTGCTTCGTCGACGCCACCAGGACCTTCATCGACAAGCCGGCCGTGGCCGAGAAATACGTGCGCGAGGTGCTGTTCAAGAACCAGATCACGAGCGCCGACTTCCAGGACGCGATCCGCAATTCGCCGTATTCCTTCGACATCACGCCCGAGCATATCCAGGTCACCACCGACACCATGGCGAACACCGGGGTAGGGCGCATGGCCAGGCCGCCGCTGGCGCGCGACTGGGTGCGCACCGACCTGCTGGCGGCGGCCAAGAAAAGCCTGGGCGTGACCGAGGTGACGCGATGACGGCCAGGGACCGGCGCAGCCAATTCCGGGAACGCTGGCGCGAGATGGCGATCGGCGCGGTGGTGCCGGTGGCGGCCGTCCTGTTGTGGCAATGGGTGGCGATGAACGGCTGGGTCAATCCGCAGGTGCTGCCGGCGCCGCTCGACGTCTGGCACAAATGGGTGGCCTACCTGCTGCCGCTGGTGCCGTTCGAGGCGTACACCGAGGGCGGCTGGTGGAAGTGGGCGCTGTCGGGCGAGCTGCCGATCGACATCTACACCAGCATGCTGCGGGTGGTGGTGGGCTTCGCCATCGGCGCCGGGCTGGCGTTGCCGCTCGGGCTGGCGATGGGCGCGAGCCGCCTCGTGTATGCCTGGATGAATCCGCTGGTGCAGATCCTGCGCCCGATCCCGCCGATCGCCTACATCCCGCTGGCCATCCTGTGGTTCGGCCTCGGCAACCCGCCGGCGGTGTTCCTGATCGCGCTGGGGGCCTTCTTCCCGGTCCTGATGAACACCATCGCGGGCGTGCGCCACGTGGACGGCATCTACCTGCGGGCGGCGCGCAACCTGGGCGCCGGCGCCGTCACCATGTTCCTGCGCGTGATCCTGCCGGCGGCCGTGCCCTACATCCTGTCGGGCGTGCGGATCGGGATCGGCACCGCCTTCATCGTGGTGATCGTGTCCGAGATGATCGCCGTGAACAACGGACTGGGTTTCCGCATCCTGGAAGCGCGCGAGTACTTCTGGTCCGACAAGATCATCGCCGGGATGATCACCATCGGCATGCTCGGCCTGGCGATCGACGTCGCCATGAACCGCCTCAACAACCACCTGCTGCGCTGGCACCGCGGCCTGGAGCAATGACATGAACGCACCGCATGCAATTCCTCCGTCGGCCCTGGCGCCGCACATCCGGGTCGATGGCGTCGACAAGGTCTTCGCCACCGGCGGCAGGACGGTCACGGCCTTGCAGGACATCCACCTGGACATCCCGCACGGGCAGTTCACCTGCCTGCTCGGACCCTCGGGCTGCGGCAAGTCCACGCTGCTCAACGCGGTGGCCGGCTTCTCGCTGCCCAGCAGCGGCACGATCACGGTCGACGGCCAGCCGGTCACGGCGCCGGGGCCGGACCGCGGCATGGTGTTCCAGGAATACGCGCTGTTTCCCTGGATGACGGTGGAGGACAACATCGCCTTCGGCCTGCACGTCAAGGGCATGTCGAAAGCGGCGGTGCGCGACCGGGTGGGCGAGCTGCTGTCGATGCTGTCGCTGGGCGACTTCCGCCAGCGCTTCCCCAAGGACCTGTCGGGCGGCATGCGCCAGCGGGTGGCGATCGCCCGGGTGCTGGCGCTCGATTCGCCGATCATGCTGATGGACGAGCCCTTCGGCGCCCTGGACGCGCTCACCCGCCGCAACCTGCAGGAAGAGCTGCTGCGCATCTGGTCGTCGCTGAAGAAGACCATCATCTTCGTGACCCACAGCATCGAGGAAGCGATCTTCCTGGCCGACCGCATCGTCGTGATGACCTACCGCCCGGGGACGGTCAAGCGCGACCTGCTGGTCGAGATGGGGCGCCTGCGCGACCCGGCCGCGCCCGAGTTCAACGCGCTCAAGCGCGAGCTGGGGGTGCTGGTGATGGAAGAGCAGCGGCGCCATCATACCGATGAGATGCGGCTGGCGGCGGTGGACTGAGCCTGGCGCAGGCTTGCATCGGCCGGCGGGGCGGGGAAGGGGCCCGCCCCCGCCATTTCCCGATGGTGTAGACTCTTAGTATGCAGAATTCCCTTTTCCTCGCCGCGGCCCTGCTGTACGCGGTGTGCGCCCTGCTGCCGTTGCGCCGGGGTGCCCTTATCTCAGGCGTCACCGCCGCAGCCTGGGCGGCGCATGGCGTCGCGCTCGGACTCGACGTGCTCGCGCCCGGCCACCTGCGCGTCGGTTTCGCCCTCATGCTGTCCAGCGCCTTGTGGGTGTCGGTGGCCGCCTACTGGCTGGAGAACCGCAACTTCGCCCTGGACGGCATGCGCCGTCTGGTGATGCCCTTCGCCTTTGTCGCCGCGCTGCTGCCGGTGGCGTTCCCGGGCAGCCTGCTGGAGCTGGAGGGCCAGTCGCCGGCCTTCGGCTGGCACGTCGCGGTCGCCGTGCTGGCCTACAGCACGCTCACCATCGCGGCCTTCCATGCGGTCCTGATGGCGCTGCAGGAAGCACGCCTGCACACGCGCGGCGCCGCCGGGGGCTGGCTCGGCAGCACCCTCGACCAGTTGCCGGCCCTGCTGACCATGGAAAAACTGCTGTTCCGCGTGATCTGGATCGGTTTCATCCTGCTCAGCCTCACGGTGCTGTCGGGGGTGGTGTTCTCCGAGCAGCTGTTCGGGCGCGCGCTGCCGCTCGACCACAAGAGCGTGTTCGCGCTGTTGTCCTGGCTGCTGTTCGCCGCGCTGCTGGCGGGCCGCCGCTGGCAGGGCTGGCGCGGCAAGACCGCGTTGCGCTTCACGCTGGCGGGCTTCGCCACGCTGGCGCTGGCCTATGTCGGCAGCCGCTTCGTGCTCGAAGTCGTCCTGCACCGGGGGCTCGCATGAGCCGCATCCTGTTCTGGATCCTGCTGATCGGGCTGATCGTCATGGCCGTGCGCGCCAAGCTCAAGGGGCTGGCTAATCGGCAGCAGCCGCCCCTGGATCGGCAACAGGCGCGCGAGCCGCGGCCGCAGGCGCCGGTCGCCGAGATCGAAACCATGACCCAGTGCGCGCACTGCGGCATCTACTTCCCGGCCTCCGAAGCGGTCCACGCCGACGGCCACGACTACTGCTCGCCGGGCCACGTGCGCCTGCCGCCGCAGTAAGCCGGCCGATGCCCCTCTCGCTCGCCCCCAGGGCGGCTCTGTCCCGCGAAGCGCGCACGACCCTGTGGCGCTCGCTCCAGACCTTCACCGTCACCCGCATCGTCATCGCGCTGGTGCTGTTGCTCTACCTGGGCGTGAGCATCTCCGGCAGCGCACTGCGCCTGGATGGCGCCAATACCCGGACCTGCCTGTTCTACCTGGCGGCGGCGCTGGTGTTCGGCGCCCTCGGCACCTGGTGGCAGCGCCGCTTCGCGCTGCAGCTGGGCTGCCAGGTGGCGCTCGACCTGGCCGTGATCTCGCTGCTCTACCTGGAAGCCGGCGGCATGCGCAGCGGCCTGGCGATCCTGTACCTGTTTCCGCTGGCCGGCGCCGCCATCCTCGCGCCCCTGACGCTGGCGCTGTTCTCGAGCGCGGTCGCCACGATGTTCCTGCTGCTCGAGGCCACCTGGCAGGTGTTCATGCAGGCGCGCCAGCCGCCGCTGATGCAGGCCGGCCTGTATGGCGCCGCCTTCTTCGCCGCCACGCTGCTGGTGAACCGGCTGGCGGCGCGCCTGCTCAAGCAGGAAGAACTGGCGGCGCAACGCGGCGTCGACCTGCGCGTGCAGCAGGCGATCAACGGGATCGTGATCGCCGACGTCGGCGACGGCATCCTGGTGGTCGGCGACGACAGCACGGTCTTCACCGGCAACCCGGCGGCGCGCCGCATGCTCGGGATCGAGGGCGAAGTGGCGGCCTTCCGGCTCGGCGAGGCGCCGGGCCTGGAGCCGCTGGCCCAGGCCTTCGCCGCCTGGCTGGGCGCGCCGGGCGAGGGCGCAGCCTTCGTCACCGTCAAGCCCTACCAGGAAGAAGCAGGACCGCTGCGCGGTCGGCGCGACCAGCCGGTGCACCTGAAGCTGCGCTTCGCGCGGGTCGACACGCTCGACGAGGCGCTGGGGCGCAGCGTGGTGTTCATGCAGGACGTGAGCGCCATCGAAAACCAGGCGCAGCAGCTCAAGCTGGCCTCGATGGGGCGCCTCACCGCCAGCATCGCGCACGAGGTGCGCAACCCGCTGTCGGCGATCGGCCACGCCACCGCGCTGCTGGCCGAGGACCTGCACGGCCCGGCCGAGGTGCGCCTGCTGAAGATCGTGGGCGACAACGTGACCCGGGTGAACCGCATGGTCGAGGACATCCTGCAGCTGTCGCGCAAGGTGCAGCCGAACGGCGAGCCGCTGCAGTTGGCCGCTTTCCTGGCCGAGCTGAAAGCCGAATTCTGCGAAACCCACGGCCTGGCCGATGATATAGTCTACTTGGGCGACGCCGGGGCGAACACGGTGCGCTTCGACCCGCTGCACCTGCACGAAGTGCTGCTCAACCTGCTGGGCAATGCGATACGCTATGCCAGCCGCGCGCCCGCCAGCATCCGCATCTTCCCGGCGCGCGACGCCGCCGGCCGCATCGAGCTGCACGTGCAGGACGACGGGCCGGGCATCACGCCGGAAGTGCGCGCCCACCTGTTCGAGCCCTTCTACACCACCTCGAGCAAGGGCACCGGGCTGGGCCTGTACCTGGCGCGCGAGCTGTGCCTGAACAACGACGCCAAGCTCGACTACGAATACCGCTTCGACGCCGCGGCCATGGGGCCGCGCCGCGCCAGCGGGCGCTTCGTGATCAGCTTCTCGCAGCCGGCCTGAGGCCGGACTGCCTGTATATATAGTAGGGAGAACCATGACCGCACCCCGCATCCTGGTGGTCGACGACGAAGCCGACCTGCGCGAACTGCTCGAGATCACCCTGCTCAAGATGGGGCTGGACGTCGACAGCGCCGCCACGCTGCGCCAGGCGCGCGGGCTGCTCGCGGAGCACGACTACGCGCTGGTCCTGACCGACATGCGCCTGCCGGACGGCCTGGGGCTGGAGCTGGTGCGCGAGGTGAGCGCCTCGCACAAGGGCACCCCGATCGCCGTCATCACCGCCTACGGCAGCGCCGACAACGCGGTGGTGGCGCTCAAGGCGGGCGCCTTCGACTACATTTCCAAGCCGGTGGCGCTGGACGCGCTGCGCGTGATGGTGCGCTCGGCGCTGAAGTTGTCCGAGGCCCCGGCGGCGCAGCCGGACGGCGCCGTCCCCGGTTCGCGCATGATCGGCAGCTCGCCGGCGATGGCGGCGCTGCGCACCCAGATCGGCCGGCTGGCGCGCTCGAACGCGCCGATCTCGATCACCGGCGAATCGGGCAGCGGCAAGGAACTCGCCGCGCGCGAGATCCACGCCCAGAGTTCGCGCGCGAGCAAGCCCTTCGTGGCGGTGAACTGCGGGGCGATTCCAGAAACCCTGATGGAGGCCGAGTTCTTCGGCTACCGCAAGGGCGCCTTCACCGGCGCCGCCGAGGAGCGCGAAGGCTTCTTCCAGGCGGCCAACGGCGGCACCCTGATGCTCGACGAGGTGGCCGACCTGCCGCTGCCGATGCAGGTCAAGCTGCTGCGCGCGATCCAGGAGCGGCGCGTGCGCAAGATCGGCGCCACCAACGAAGAGCCGGTGGACGTGCGCATCGTCAGCGCCACCCACCAGGACCTGGCCCGCTGCGTGGAGCAGGGCCGGTTCCGGCAAGACCTGTTCTACCGCCTGAACGTGATCGAACTGTCGCTGCCGCCGCTGCGCGAGCGGATCGACGACCTGGCGCCGCTGGCGGACGCGATCCTGGCGCGCCTGGCCGGGCCGGGACAGGCCAGGCTGGGGGCGGGCGTGCTCGACGCGCTGCGGGCGTATTCCTTCCCGGGGAATATCCGCGAGCTGGAAAACGTGCTGGAGCGGGCGCTGGCCTTCGCCAACGACGGCGTGATCGAGGTGGGCGACCTGTCGCTGAAGGCGGCGCGGCCGGCCGACGGCCAGGCGCGCGAACCAGGGGCCGCGGCGCCGGCGCAGCTGCCGGAGCCCGTGGCTCCCGCTTCCGCACCGGAAGCGGCGCCGGCAACGGTCGACGCGTCGGCACGCGCCGCCATGCTCGGCCCGGACGAGCTGCCCAGCAACCTGCCGGAATACCTGATCCAGGTCGAGCGCGACATCATCGGGCGCGCGCTGCAGCAGACCCAGTTCAACCGCACCCAGGCGGCCAGCCTGCTCGGCATCAGCGTGCGCCAGCTGCGCTACCAGATGCAGAAGCTGGAGATCTGCGCGCCGGACGACAACGCCTGATCGATCGATGCTGGTGGCCGCCCACCCTGCCAAAGCAGGAGAGCGGCGCCGCATCCTGTTGTCTTTTCGCCAGTGCAAAATGCACAAGAACGATGCGCGGCGCATGGCGCTGATGAAGCATTGTGCAGTCTCGCCTGGCGAGGTTAGCGCCCACTCACCGCATACTGCCCGCCGTTGGGCTGAAGCTGGGTTGTCAAGCCCATGCACCAAAAAAAACCGAAAAAATTGGGAAGGTATTCACTTGCCCTGACCTGGGTCAGGTACTACAATTAGTCTCATCTCAAGATCAAACACTAGATGTAGTGGTACTGAACCGGAAGCAAAAGTCTTTGATTACCTTTCAGGTTCGACTTGAAGCTTGCTCTGCAAGCCACTGATTCAACAGCGATTTCTACCCTGCCGCATTGACTTCTTCCATGCTTGCCAGCGAGGAGTGCCAACTGGCGGGGCATCGCTTTGCTTAAATTTTTGTCGGGTTGACAAGTCCGGCTCAAGACAAACGACAGCAGGTACCCGCTGCTCACTGGAGGCCCAATGCAAACAGCACAAGACATTTCGATCAATCCGCACGTCGCACCGAGCGCGTCGGCCACTGCCACCCCGGCGGAGATCGCTGCGCGCGGTGACTACCGTGTCATTCGCCGCAACGGCGCCGTGGTCGCCTTCGAGCCGCACAAGATCTCGGTCGCGATGACCAAGGCCTTCCTCGCCGTCGCCGGCGGGCAGGGCGCGGCGTCGGCCCGCATCCGCGAGCTGGTGGAACAGCTGACCAACAACGTGGTGGCCGCGCTGGTGCGCCGCCAGCCGAACGGCGGTACCTTCCACATCGAAGACGTGCAGGACCAGGTCGAACTGTCGCTGATGCGCTCGGGCGAGCATGACGTCGCGCGCGAATACGTGCTGTACCGCGCCAAGCGCATGGAAGAACGCAAGGCCGCCAAGGCGGCGCTGGGCGGTGCCGCCGTGGACGCGCCGCAGATCCATGTGGTCGACGGCGGCCAGCGCCGCGCGCTGGACGTGAACGACGTCTACGCCCTGGTGAACGCCGCCTGCTCGGGCCTGGAAAAGCATGTCGACGCCGACGCGATCGTCGCCGAGACCCTGAAGAACCTGTACGACGGCGTGCCGGTCGAAGAACTGCACAAGTCGGCGATCCTGGCCGCCCGCGCGCTGATGGAAAAAGACCCGGCCTACAGCCAGGTTACCGCGCGCATCCTGCTGCACACGATCCGCAAGGAAGTCTTCGGCAAGGAAGTGCCGCAAGCCGGCGCCGCTGCTGAATACATCACCTACTTCCCGCAGTACATCGCCAAGGGCATCCAGAACGAACTGCTGGACGAAGCGCTGGGCACCTACGACCTCGAGCGCCTGGCCAAGGCCATCGTCGCCGACCGCGACCTGCAGTTCGGCTACATCGGCCTGCAGACCCTGTACGACCGCTACTTCCTGCACGTGCGCGAAACCCGCATCGAGATGCCGCAGGCCTTCTACATGCGCGTCGCGATGGGCCTGGCCCTGCGCGAAGCCGACCGCGAAGCGCGCGCCATCGAGTTCTACAACCTGCTGTCGTCGTTCGACTTCATGAGCTCGACCCCGACCCTGTTCAACTCGGGCACCCGCCGCTCGCAGCTGTCCTCGTGCTACCTGACCACCGTCGGCGACGACCTGGAAGGCATCTACGACGCCATTAAAGAAAACGCGCTGCTGTCGAAGTTCGCCGGCGGCCTGGGCAACGACTGGACCCCGGTTCGTGCACTGGGCTCGCGCATCAAGGGCACCAACGGCAAGTCGCAGGGCGTGGTGCCGTTCCTGAAAGTGGTCAACGACACCGCCGTGGCGGTGAACCAGGGCGGCAAGCGCAAGGGCGCGGTCTGCGCCTACCTGGAAACCTGGCACATGGACATCGAGGAATTCCTCGACCTGCGCAAGAACACCGGCGACGACCGCCGCCGCACCCACGACATGAACACCGCGAACTGGATTCCGGACCTGTTCATGAAGCGCGTGATGGAGAAGGGCCACTGGAGCCTGTTCTCGCCGAGCGAAACCCCGGACCTGCACGACAAGGTCGGCAAGGCCTTCGAAGAGGCGTATGTCGCCTACGAAGCCAAGGCCGCACGCGGCGAAATGACCGTGTACAAGAAGATCGAAGCGCTCGACCTGTGGCGCAAGATGCTGTCGATGCTGTTCGAGACCGGCCACCCGTGGATCACCTTCAAGGATCCGTGCAACATCCGTTCGCCGCAGCAGCACATCGGCGTGGTGCACTCGTCCAACCTGTGCACCGAGATCACCCTGAACACCAGCGCCGACGAGATCGCCGTCTGCAACCTGGGCTCGGTGAACCTGCCGCAGCACATGAAGGGCGAGGGCCTGGATCACGTCAAGCTGGCCAAGACCATCCGCACCGCGATGCGCATGCTGGACAACGTCATCGACATCAACTACTACGCCGTGGACAAGGCGCGCAATTCGAACATGCGCCACCGCCCGGTGGGCATGGGCATCATGGGTCACCAGGACTGCCTGCACATGATGCGCGTGCCGTTCGCTTCCGATAAGGCGGTGGAATTCGCCGATACCTCGATGGAAGCGGTCTGCTACTACGCCTACCTGGCCTCGACCGAGCTGGCCGAGGAGCGCGGCCGCTACGAGTCCTATACCGGCTCGCTGTGGGACCGCGGCATCCTGCCGCAGGACTCGATCAAGCTGCTGGCGGAAGAACGCGGCGGCTACCTGGAGCAGGACACCTCGTCGGCGATGGACTGGACCCTCGTGCGCGAGCGCATCAAGCAGTTCGGCATGCGCAACTCGAACTGCGTGGCGATCGCTCCGACCGCGACCATCTCGAACATTATCGGCGTGTCGGCCTGCATCGAGCCGACCTTCCAGAACCTGTACGTGAAGTCGAACCTGTCGGGCGAATTCACCGAGATCAACGCCTACCTGGTGCGCGACCTGAAGGCGCGCGACCTGTGGGACGAAGTCATGATCGCCGACCTGAAGTACTTCGACGGATCGCTCTCCAAGATCGACCGCGTGCCGCAAGACCTGCGCGACATCTACGCCACCGCCTTCGAAGTCGAACCGAAGTGGCTGGTGGAACAGGCTTCGCGCCGCCAGAAGTGGATCGACCAGGCCCAGTCGCTGAACATCTACATGGCCGGCGCCTCGGGCAAGAAGCTGGACGAAACCTACAAGCTGGCCTGGCTGCGCGGCCTGAAGACCACCTACTACCTGCGCACCATCGCCGCGACGCACATGGAGAAGTCGACCACCCGTACCGGCGCGCTGAACGCGGTGCCGGTCTCGGGCGGCCTGTCGGGCGGCCATGCGGCGCCGGCCGGCGCTCCGGCGGCGGCGGCACCTGCTGCAGCGCCGGAAGTGACGGAAGGCGCCGCCTGCTACCTGCGTCCGGGCGATGCCGGCTTCGACGAGTGCGAAGCTTGCCAATAAGGCACCATGCGGTGCAGCCAGCCACCGGCTGGCTGCACCGGTAACTCACCGAACAAACGAATTCGACCGTCCGCTCCGCGCGGACGCAGTCACGAAAGAAGGAATACCACCATGCTATCCTGGGACGACGAACAAACCACCGCACCAGCGCCCCGCGCACCGCAAGCCGCCGGCGAAGCCGCGCCGCCCGCCGCCGAAGTCGCCAAGCGCGTCAACGCCGACGACAAGCGCATCATCAACGGCCAGACCGACGTCAACCAGCTGGTGCCGTTCAAGTATAAGTGGGCCTGGGACAAATACCTGGCCGGCTGCGCGAATCACTGGATGCCGCAGGAAGTGAACATGCAGCGCGACATCGAGCTGTGGAAGAGCCCGAACGGCCTGTCGGAAGACGAGCGCCGCCTGGTCAAGCGCAACCTCGGCTTCTTCACCACCGCCGACTCGCTGGCCGCCAACAACATCGTGCTGGGCACCTACCGCCACATCACCGCGCCGGAATGCCGCCAGTACCTGCTGCGCCAGGCCTTCGAGGAAGCGATCCACACCCACGCCTACCAGTACATCGTCGAGTCGCTCGGCCTGGACGAGAAGGAAATCTTCAACGCCTACAACGAGATCGCGTCGATCCACGACAAGGACCAGTTCCTGATCCCGTTCATCAACGTGCTGACCGACCCGGAATTCAAGACCGGCACCATGGAAGCCGACCAGCAGCTGCTGAAGTCGATCATCGTGTTCGCCTGCCTGATGGAAGGCCTGTTCTTCTACGTCGGCTTCACCCAGATCCTAGCGCTGGGCCGCCAGAACAAGATGACCGGCGCCGCCGAGCAGTACCAGTACATCCTGCGCGACGAGTCGATGCACGTGAACTTCGGCATCGACCTGATCAACACGATCAAGATGGAAAACCCGCAGCTGTGGACCCCGGCCTTCCGCGAAGAGCTGAAGGTCCTGTTCCTGCAGGCGGTCGACCTGGAGTACCGCTACGCCGAAGACACCATGCCGCGCGGCGTGCTGGGCCTGAACGCCCCGATGTTCAAGGGCTACCTGCGCTTCATCGCCAACCGCCGCGCCGTGCAGATCGGCCTCGATCCGCTGTTCCCGAACGAAGAGAACCCGTTCCCGTGGATGAGCGAGATGATCGACCTCAAGAAAGAGCGTAACTTCTTCGAGACCCGCGTGACCGAGTACCAGACGGGTGGGGCGCTGAGCTGGGATTGATCCCGTCGCATTGACTGCTACATCGACCCGGCTGCCAGCAATGGCAGCCGGGTTTTTCTTTTCTCGCCCGCCAGCCATGTCGGCGGCCTTCCGTTCTCGCCGGCAACGTCATCAGAGACGCACACGTCCCTACGAGTTGTCCTATGATGGCGGATTGTCCAGTCCGAATAACAGGAGAACTCCCTTGCAAGCCAAGACCCTGACGCTGCAGGCCGCGCTGCTCGCCGGCCTCGCAGTGGCGTCCAGCACCCACGCCGCGCCCCAGGCCGCCGCCGGCCGGACCACCTTCCAGAACAACTGCGCCAGCTGCCACAGTGTCGATGCCAGCCTGTCCTCGCGCGCCGGCCCCGGCCTGTTCGGCGTCCTCGGCCGCAAGGCGGGGAGCGTTGCCGGCTACAACTACTCGCAAGCCTTGAACAAGGCCGGCGCCGCCGGCAAGACCTGGACCCGCGAACAGCTGGATGTGTTCCTGGCCGACCCGGCGAAAGACGTGCCCGGCACCACGATGCCGGTCGGCGTGCCGGACAAGGCGACCCGCGCCGCACTCATCGACTACCTCGCCAGCCTGCAAGGCCCGGTCAAAGTCGCCGCACAAACCGAGGCGCCTGCCAGGAGCGCCGCGTCGGCGGAGCGCAACGGCTCCTGGGACGACAGCCAGCCCGGCCGCATCCACCACATCAAGCTGAGCGACCTGCCGCCGCCGTTCGCCACCAGCAGCGCCGGCAACGGCCCGCGCGTGGAGGCCCGTCCGAACGGCAGCATGCCGAGCGTGCCGCCGGGCTTCGCGGT
Organism: Massilia sp. UMI-21; assembly: GCA_015277795.1. NCBI lineage: Bacteria > Pseudomonadati > Pseudomonadota > Betaproteobacteria > Burkholderiales > Oxalobacteraceae > Massilia > Massilia sp. UMI-21. Next base: position 4,797,695 of record CP063848.1, on the reverse strand, counting down.
CAGCATCTATGCCGTTGACGCCGACAAGCCACGCCTGCCGCTGCGCGCGCCCAACGGCGACATCTTCCTGGCCGCCACCGCCAAGGGCGAGATCAAGGTCCTGCGTGCGAAGGAAGGGCAGCGATCGGCTACGCCCGAGGTATTCGCCAGCGGCTTGAGTCGCCCCTACGGCATGGCCTTCTGGCCGTCCGGCGCCAACCCGCAATACCTGTACGTCGCCAACGTCAATTCCATCGTCCGCATCCCCTACCGCAACGGCGACCTGAGCGCGCGCGCTGCGCCCGAGACCGTGGTGGCGCAGTTGTCCGACACCAGCGGCGGCCACACCACCCGCAGCCTGGCCTTCTTGAAGGACGACAAGACCATGCTGCTGTCGATCGGTTCGGCCACCAACGTCGCCACCGAGATCGGCGCCACGCCGCCGGAGCCGATCGCGCAATGGGAAGCCAAGCACGGCCTGGGCGCGGCCTGGGGCGTGGAGACCGACCGCGCCACCGTGATGGCCTTCGACCCCGACGGCAAGAACCGCCGCACCTGGGCCACCGGCCTGCGCAACTGCGTCGGCATGCTGGTCTACCCGAGCACGGGCGATGTGATGTGCACGGTGAACGAGCGCGACGCGCTGGGCGACAACCTGCCGCCGGACTACCTGACCCGCGTCAAGCAGGGCGGCTACTATGGCTGGCCGTGGTACTACATCGGCGAGCATGAAGATCCGCGCCTCAAGGGGCAGCGTCCTGACCTGAAGGGCAAGGCCATCGTGCCGGACGTGCTGATCCAGCCGCACTCGGCGCCGCTCGGCATGGCGGTCTACCAGGCGCCGAAGGGCGCGCGGAATGCTTTCCCGAAGGAGTACGAGGGCGACGTCTTCGTGGCCCTGCACGGCTCCTGGAACCGTGGCGTGCGCACCGGCTACAAGGTGGTACGCGTGTTCATGAAGAACGGCGTGCCGACCGGCCAGTACCAGGACTTCATGAGCGGCATGGTGCTGAGCGACCGCGAGGTCTGGGGCCGCCCGGCCGGCGTGGCGGTGGCGGCGGACGGCGCACTGCTGGTGGTGGACGATGCCGGCGGCACCGTGTGGCGGATCGCGCCGCAACGCTGAAGCATCCATCGAGACCCGCCACCCGGCGGGCTTTTTCATTGTTGAGCTCGGTCATCATCCGGCCGGCGTCCCTGCACTAAGGTGAGCGGATGCCCGTAACGGAGGATGCGATGAATGTCAGGGAAACCCCGCGTGCGCCGGCACGCACCGTGGCGTGGGAATTCGCCCAGTCGACCTATGCGTCGGTGCTGGCCGAGGTGCCGGCCGCGCTGTTTACCTGCTGGGCGCGCAGCGCGCACCAGGAATTTCCCGGCATTGCGCGCGACGCCGCTTTCTATGCCCAGGCGGCCGAAGGGCTGATGATGTTCTTCGATTGCGCGGCCGCCGCCGGCCGCCCTTGCGCCTTGCCTTCGCGCGCGGCGGACTCGGTCTGGCATGCGTGGACGCGCATGGACGCGGCGGGGCTCGAACGCTTCTGCATCCGCCATTTCGGCCGCAGCATTGCGCACCTCGAGCGGGCCCGCATGGGCGAGGGCGAGATGGGCCGCGCGCTCGCGGTGTGCCTGGTGCAGGCGCGCCGGCGCGCATCGAAGCCGGCGGCCGGACCGGACCTGCCAAGGCTGTTCACGCTGGATGCGCGGCTGGGCATGCCGCGCGGTTTCGGCTACGGGATCACTGGCGGCCTGGTCACCTGCTCGGCGTTGGACGAACTGGGGCATCCTGAAGGGCGGCCGAGCTTCCCGAACGCGCTGACGCCACATGGCCTTCTGCGGGCCGGATTGATCGGCGAAGACGACTATGCCAGGGTTCGCGGCCCGATCTGCTCACCCACGCAGGCGGAATGGATCGGTGTCGGGTGCGATGCGGCAGTGGACAGCGGCGACGGCGACAGCGACGGCGCCGTATCCTGTGGCAGTGCCTGCGGTGGTGGCGGCTGCGGCGCTGGCTGCGACAGCTAGATGAACGCTTCAGCGGCACCGGAAACCGGTCGAGGTTCAAGACCCTGCTGAGATACGCCGGCGCGCCCAGCGGCGCATGGAGGACAGCCAGCTCCTTGTTCAGCGGACGGTCTTCGATGAACGGGCTGTGTGCGTGCACGCTTGCGCCGTGTCATCGTTGCCATCGCTATGATGGTCCAGACCGGTCAGCAGCACCCGCACCGTCGCGGGTGGCTCGGCCGCAGGAGACCGCATGCCGGAAAGCTTTGCCCTGCATTACCTTCCCGAATCTTTTTCCGTCGCCGGCCACAAGCTGATGGGCCGGCAGTCGGCCGGTGTCGGCCTGCTGGGCGCGATCGCGCGCCACGCGGGCCTGTGCGAAGTCGGTTGCTTCGCGGCCGAGCGCAGCCATGCCGATGCATTCGAGGCCGCCCTGCGCGAAGAGGGGTTCGGGGGCGAGGTGGCCTGGGTGCCGCCGGCGGCGCCGCAGCGCCTCGAACGCTTCGGCTGCCTGTTCCATCCCGGCCCCGGCATCGAACGCCTGGCCTGGCGCAGGCTGGCGGCGGGGGAGCAGCGCTACAGCCTGTGCGGCATCACGCACGCCACCGCATCGCACGAGACGATGAGCATGGTGAGCGCCCTGCTGGTGGCGCCGGTGCGCAGCTGGGACGCCGTCATCTGCACCTCGCGCGTGGTGCGCGACAGCCTGCGGGTCCTGATCGAGGAGCAGGCCGACTACCTGCGCACACGGCTGGCGGCGCAGCGCTTCGAGCTGCCGCAGCTGCCCCTGATTCCGCTCGGCGTGCACTGCGCGGAGCTGGCGCCGGACGCGGCGCGGCGCCGGCAGGCGCGCGAACGGCTCGGCATCGGCGCCGACGATGTCGCCTTCCTGTATCTGGGGCGCTTGTCCCTGCATGCCAAGTCGCACCCGCAGCAGATGTTCAGCGCGCTGGAGCGCGCCGACAAGGCCGGGCGCCGCGTGCATCTGATCGTCGCGGGCTGGTATGCCGGCGAAGCCATCGGCGCCGCCTTCCGCGAGGCGGCCGCGCTGCTCTGTCCCTCGGTGCGCCTGGTGGAGCTCGACGGGCGCGCGGCGGGCAACGGGCGCGATGCCTGGGCCGCCGCGGACGTCTTCACCTCGCTGGCCGACAACGTCCAGGAGACCTTCGGCCTGACTCCGATCGAGGCGATGGCGGCCGGGCTGCCGTGCGTGGTATCGGACTGGAACGGCTACCGCGACACCGTGCGCGACGGCATCGACGGTTACCGCATCCCGACCGTAATGCCGGGCCCCGGGGCAGGGCTCGACCTGGCGCTGCGCTACGACGATGGCATCGACAGCTTCGACATGTATTGCGGCCACGCCAGCCAGGCGGTGGCCCTGGACGGCGCGCTGCTGGCGCAGGCTTACAGTCGGCTGGTGCGCGACGCCGATTTGCGGCGCAAGCTGGGCGCGCAGGCGCGCACGAGGGCGCAGACGGAATTCGACTGGGCCGTGATTCTCGGACGCTACCGCGCGCTGTGGGACGAACTGGCCGAGCGCCGCCGCGCCGATGCGCGACTGGCGCCGCCGCTGCCCGCGCGCGCGCCGGACCGCCCCGATCCATTCCGGCTGTTCGCGAGCTATGCGACGCGTCCGCTGACTGCGGCATCGTTGGTGGAGTTGACGCCGGATGCCTCGCTGGCGCTGGTCAACCAGTACCGGGAACTGGCGATCAACCGCTACGCCTCGGCGTCGCTGCCGACGCTCGAGGAGTTCGGCCGCCTGTTCGGGGCGATCGGGCCGCGGCCGGTGGAAGTGGAGGAACTGATCGACACGCTCGGTCCCTGCGACCGTCCCACGCTGCTGCGCGGACTGGCCTGGCTGTGCAAGATGGATCTGCTCAGGGTCCTCGAATGAGCAGCTGCGCCAGGCTGCCGGCGATCGCGAAAATAAAGGGCACCGTTTCGTATGCGGCGATGTCCAAGCAGGTGCAGTGGCGCGGTGCGATCCTTGGTTGCCGATGGATCGCCAATGGATCGCCGGCGAGGCTGCAGCCGAAAACCCATTCATTGCCGGGCCCGGCTTTTTCAATGCGCGCTGCGCTCGAAAGCGCAGCGGCCGGTACCGGCGCAGATGGTTTGCCGATCAGTTGAAATGGATTTCGGGTGATGAATAAAAAGCGATCATTGCGGGATCAAGACGAGACCAATGCGCAATCGCATGATTGGCGTGAAAAGACGATTTCTTTTGCGGTGTTCCGGTTGCGCGCTCACAAAGTTTTCGTGTACTTTACGTGTTTGAATTTGTCAAAACGTGAACATGTGATATTGTCGCGTCCATCCGGGGCAGTAATCGATCGAATAATAGGACACTGATTCAATCAGTATGCACGTAAGCGAAGCGAAAAGAACAAGCCGCACTGCCTGACCGTGTTCAGGCAAGGCGGCTTTTTCTTTTCGCGCCCGCAAGGGTAGCGATGTGAAAACGCATTGAATCGGTTGCCTGACGACGTTGGCTGAAGCGCTGCAATTGTGAGGAGTTGCAGCAGTTCAGCCGGTGCCGGATTCATTGGCCCAAATCGCCTGGCGGTTTGGTCCGATGAATAATTCGCCCGCCACGTTTGGGTGGGCGGGTTTTAACCTTGAGCGTATTTCTCATCGCAGATGAAGGAGAATCAAAATGGCAACCGCTAAGAAACCAGCAGCAAAGGCAGCAGCAAAAAGCGCGCCTTCGTCCGTGACGAAGGCCACCAAACCGGCAGCCAAGGCCGCAGCCGAGAAACCGGCAGCAAAGGCCGCAGCGAAGCCGGCAGCCAAGGCCAGCGCGACCAAGGCAGCCGCCAAGCCGGCAGCAAAGCGAGCTTCGACAGTGTCGAAGTCGAGCGCTGCAGCAAGCAAGACCGCTGCCACCAAGACCACCGCCACCAAGGCGGCAGCAAAACCTGCTGCAAAGAAAGCAGCTGCTAAACCGGCAGCAAAGCCTGCGGCAAAGAAAGCAGCTGCTAAACCGGCAGCAAAGCCTGCAGCAAAGAAAGCAGCTGCTAAACCGGCAGCAAAGCCTGCGGCAAAGAAAGCAGCCGCTAAACCGGCAGCCAAGCCTGCTGCAAAGAAAGCAGCTGCTAAACCGGCAGCCAAGCCAGCAGCAAAGAAAGCGGCTGCTAAACCGGCAGCCAAGGCCGCTACCAAGTCGGCAGCAAAGCCAGCTGCAAAGAAAGCAGTAGCCAAGCCGGCAGCGAAGCCAGCAGCAAAGAAAGCAGCAGCCAAGCCGGCAGCAAAGAAAGCAACTGCTAAACCGGCAGCCAAGGCCGCCACCAAGTCGGCAGCCAAGCCGGCAGCAAAAGCTGCGACCAAATCGGCAGCCAAGCCTGCAGCAAAGAAAGCTGCTGCTAAGCCGGCAGCCAAGGCCGCTGCGAGCAAATCGGCAGCCAAGCCGGCAGCAAAAAAAGTAGCCGCTAAACCTGCTGCAAAGAAGTCTGCTGCTCCGGCCAAAGCCGCTGCTAAACCGGCTGCCAAGAAAGCCGCTGCTCCAACCAAAGCCGCCGCTAAACCGGCTGCCAAAAAAGCTGCTGCTCCAGCCAAAGCCGCCGCTAAACCGGCTGCCAAGAAAGCTGCTGCTCCAGCCAAGGCTGCCGCTAAACCGGCTGCAAAGCGAGTTTCGACGGTGTCGAAACCGAGCGCTGCCGCCCCGGCTAAAGCTGCTGCTCCAGCTAAAGCCGCCGCTCCGGCTAAAGCCGCTGCAAAACCGGCCGAAAAAAAAGTCTCCGCTCCAGCTAAAGCTGCTGCACCGGCCAAAACCGCTGCCAAAGCCGCCGCTCCGGCCAAAACCGCTGCGACCAAATCGGCCGCAGCCAAGCCTGCTGCAAAGCCGGCCGTAAAAGCCGAAGCCAAGCCGGAAATGAAAGCGGAAGCGAAACCGGAAGCCAAAGCCGAAGCCAAACCGGAAGTGAAAGCCGAGTCCAAATCGGAATCGAAAGCCGAAGCCAAGCCGGAAGCCAAGGCCGATTCGAAATCGGACAGCAAGGCAGCAGCACCGGCCGCCGCAGCGAAAACCACGCTGTCGCCGGCAGCCGCCTGGCCGTTCCCGACCAGCAGCCGCCCATAATTCCGGCTCGGTAGCGAGTCTTGCCTGGATCAGGCAAAATACCGCTGTGTGATCGTTCACACAGCGGTTTTTTTTTAGGAGCCTACGTGCTGTCCATTCTCCAGTTTATTGTCGATACCGCTGCCAGCCTGCTGGGAGGATTGCTCCTGCTGCGCTTCTGGATGCAGGCGATCCGGGTGCGTCCGCCGCAGCAGATCGGCCAGTTCACCTTTACCCTGACCGACTGGCTGGTATTGCCGCTACGGCGCCTGGTGCCGGGCATGGGCGGCTATGACTGGGCAAGCCTGATCGGCGCCTTCCTGGTGGTGCTGCTGGCCAGCTCGCTGCTGCTGCTGGCCGGGGCGTCGGGCGAGATGGTGGTGCTGCATGCGCTGCACCGCTTCCTCAACTGGATCCTGTACGGCTTCATGGCGCTCCTGATCATCGAGGCGATCTTCAGCTGGGTGAATCCGCATGCGCCGCTGGCGCCGTTCGTGCACGCGCTGAATACCCCGATCCTGCGGCCGATCCGGCGCGTGGTGCCCCCCATCGGCGGGATCGATTTATCGGTACTGGTGGCCCTGGTGCTGATCCAGGTTATCCAGTTTGTATTGCGCCAGGTGTTTTACGGTTAATAGCGTCGCTACGAACAAGAATGGGTCCCCGCGGGGACCCATTTTTTTATTCACGGTATGAACCTGGTGGCGGTGCTCAGCGGAACTTGTATCCGAATGCCGCCTCAAACTTCTGCTCGACCTCTTGCGGCGTGAACGTATGGTTCTGGCCTCCGGTGCTGCCGATCTTGATCGCGCCCAGCAGGCTGGCGATGCGGCCGGTGGTCGGCCAGTCGAAGCCACTGGTAATCCCGTACAGCAAACCGGCGCGGTAGGCATCGCCGCAGCCGGTCGGGTCGACGATTTCATCCGCCTTCACCGCCGGGATGCGGTAGTGCTCCCCGCCCGCGTAGATGTCCGAGCCGTCGCCGCCGCGCGTGACGATCAGCGCGTCCAGGCGCGCGGCGATGTCCGCCAGGCTCAGGCCGGTGCGGTCCATCACGACTTCGAATTCATAGTCGTTGCAGGCCAGGTAGCTGGCCTGCTCGATAAAGCGGATCAGCTCTTCGCCCGAGAACATCGGCAGCTGCTGGCCCGGGTCGAACATGAAGGGAATGTCCTGCGCGGCGCAGTCGGCGGCGTGCTGGATCATGCCGTCGCGGCCGTCCGGCGAAATGATCGCCACGCGCAGTTCGCCCTGCTCAGCCACCTTGTTCTCGTGCGAGTACTGCATCGCGCCCGGGTGGAAGGCGTTGATCTGGTTGTTGTCCTGGTCCGCGGTGACGAAGCACTGTGCGGTGTAGGCATCGGGGATGCTGCGGATCGCGCGGGTCTCGATGCCCTGTTTCTTCATGCGCTCGAGGTAATCGCCGCCGTCCTGGCCGATGGTGCCCATCACCAGCGGCTCGCCGCCCAGCAGCTTGAGGTTGTAGGCGATGTTCACCGCGCAGCCGCCGTACTCCAGGCGCATGGTCGGCACCAGGAAAGACACGTTCACGCGATGCAGCTGGTCGGCCAGCAGGGTCTCGGCGAAGCGGCCGTGGTATTGCATGATCTTGTCGAAGGCGATCGATCCGCAGATCAGGGCGGTTTTGGTCATGGGGGGCTCTCGGGAATGGAAAGAATGGGGCGAGGCGTCACGGATAGAACACCGCGATATGGTAGCCGGACGGCGCCGGCTCCTCGACGCGGAAATGCAGCTTGACGGCTTGCTCGGTGCGCGCCGCGAAGCCGGCAGCCAGCTGCGGACCCGTGGGCAGGTAGTCGCGCGGGCCGAACACACGCCGCACCAGCGGCTTGTCGTCGGCATCGACCAGGGTCAGTTCGATGCTCGGCCAGGACTGGACGGCATTGCCCTGGTTGCGCAGCTGGGTGCTGAAGGTATAGGCGTTGCCGCCGAGCGTGGTCAGTTCGCCGGTGTCGATCACCAGTTCGTCGATCTGGGCCGGCAGCTCGATGCGGCAGCCCAGCGTCGCGCAGGCGCTGACCAGCGCGGGCCGCATGTCCGGGTGGCGCGCCGCCAGCGTGCTGCCGAAGCTGCGGACCAGCTGCGCCGCCAGCAACAGCAGCAGCACAAGGCTGCCGGCCGCCATCGCGATGCGCACCGCCTTGCCCGAGCGCTCGCGCTGGCGCCCGCGCCGCACGAATTCGGGCTCGTCCGGTTCCGGCACGCGCAGCTTGGGCGCTTCGATCCGGGTCGGCGTGAGCTTGGAGCGGCGCGCGGCGCGCGCTTCCGCGGCCTTGGCGCGCGGCGTCCTTGGCGCCACCGGCGGCGCGCTCGGCGGCAGCGGCATGGTGACCGTGGCCGGGCCGGATTCGCGCAGCAGCAGCGGCGGGGCGGATGACGTGGCCCTGGCCGGGGCGGAGTCGGCAACCGCTGTCGGTACCGCGGGCGCTTCGCCGGGCTCGTCTTCGTGGTCCGTCACCGGCGCGGCGACCAGCGCTTCGTCCACGCCTGGCTCGGCCGCCGGTTCCGTTTCGGGCGCGGATACGGCCTCCGGCGCCGGCGCCAGGGCCGGTTCAGGCTCGGGTTCAGGCTCAGGTTCAGGCCCGGGCTCGGCTTCAGGCTGTGCTTCGGCCTGCGGCGGTGCTGCCGTCACGGCCGGCTGCGGGCGGGCGTCGGCCACCAGGGCCCCGGTTTCTTCCGGCTCCTGTGGCGCAGCAAGGTCCTGGCCGTCCTCGCGGCTGACCTGCGGCAGGATGCCGAAGGGCGCGAAAGTACGGTCGAACGCGAGGGTGTAGATGGGATCGGCGGCGTTTTCTTCGGCGCCAGCGGCGACCGCGGGCGCTTCCTGCGGCGCAGGCGCAGGCGCAGGCGCCGTTGCGGGTGCGGGTTCAGGAACGGCAGCGGCGGCGGATGCGGGTTCCGCCGCAAGGCGGCGACGTGCGGACGGAAGGGCGGAGGAGGGCGCCGCGGCGGCCATGTCGACCAGCGCGGCGCTGCCGTCGAATACCTGGGTGCAGGCGCCGCAGCGAACAATGCCCCCACGCAGCTTCAGCTGGTCCGCGGCGACACGGAACATGGTGCCGCAGTGGGGACATTGGGTGGCGAGCGCCATGCCTGGGTTTCCCTTAAGCGGCGGTGGCGGAGCGCGGCGCGGGGGCGGTGTCCTGGCCGAGCGTCCCGTGAAGGGCGACCCAGCCGTCCTGCTCGGCCCAGACGCCCAGCTTGATGAAAGGTGCGTAGGCGGCGGCCACTTCCTCGGCCTGGCGTGCCAGCACGCCCGACAGGATCAGGCTGCCGCCCGGCGCCACGCGGCCGGACAGCATCGGCGCCATCAGCTTCAATGGGCTCGACAGGATGTTGGCCACCACGATGTCGAACTGGCCCTGCGCATGGCGCGTGTTCGGCGCGGCCGCGAAGTCGTCCGGCAGGTAGTAGTCGATGCTGACCTTGTTGCGTTCGGCGTTGCTGCGCGCCGATTCGATCGCCTGCGGGTCGATGTCGACCCCGGCGACGTCTTGCGCGCCGAGCTTCTTGGCGACCATCGCCAGGATGCCCGAACCGCAGCCGTAGTCCAGCACCGACTTGCCGGGCGCGGGGTGCGCTTCCAGCCATTCCATGCACAGGCGGGTGGTCGGGTGGCTGCCGGTGCCGAAGGCCAGGCCGGGATCGAGCTCGAGGATGAGCCCGTTCGGGTCCGGCGCTTCGTGCCAGCTCGGCACGACCCAGATGTTCTTGCCGATGTGGATCGGCTCGAACTGCGACTGGGTCAGGCGCACCCAGTCGGCGTCCGCCACCGCGCGGGTGGTGAACGAAGGCAGCACGGGCAGCTTGATGGCGTTGGCGGCTTCCTGCACGATCGCGAACTGGTCGGCGTCGGTATCGGTGAGCGCGACCACGCGCGAGTGGTCCCAGGCAGCCTCGGTGGGCTCCATGCCCGGCTCGCCGAACAGCGGTTTCTCGAGCTCCGTGCCTTCGTCCGCGTCTTCCACGGAAACCGACAGGGCGCCCGCTTCCATCAGGGCGTCCGACAGGGCTTCCGCGTGATCGCGGGCTACTTCGATGACGACTTCGGTCCAGCTCATAGATCAGCCTTCACGTCCGCTACCTTGGTTTCCGATTTGGCGCCGAGGCCACCTTCCTTCGGCAGGTCCGGCTTCGAGGCCAGCTTGTGCTCCAGGTAGTGGATGTTGGTGCCGCCCTCGATGAAGCGGGCGTCGACCATCAGCTCACGGTGCAGCGGGATATTGGTGAGAATACCTTCGACCACCATTTCCGAGAGCGCGATTTGCATGCGGCGAATTGCCTGCTCGCGCGTCGCACCGTAAGAAATTACCTTGCCGATCATCGAGTCGTAATGAGGTGGAACATAATATCCTGCATACGAGTGCGAATCGACACGGATGCCAGGACCGCCCGGCGGATGCCAGCCGGTGATGCGGCCCGGGGAAGGCGTGAACTTGAACGGGTCTTCGGCATTGATGCGGCACTCGATCGAATGGCCCGACAGCATGATGTCGCGCTGCTTGAAGCGCAGCTTCTCGCCGCAGGCGATGCGGATCTGTTCCTGCACGATGTCGATCCCGGTGATCATCTCGGTGACCGGGTGTTCCACCTGCACGCGGGTGTTCATCTCGATGAAGTAGAACTCGCCGTTCTCGTACAGGAATTCGAAGGTGCCGGCGCCGCGGTAGCCGATCTTGCGGCAGGCTTCGGCGCAGCGGTCGCCGATCTTCTCGATGAGTTTGCGCGGGATGCCCGGCGCCGGCGCTTCCTCGATCACTTTCTGGTGGCGGCGCTGCATCGAGCAGTCGCGCTCGCCCAGCCAGACGGCGTTCTTGTGTTCGTCGGCGAGGATCTGGATCTCCACGTGGCGCGGATTTTCCAGGAACTTCTCCATGTAGACTTCCGGATTGCCGAAGGCGGTGCCGGCTTCGGTTTTGGTCATCTGCACGGCGCCCAGCAGTGCGGCTTCGGTGTGCACCACGCGCATGCCGCGGCCGCCACCGCCGCCGGCGGCCTTGATGATGACCGGGTAGCCGATCTTGCGCGCGGTCGTGATGATCTCTTTCGGATCGTCCGGCAGGGCGCCGTCCGAACCCGGCACGCAAGGCACGCCGGCCTTGATCATCGCCTGCTTGGCCGAGACCTTGTCGCCCATCAGGCGGATCGAGTCCGAGCGCGGGCCGATGAAGACGAAGCCCGATTTCTCGACGCGTTCGGCGAAGTCGGCGTTCTCCGACAGGAAGCCGTAGCCCGGGTGGATCGCCTCGGCGTCCGTCACTTCGGCGGCGCTGATAATCGCCGGCATGTTCAGGTAGCTGAGCGCCGACTGGGCCGGGCCGATGCAGACGGATTCGTCCGCCAGTTTCACGTACTTCGCGTCCTTGTCGGCCTCGGAGTGAACGACGACCGTCTTGATGCCCAGTTCGCGGCAGGCGCGCTGGATACGCAGCGCGATTTCACCACGGTTGGCGATGAGGATTTTTTCAAACATGGTAGGTTCGGTGTTTCAGTGAAAACCGGCGCAACAGTCTGGATCAGAAAGCGCGCCGGACACGACATGGATGGGCTGGCGGCGGACGCCGCCCGGCCGGAGGGTTCGGATCGTCCAACAAGACACCATTACGGCGAGACGGTGCAACGCCGCCATGGGGGATTGTCAGGCGATCTTAGCCGATGACGAACAGCGGCTGGCCAAATTCGACCGGCTGGCCGTTTTCCACGAGAATCTTGGTGACCGTGCCGGCGACGTCGGCATCGATCTCGTTCAGGAGCTTCATCGCTTCGATGATGCACAGGGTATCGCCCTGCTTGATGTTGGCGCCGACTTCCACGAAGGCCGGGGCGCCCGGGGCCGAAGAGCGGTAGAAGGTGCCGACCATCGGCGACTTGACCACGTGGCCGGTCTGCTCGGCGACCGGCGCGGCGGCCGGGGCTGCCGCAGGGGCCGCGACCGCGCCCTGCTGGGCCGGGGCGGCGTAGTGCTGCACGGCCTGCTGCGGCAGCATCATCATCTGGTTTTGCGGGTTTGCGGACGACTTGACGATGCGGACCTTGCTTTCGCCTTCGGTCACTTCGAGTTCAGCGATGTCCGATTCGGCGACCAGGTCGATCAAAGTCTTGAGTTTTCTGAGATCCATGTGAAACCCCTTGGAATGTTTTATTCGTTTTTAAGAGAGCTGGCAACGCGATGCCGGGTAAGCCTGCGGCCGCTGATACATGAAGTTGACGTAGATTAACGCGATTTAAGCGCAAAGTCGATGGCAAACCGGTATCCGTCCGGCCCCAGTCCGCAGATCACGCCTTGCGCGACAGCCGACAGGTACGAGTGATGCCGGAAGGATTCGCGGGCATGGACATTCGAGATGTGTACCTCCACGAACGGGATTGCCACCGCAGCAAGCGCATCGCGCAGGGCCACGCTGGTATGGGTCAGGCCGCCCGGATTGATGACGATCGCGTCCACGCCTTCGCCGCGCGCGGCGTGGATGCGGTCGATCAGGGCTCCTTCATGGTTGCTCTGGAAGCAGTCGAGGCTTGCGCCTGCCGCCTGAGCCTGTGCCAGTGCCGCCTGTTCGATGTCGGCCAGCGTCGTCGCGCCGTACACCTCGGGCTCCCGGGTCCCCAGTAGATTGAGGTTGGGGCCGTTAAGCAGCAGTAGCTTTTTCGCCATGTTGAAGAGTCTGAAGCCCGAAAGGAAGGCATTGTGCCGCCAAGCTCGACTATTGGCAAGCGGTAAAATTACCGGGGGTTGAACGCATATTCGGCGCAGTTCGGAAAAGAACGATCGTTCGCTCGCCGGGTGGCCGGCGGTGCCGGCCACGCGTTCGAATCATGCCGATACTGCCTGCACGGCTGTTCTATCGGTGGCTGAACGCGCGCTCGGCGCAGCCGGCCACCCTGGGACTCTACGGCAACTCAAAGTTCGGCCAGGTCGGCCCGCAGTTCGTCGAACTTCAGCTTGCCCAGGTAGGTCTTGCGCACCTGGCCGTCCGCGCCGATCAATACCGTATACGGCAGCCCGCCGGCGCTGTTGCCGAAGGCGCGCGACAGCTCGGTGCCGCCCATGCCGGCCACGTAGAGCGGATAGGCGATCTTGAGCTTGGCGGCGAATTCGCGCATGTTCGAGGGTGAATCGATGCCGATGCCGATCACATTGAAGTGCTTGCCGGCATCAAGCGCGGCCAGTTCGGACAGCTCCGGCATCTCCTGCACGCAGGGCGCGCACCAGGTTGCCCAGAAATTCACCAGCAAGGGCTTGCCGCGCCACCTGGACAGCGGCTGCGGCATTCCCTGCAGGTCGTTGAGCGACTGCGCGAACAGGTTCTCGACGACGCTGTGCGGCTTGCCGCCGGTCGGCGCGATGGCCGTGGTGTAGGGAGGGACTTCTTTCTTGTTGATGGCAACCAGGGCCCCCATGATGCCGAACATGGCGGCAACGGCCGCATAGGCAGCCACGTGTTTCTTATTCATTCGTCCTGTTCCAAAGTCTCATCGTTTGCCATCAGCGCACGCAGCCCGGCTGCGTCGACCCGCTGCAGGCGGCCATCGGCGCGCGGTTTCAAGGCCCCGCGCACATCATGAAAATCGTATAACTCGGCATGAATAGTTTCCTTATGCCACAGGAAGCTGACCGTTTCAACCGGATCGTGCCGCCCGCCCTTGAAATGCGGCGTTTCGGAGATCTCGATATCGACGTTGCGGTTGAGCAGGAAGATCTCGACCTCCTTGGCGCTGTCGGCGAACAGCTGCAGGTGGATCTCGTCGTGCTCGCCCGCCGTACCGTTGAGCACGGCGCCGGTGAGGTAGGGGCGGAAGTCGGCCAGCTGGTCCATCACCTGCAGGGCGGTCTCGCGCAGGGCGCGCAAGCGCTCGGCCTGGCCGGGACCGCCGAACAGGGCCTGGTATTGACGGACCTGGTCCTCGATCTGCAGGTTGTCGGGCATCAGGTTGGGACTGGGGCGGTCCACCCCGAGCACCTGGCGCGCCGCCTTGCGGCGCGCGGTATCGTAATCGGCGCCATCCTGGGCGACCATGCGCGCAGCAAAGGCAGCGATTTCGGCGCGCAGCTGGAGTAGGTCATTGTTCTGAGTAGGCATGATGCCCGAATCATACTCTTAAGAGGAAAATGACAGCGGGTCGGGTAGAATCGCGCTTTCGAATTCATTTACTGCGGCTTTTTCTTCCACGACCATGCATATTCACATTCTCGGTATTTGCGGCACCTTCATGGGTGGCCTGGCGGTCCTGGCCAAGGAAGCCGGCCACCGCGTCACCGGTTGCGACGCCAACGTCTATCCCCCGATGAGCACCCAGCTGGAAGCCCAGGGCATCGAGCTGATCCAGGGCTTCGGTCCCGAGCAGGTGTCGCTGAATCCCGACCTGTATGTGATCGGTAACGTCATGACGCGCGGCAATCCGCTGATCGAAGAGATCCTGAACCGCGGGCTGCCCTATGTTTCCGGCCCGCAGTGGATCGGCGAGCACATCCTGCGCGATAAATGGGTGCTGGCCGTGGCCGGCACGCACGGCAAGACCACGACCACCTCGATGCTGGCCTGGATCCTGGAAGACGCGGGTTACGCGCCGGGCTTCCTGATCGGCGGCGTGCCGATGAACTTCGGCATCTCGGCGCGCCTGCATGGCGACAAGCCGAGCGATTTCTTCGTGATCGAGGCCGACGAATACGACACCGCCTTTTTCGACAAGCGCAGTAAATTCGTCCATTACCACGCCAAGACCGCGGTGCTGAACAACCTGGAATACGACCACGCCGACATCTTCCCGGACATCGGCGCCATCGAGACCCAGTTCCACCACCTGGTGCGCACCGTGCCGGGCGTGGGCCGCCTGGTCGTGAACGGCGACGAAGCCGCGCTCGCGCGCGTGCTCAAGCGCGGCTGCTGGAGCGAGAAGGAAGGCTTCGGTACGGCCGAGGGCGTCAACTGGAGCCTGGTCGAGCATCCCGGCGGCGGCAGCTTCGACGTCCTGTTCGACGGCGCTTCGCAGGGCACCGTCGAATGGGAGCTGACCGGCCACCACAACCGCCTGAACGCGCTGGCCGCGATCGCGGCCGCGCGCCACGTCGGCGTGCCGACCTCGCAGGCGATCGCTTCGCTGTCGCGCTTCCAGAGCGTCAAGCGCCGCATGGAAGTGCGCGGCACGGTCAACAACATCACCGTGTACGACGACTTCGCGCACCACCCGACCGCGATCGCCACCACCGTGGGCGGCCTGCGCCAGAAGATCGGCAATAATGGCGCAAGCTCGGGCCGCATCCTGGCCGTGCTCGAACCGCGCTCGAACACCATGAAGCTGGGCGCCATGAAGGACGCGCTGCCGGGCAGCCTGAAGGACGCCGACCTGGTGTTCGGCTTCGGCAGCCAGCAGGCGCTGGGCTGGTCGCTGGCCGACGCATTGCGGCCGCTGGGCGCCATCGCGCACAGCTTCGACCAGATCGACTACATGGTGCAGGCCATCGTGCAGGCGGCCCAGCCGGGCGACCATATCCTCGTGATGAGCAACGGCGGCTTCGGCGGCGTGCACCAGAAACTGCTGGACGCGCTGGCATCATGACCGCGAACGCCTACGTTCTGTACCTCCACGGATTCCGTTCGTCGCCCAGGTCGTTCAAGGCGCGGGTGGTGCAGAAGGCCTTGACCGACGCGGGCCGGGCGAACGAACTGATCTGCCCGCAGCTGCCGGCCTCGCCCAAAGAGGCGATCGCCCTGGCCCTGCTGCTGGCCGAACGGCATGCGCCGGACAAGCTGTCCATCATCGGTTCCTCGCTGGGCGGCTTCTACGCCACCTGGCTGGCCGAGCGCCTGGGCGTGCCGGCGGTGCTGCTCAACCCGTCCGTGAATCCCCTGAAGAACCTGGAACACCAGGTCGGCGTGACGACCAGCTGGCATTCGGACGAACCCTTCGAGTTCCGCCGCGAGTACATCGACGAACTGGCGGCGCTCAAGGTCGAGCGCATCACCAGGCCGGAACGCTATTTCCTGCTCGCGGCAACCGGCGACGAAGTGCTCGACTACCGCGACATGGTGGCGCACTACGCCGGGGCAAGACAGCACGTGATCGAGGGCAGCGACCATGCGATCTCGGAATTCCCGCAGTACGTAGACGAGGTGCTGGCCTTCTGCACGCGGACCGCAGGCATGGCTCAGTGAAGGCCGGTGTGAAGGCCGGCGTGAAGCTCGGCACGAAGCCTGGCATGAGAGGCGCCTCGCTGCGCCAGGCCGCCTGGCAGCCGCATGCCGGGGCGGTGCGCGCGCCGGACGCGATGCGCGACTGGCTCACCACCGAAGGCTCGCTGACGGCGCGCCTGATGGCGCACAGCGAATGCTTCAGGGTGCGCCGGCTGCACCAGGTCGGCGCCACCTGCCTGGCGGACGAGGCGCACGCGATCGGCCTGGCGCGCCCGGGGCGCGTGTGGGAGCGCGAAGTGCTGCTCGAATGCGACGGCATCCCGAGGGTGTTCGGCCACACGGTGGTGCCGGTCGGATGCACCGCCAGCGACTGGCCGCTGTTTTCGGCGCTGGGCGAACGCTCGCTCGGCACCACCTTGTTCTACGACCCGCTGGTGCGCCGGGGCCAGCTGGAATACGCGCGCATCCGCGCGGGCCATCCGCTGATGGGGCGCGTGCGCGCAGTCCTGGGCGGAAGCGACGACTCACTTTATTATGCGCGGCGCTGCGTCTACCGCCGCCGTCAAGGCCTGCTTCTGGTCACCGAGGTATTCTTGCCGGCGGTGCTGGACCTGAAGCCGGCCGGAACACAACAGAACACGAAATAACATGAATCTTTTTTTTGAAGAGTCGGGCGACTTCAAGGTCGGCACCGTATTGTCGCAAGCGGGCGAGGCCTACCAGGTGGAGCTGGCCAGCGGCAAGCGCACCAAGGTCAAGTCCAGGGACGTGCTGATCCAGTTCGAGCAGCCCGAGCCCGAAGTGCTGCTCGCCGCCGCCAAGGGCATCGCCGCCGAGGTGGACCTGGACTTCCTGTGGGAGGTCGCGGGCCAGGAAGAATTCGGCTTTGCGGAACTCGGCCTCGAGTACTTCGGTCATGCGCCGCTGCCGCTCGAGGCCGCCGGCCTGGTGCTGGCGCTGCACGCGGCGCCGATCTACTTCCACAAGAAAGGCCGCGGGCGCTACAAGGCCGCGCCCGAGCAGACCCTGAAGGCGGCGCTGGCCGGCATCGAAAAGAAGAAGCAGCAGGCCATCGTGCAGGCCGGCTACGTCGACGAGCTCAAGGCGGGCAAGCTGCCGCAGGCCATGCAGGCGCTCGTGCACCAGCTGCTGTTCAAGCCGGAAAAGAACACCATCGAGTACAAGGCGCTCGAGGCGGCCGCTTCCGAACTGCAGACCAGCGCGCCGCGCCTGATGCTGAGCACGGGCGGGCTGGCCTCGCCGAAGGAACTGCACATGGCGCGCTTCCTGTTCGAGCACTTCCCGCGCGGCGCCGGCTTTCCCCAGGTGGACCTGCCAACGGCGCCCGCCGACCTGCCGCTGGCCGACGTCGCCGCCTTCTCGATCGACGACGTGACCACCACCGAGATCGACGACGCCTTCTCGGTGGCCAGGCTCGACGATGGCACCGTGCGTGTGGGCATCCACATCGCGGCGCCGGGCCTGGGCATCCGTCCGGACGACGCGATCGACAAGATCGCGCGCGCGCGCATGTCGACCGTGTATATGCCGGGCGATAAGATCACCATGCTGCCGGACGAAGTCGTGGACGCCTTCACCCTGGCCGAAGGCAAGGACTGCCCGGCGCTGTCGCTGTACGCGGTGCTCGACCCGAAGGACTGGACCGTGGTCTCGACCACCACCCGCGCCGAGCGCGTGCCGATCAAAAGCAACCTGCGCCACAACGACCTCGACGACCTGGTCAACGAAGAGACGCTGGCCAGCGGCGCTGGCGAATATCCCCACAAGGATGAATTGGGCCTGCTGTGGCAGTGGGCGCTGCAGCTGGAAGCGGGCCGCATGAAAAAGCGCGAAGCCTTCGGCCTCAAGCCGGAACAGGCCAACCGCGTGGACTTCAACTTCTACGTCGAAGACGACGTGGTCAGCATCGTGCGCCGCAAGCGCGGCGCGCCGCTCGACAAGATCGTGGCCGAGCTGATGATCTTCGCCAACAGCACCTGGGGCAAGCTGCTGCACGACTCGGGCGTGCCGGGCATCTACCGCTCGCAGGGGCCGGGCGCGGGCGGCTGGAACGCCAAGATCCAGGTGCGCATGGTGACGCACGCCGCGCCGCACCAGGGCCTGGGCGTGGACCAGTACGCGTGGAGCACCTCGCCGCTGCGCCGCTATACCGACCTGGTGAACCAGTGGCAGATCCTGGCCTGCGCCTCGCACGGCGTGACCGCGCCGCTGGTGGCCCCGTTCAAGCACCGCGACGCGACCCTGTTCTCGATCGTCTCGGCTTTCGACGCGGCCTATGCGGCCTACAACGACTTCCAGCAGAACATGGAACGCTACTGGTGCCTGCGCTGGCTGGGCCAGGAGCAGGCCCGTCAGGTCGACGCCGTGGTGCTCAAGGACGAAGTGGTGCGCCTGGTCGAGATCCCGCTGGTGGCGCGCCTGGCCGGCATGCCGCAACTGGCGCGCGGCGCCCAGGTCAGGCTGGACATCGTGCGCTGGGACGAGGTCGACCTCTCGCTCGAAGCGCGCCTGCTCGAGGTGGCGGCGGCGGCGCCGGACGCCTCGATCGAGATCGAAGAAGAGGGCGAGGGCGGCGATAGCGGCGAAGCGGCGCTGGCCGAAGTCGTGGAAGCGGAGGGTGTCGTCGCTGCCGTCACGACCGAGGACGGTGTCGAGGTGCCCGCCAACGCCGGCACCGCTTGATATTGTAGGGTGGGCGGATTTTCCGCCCACGCGTCCAGACAGTGCATGATGAGCAAGGTGCGCATCTGTTCGGACGGGATGTGAACGCGTGGGCGGCATAGCCGCCCACGCTACGTGTCGCGACCAGGCCGCCACAATCTCCCCACGCCCGCAGTTGCAGGTTAGAATGCCCCATCCCTGATCCAACAGCCCGTCCGGGCACGCGCAGTGAAGTATTTGCAAAATAATCGTCCCCTGATGATCGCCCTCGGCGTCTCCGTGCTCGCGCACGCGGCGCTGCTGGCAGTGCGTTTCGCCGCGCCGGAGGCATTCCGTCACCGGCCGGCCGACCCGGGGCTGGAAGTCATCCTGGTCAACGCCAAGCATGCCAACGCGCCGGCCAAGGCCGACGCCCTGGCCCAGGCCAACCTGGAGGGCGGCGGCACCGCCGACGCGGGGCGCGCGCGTTCGCCGCTGCCCGACCTGCGCAAGGTGGAAAATGGCGAAAGCATCAAGGCCCTGCAGCGCCGCATCACCGAACTGGAGCAGCAACAGCAGAACGTCCTGACCCGCGTGCGCAGCGCAAACTTCGCGGCGCCCCCCAAGACCGAGCAGGACAAGCCCGATCCGGACCGCAGCGGCAACGACGCGTTCGAGACCAGCCGCGCCATCTCGCGCGCCGCGGCCGAAGTCATCGAGCGCATCGAAGACCAGAACAAGCGTCCCAAGCGCACCCAGATCACGCCCAGCACGCGCCAGGTCGGCTACGCCCTCTATTACAAGGAGATGCAAAAGCGGATCGAGGAAGTCGGTACCCTCAACTTCCCGCAGCAGAACGGCAAGAAGCTGTACGGCGAACTGGTGGTCTACATTCCGGTGTTCCAGGATGGCAGCCTGTACACGAAGGACGGCGGCCCGCGCGTCGAACGCAGTTCCGGCAACCGCGCGCTGGATGCGGCCGCCCTGCAGATCGTGCGCCGCGCGGCGCCGTTCGGTAACTTCCCGGCGAACATGCGCAGCCGCGGCAAGGACGACCTGTGGGAAGTGATCACGCGTTTCCGCTTCACCCGTGAAGAAAAGATGCAGACCGAATTGCGCGGCAACGAAGGATGACCGGGCATGACTGACAAATACTGCGTGATCGGCAATCCGATCGCCCACAGCAAATCGCCCGAGATCCACCCCGTGTTTGCGCGCCTGAGCGGCCAGGACCTGGTCTACGAACGCTGCCTCGCCCCGCTGGACGGCTTCGCGGACACCGTGCGGCGCCTGGTGAACGAAGGCTACCGCGGCGCCAACGTCACCTTGCCGTTCAAGATCGAGGCGGCGCAGGTCTGCACCCGGCTGGAACAGCGCGCCCGCGCGGCCGGCGCGGTCAACACCCTGAGCTTCGAACACGGCGAGATCGTCGGCGACAACACCGACGGCCCGGGCCTGGTGGCCGACATCACCCGCAATGCCGGCGTGGCCATTGCCGGCAAGCGCGTGCTGCTGCTGGGCGCCGGCGGCGCGGCGCGCGGCGCGCTGCTGCCGCTCATCGGGCAAGGGCCGCGCGAGATCGTCATCGCCAACCGCACCGTCGCCACCGCGCAAGGGCTGGCGCAGGACTTCATTCGCTACGGCGTGCCGATCGCCGCGAGCGGCTTCGCGGAGGTTCCCGGCAGCTTCGACATCGTGATCAACGCGACCTCCGGCAGCCTGGCCGGCGCGGTGCCGCCGGTACCGGCCGCCGTGTTCGGCCCGGGCTGCCTGGCGCTGGACATGATGTATGGCAGCGAACCGACGGTGTTCATGGATGTCGCGGCCGGCCATGGCGCCGTGGTGCGCGACGGCCTGGGCATGCTGGTGGAGCAGGCCGCCGAAGCCTTCGCCATCTGGCGCGGCGTGCGGCCCGATACAACCGAGGTATTCAAGAAGATGCGAGCATGAGCACACGTACCGGCAACAGCACCATGGCGAGGGGGAAAACGAGGAAAGCGGGGGCGAAGGGCGGGCGCCGCTGGCGTAAATGGCTGATCCTGGGCCCGATCCTGCTGGTGCTGCTGGTCCAGCTCTACTTCTTCGTCATGGTCTGCTGGTATGCGGTGTTCAATCCCGGCTCGACCAGCTTCATGCGCCAGCAACTGTCGGAGCTGCGCGAAAAGAACCCGGACGTGCAGCTCAAGCACGAATGGGTGCCTTACGAGCGCATTTCGGTGAACCTGAAGCGGGCCGTGGTGGCCTCGGAAGATTCGCGCTTCGCCGAGCACGGCGGGGTGGACTGGGAGGCCCTGGAAAAAGCGTACGAGCGCAACAACAAGCGCAGCAAGGTGGTCGGCGGCGGCTCGACCATCACCCAGCAGCTGGCCAAGAACCTGTTCCTGTCCGGCTCGCGCAGCTACCTGCGCAAGGGGCAGGAGATGATCATCGCCTTCATGCTGGAGACCGTGATGAGCAAGAAGCGCATCCTCGAAATCTACCTGAACGTGGTCGAATACGGCCGCGGCGTGTTCGGCGCCGAAGCCGCGGCGCGCCACTACTATCGCACCTCCGCGGCCAGGCTGAGCGCGCAGCAGGCCGCGCGCCTGGCGGTGATGCTGCCCAATCCGCGCTACTACGACAAGCACCGCTCCACCAGCTACCTGGTGCGCCGCACCGCCCTGATCCAGCGCCGCATGCGCTTCGCCGACCTGCCCTGACCGGCCGCGAGGCCCGAGGGCCACGAAATTGTCGTGACGGGGTGGCCGCGTTCGGGGGCTCTCGGTTACACTTGCGTCAAATTTCGAATCCCGGCCGAGAAAAAGCGCATGATCAACGTATTTGTCCTACAAAATGGCCGCCTGAACCAGGTCAGCGTCGACTCGCGCGAGGACCTGGAGAACGTGACGCCGGTCTGGGTCGACCTGAACGAACCTACCGACGAGGAGCGCACCCTGGTCAAGACGACCTATGGGGTGACGCTGCCGGGCGAGGACGAGGTGTCGGACATCGAGGCCTCGGCGCGCTACTACGAAGCCGAGAACGGCGACCTGCACCTGCGCACCGACTTCCTGCTCGAAGAAGAAGACGGGCCGTCGCGCGTGATCACCGTCGCGTTCATCCTGTCCGGGAAAATCCTGTTCTCGGTGCACAACGACGACCTGCCGGTGTTCCGCCTGGTGCGCCTGCGCGCGCGCTCGCGCCCCGGCTCGATCGAAGACTACATGGACGTGCTGCTCGACCTGTACGCGACCGACGCCGAGTATTCGGCGGACGCGCTGGAAGGCATCTACGAAGCGCTGGAAGAAGTCTCCACCCGCGTGCTGCAGAAGGAATTCACCGACCAGGACGCAGCCGCGGCGCTGAACGCGATCGCGCACGAGGAAGACTTGAACGGCCGCATCCGGCGCAACATGATGGATACCCGGCGCGCGGTCAGCTTCCTGATGCGCGGCCGCCTGCTGAACGCCGACCAGTTCGAGGAAGCGCGCCAGATCCTGCGCGACATCGAATCGCTGGACGGCCACACGTCCTTCCTGTTCGACAAGGTGAACTTCCTGATGGATGCCACCGTCGGTTTCATCAACATCAACCAGAACAAGATCATCAAGATCTTCTCGGTGGCCTCGGTGGCCTTCCTGCCGCCGACCCTGATCGCCAGTATCTACGGCATGAACTTCAAGGTGTTCCCGGAGCTGAACTGGAGTTTCGGCTATCCGC
The DNA here is from genome assembly GCA_015277795.1 of Massilia sp. UMI-21. Classification (NCBI taxonomy): domain Bacteria; kingdom Pseudomonadati; phylum Pseudomonadota; class Betaproteobacteria; order Burkholderiales; family Oxalobacteraceae; genus Massilia; species Massilia sp. UMI-21. The sequence continues at coordinate 4,775,138 of CP063848.1, read as the reverse complement.
TGGCGATCGGGCTGATGGTCGCGGCCATGGCGGCGCCGCTGCTGTACTTCCAGCGCCGCGGCTGGCTGCGCTGAAATAAAATTTCAAAAAAGAGACGGCGGTGAAATGATATTTCACCGCCGTTTTTTTGGATCGATTTACCCGATTTTCTTGAACACGCGGCGCGCCGCCTCGACGGTCTCGTCGATCACCGCATCGGTGTGCTGGGCCGACACGAAACCCGCCTCGAACATGGCCGGCGCGAAGTACACGCCTTCGTCGAGCATGCCGTGGAAGAAGCGGTTGAAGCGCTCCTTGTCGCCCGCCATCATCTGGCCGTAGGTCGACGGGATGTTGTTCGAGAAATAAAAGCCGAACATGCCGCCCACCGCGTCGCCGCAGAAGGGGATGTCGTGTTCGTGCGCGGCGTCGGTCAAGCCCCGCACCAGGCGCGCGCTGGCAGCGCCCAGCTTCTCGTAGAAGCCCGGCTCCTGCACCAGTTTCAGGGTGGTCATGCCGGCCGCCACCGCCACCGGGTTGCCCGACAGGGTGCCGGCCTGGTACACCGGGCCGAGCGGAGCCATTTGCTGCATCAGCTCGGCGCGGCCGCCGAAGGCCGCCACCGGCAGGCCGCCGCCGATCACCTTGCCCAGCGCGGTCAGGTCCGGGCTGATGCCGTACATGCCCTGGGCGCCTTGCAGGCCGACCCGGAAGCCGCACATCACTTCGTCGAAGATCAGCACGGCGCCGTGCTCCGTGCACAGCTCGCGCATGCGGGTCAGGAATTCCGGCGTGGCGCGGATCAGGTTCATGTTGCCGGCTACCGGCTCCACGATCACGCAGGCGATGGTGTCGCCCATCGAAGCAAAGGCGTCTTCCAGCTGCGGGACGTTGTTGTAGTCGAGCACCAGGGTGTGCTTCACAAAATCTTCCGGCACCCCGGCGGACGTCGGGTTGCCGAAGGTGAGCAGGCCGGAGCCGGCCTTGACCAACAGCGAGTCGGCGTGGCCGTGGTAGCAGCCTTCGAACTTGACGATCTTGTCGCGCCCGGTGGCGCCGCGCGCCAGGCGCAGCGCGCTCATGGTCGCCTCGGTGCCCGAGGAGACCAGGCGCACCTGCTCGATCGAGGGCAGCAGGCGGCAGATCTCTTCGGCGATCTCGATCTCGCCTTCGGTGGGGGCGCCGAACGACAGGCCGTTCGCGGCGGCGGCCTGCACCGCCTGGATGACGTCAGGATGGGCGTGGCCGACGATGGCCGGGCCCCAGGAGCCGATGTAGTCGATGTAGCGCTTGCCGTCGGCGTCCCAGAAATACGGGCCTTCGGCGCGGGTGATGAAGCGCGGCGTGCCGCCCACCGAGCGGAAGGCGCGCACCGGCGAATTCACGCCGCCCGGCGTCGTTTGCTGGGCGCGGGCGAACAGTTGGTCGTTCTTCGAGGTGTTCTCAATGGTCATGGTGTGCTGTGGGCCTGTCAGCCCCGGTAGAATTTGTTGGGAATGAACTTGCCCATGCCGAAGCGCTGGGCGTGCTCGAGCGCGCCGGTGGTATATTCCTGGGCAGCGAACAGCGCCTGCGGCGCTTCCATGCCGCAGGCCATCAGGGCGGTGAAGGCGGCCGAATAGGTGTTCCCGGCGCCCACGAAAGGACCGGGCAGGTGCTGCCATTCGACCCGTGCCACCACGCCGTCGGCATCGAACAGGGTATTTGAACAGGTCCCTGCTTCGTCGCGGGTGCCGGTTACCAGCACGTACTGGCAGCCGGCATTGGTCAGTTCGGCCACGTCCGCCAGCAAGGCATCCTGGCCGTTCTCGGCACTGATCTCGCCCACTTCGCGCCAGGTCTCGGCCATGCGGCCCAGTTCCGATTGCGACAGCATCAGCACCGTGGTCTGCGGCGCCAGGATCGAGCGGATCGCCGACAGCATTTCTTCGTCGGCCAGGCCGGAATCGGGCAGGGCGGTAAGGAAAGGGTCGAGGACCAGCGGCGCTTCGGGATAGTCGGACACGATCTCGGCGATCGCCGCCAGTTGCAGCACGGTGGCCACGGCGCCCACCTTGAAGGCGGCCACCGGCATGTCTTCGAGCAGGACCCGGGCCTGGTCGGCCATCCAGTCGCTGTCGACTTCATGCAGGTTTTCGACCTTGGCGCTGTCAGCCACGAGGATGCCGGCCACCACCGACAGTCCGTGGCATCCGTGCGCGGCGAACGCGGCCAGGTCGGCCTGCACGCCAAGCGCACCGACCGGGTCGGACACGCCAAATGTCAGGATGAGGGGTAACGGTTGGTTTTGCACGACGCCTAGATTAAGATACCTGACTCTCCATTTTACTAGACGAACCTCGAACAACCTACTGCGCATTGATCGCCATGCCTGTTCGAGGCTCTTAACATACAAGGAAGCATATTGTGAGTAACGATTCGACGGCCCCTTTCCAGACCTGGATGTGCCTGATCTGCGGCTGGGTCTATGACGAGGCCGCCGGCGCGCCGGAAGACGGCATCGCGCCGGGCACCCGCTGGGCCGACGTGCCGATGAACTGGACGTGTCCGGAATGCGGTGCGCGCAAGGACGATTTCGAGATGACGACCATCTAAAAATTGTCTTCGTAGCACGTCTGTTTGCAAGACGTCATCGGAGTGTTGATGCAACAGTTGATCTGATGCAACACTTCACGCACAAGGGGAAAGCCCTGTGCTATCGTGGCGCTTCATGCTGAAGTGAAACGAAAATGACGACATCGCCGCAAGCAACCGGCCTGACCATCATGGTGATCGACGACAGCAGCACCATCCGCCGCTCCGCCGAAATCTTCCTGACCCAGGCCGGCTACGAGGTGGTGCTGGCCATTGATGGCTTCGATGCGCTGGCCAAGATCAACGACCACCATCCCGCGCTGGTGTTCTGCGACATCCTGATGCCGCGCCTCGATGGCTACCAGACCTGCGCCCTGATCAAGAAGAGCGCGCGCTTCCACGCGACCCCGGTGCTGATGCTGTCGTCCAAGGACGGCCTGTTCGACCGAGCGCGCGGCGCGATGGTCGGGGCCAGCGCCTATCTCACCAAACCCTTTTCCAAGGACAGCCTGCTGGCGGCGGTGCGCGAGCACACGGCCGGCAAGGCTTGACCTGAACCTGCTTAACCGATTCCGGAGCCCAAGGTGGCCATTCAACGCATCCTGATCGTCGACGATTCCCCGACCGAACGATTCTACCTGACCGATATCCTGGCGCGCGCCGGCTATGCCGTGAGCACCGCCGTCAATGGCGGGGAGGCGATCGACAAGATCCGCGCCGAGCGCCCGCAACTGATCCTGATGGACGTGGTCATGCCGGGAGCGAACGGCTTCCAGGTGACGCGCTCGATCGCGCGCGACCCGGAGCTGGCGTCGATTCCCGTCATCATCTGCAGCAGCAAGAACCAGGAGACCGACCGCATCTGGGGCATGCGCCAGGGCGCCAGGGATTACCTGATCAAGCCGGTCGATCCGGCGCTGCTGCTGGCCAGCATCGCTGCGCTCGACGCCACGCCGTCGGCCGTCGCGGCATGACGGGGGAGGAGGCGCGGCCGGACCCCGCCGCCCGCCGCACCCGCCTGCGCGCGTACCAGGAGCAGCTGCTCGAGCGCATGCAGGCGGCCAAGGGCGGCGGCGGCGCGCCGATCCAGCAGCTCGGCATGCAGGTGGGCGCCACCCGCTACCTGCTCGACCTGCTGGAAGCCGGCGAGATCGTGTCCGTGGTGGCGCCGGCGCGCGTGCCGCTGACCCAGCCCTGGTACCTGGGCCTGGCCAATGTGCGCGGCACCCTGGTCGGCGTGATCGACCTGGCGCGCTACCTCGGCGAGGACGGGCCCGTCCCGTCCGGCGGCCCCGCCGGGCCCTCCGCACGCCTGGTCACCTTCGCCCCCACGCTCGGCTTCAATTGCGCGCTGCTGGCCGACCGCGTGTACGGCCTGCGCCAGGCCGGCGCCATGCAGCGCGAGGGCGACATGCTGCGCGACGCCGACGGCGAGCTGTGGACGCCGCTCTCGCTCGCGGCCCTGGTGCGCGAAGAACGCTTCCTGCACGTCGCACAGGAAGCAGGCCAACGCAGCTAAGCGATAGCAGCTAACTTATCAATAACCGAATGCAGGACCAGGAGCCGGTATGGGATTCGCCTCGAAACTCAGCATGAACGTATTCTCCAAGGACAGCGTCGACGACGACACCGTCCTGGCCTCGCCCGATACCCAGTTCGGGGCCGGCCTGCTGCCGCAGCAGGCAGCCGAGGACGAGGCCCCGCGCGCGCACGGCTCGGCCGGCGCCGCCGCGCGCCGGCTCGGCAACACCCGGCCGAGAAAGCCGCTGAACGCGCCGGAAGAGGGCGAGGACCTGAGCCTGCCGCTGATCGGCCACCTGTCGCTGTCGCGCCAGTTGCGCCTGGTGATGGCCGCCTTCGTCGTCGGGATCCTGCTGACCGTGCTGTCGATGTGGCAGAACGCGGCGCGCACCGACGTGGTGTCGACCCGGGGCCAGATCGCGGCGGATGCCCTGATGCACTCCCAGCGGGTGGCCAAGGCGGCCCCGAACGCGCTGCGCGGGGACATGGGCGCCTTCAACGAACTCGACGAGAGCCGGGCCGAGGTCGGACGCCTGCTGAGCTTGCTGGCGCGCGGCGGCCAGGCCGGCGGCCATGCGCTGCCGCCGTCTTCCGGCGAACTGGCGGCGATGCTGGCGAAGGCACGCTCGGCCTGGTCGGCGTCGAACGCCGCCGCCGCCACCCTGGTCAACAACAAGCGTCACCTGGTCGGCTTCGGCGCCAGCGTGACCAGGCTCGAGCCGCTCGCCACCGAGCTGCAGTCGATCGCCGAGAAGCAGCCCGGCAACCCCGGCCTGGTCCGCCTGGCGGCGCTCACCGAACGCCTGTCGGTGTCGACCCATGCCTTCATGAGCCCGGGCGCGGCCTTCCAGGACGCCGCCAGTGCGATTGCCCGCGACAGCGCCGAGCTGGGTGCGGTGCTGGACAGCCTGCTCGACGGCGGCGCCCTGCTCGACGCCGGCCTGCGCGAGCGCGTGCTGGACGCCCGCACCGCCTTCAGGAAATGGCAGGAAGGCCTGGCGCCGCTGTCGACCAACCGGCACAACTTCAAGGCCGCGCGCGGCGCCGAGGAGGTGATCGCGCGCGACAACGAGGGCCTGCGCTCGACGCTGGCGCGGGTCCAGCTCGAGTACCGCGCCGAACTGGGCGACAAGGGCGGCTGGTTCTGGCTGCTGGTGGGCGCCTCGGTCTTCACGCTGGCGATGGGCGGCAGTATCAGCCGCGTGATGCTGCTCGACTCGCGCAACCGCACCCGCGGCGCCGATGCGCGCCGCCGCGAGGCCGAGGCGATGCGCCAGCTGGCACAGGCCAAGGAAGAAGAAGCCAAGGCCACCAACGACCAGAACCAGGCGGCGATCCTGCGCCTGATGAACGAACTGCAGGAAGTCGCCGACGGCGACCTGACCGTGCATGCCACGGTGTCGGAAGACATCACCGGCGCGATCGCCGACTCGGTCAACTACACCGTCGAGGAATTGCGCGGCCTGGTGCTGCGGGTCATCCGCACCACCGAGCAGGTGACGCGCGCCTCCGGCGGGGCACAGGCGGTGTCGACCGAGCTGCTGGGCGCGGCCGAAGCCCAGTCGCGCGAGATCCAGGAAGCATCGAGCACCGTCCTGCAGATGGCGGCCCAGATCGCCGACGTGTCGCGCTCGGCGACCGAATCGGCCGACGTGGCGCGCCAGTCGGTGGCGGCGGCCGAGCAGGGCGCGCTCGCGGTGCAGAACGCGATCCTGGGCATGAACGAGATCCGCGAGCAGATCCAGGAAACCTCGAAGCGCATCAAGCGCCTGGGCGAATCCTCGCAGGAGATCGGCGAGATCACCGATCTGATCTCGGACATCACCGAGCAGACCAACGTGCTGGCGCTGAACGCCGCGATCCAGGCCGCCTCGGCCGGCGAGGCGGGGCGCGGCTTCTCGGTGGTGGCCGAAGAAGTGCAGCGCCTGGCGGAACGCTCGGCCGAAGCGGCCAAGGGCATCGGCGCGCTGGTGCGCACCATCCAGGCCGACACCCACGATGCCGTCGCGGCGATGGAAAAGTCGACCCAGGGCGTGGTCGAGGGCGCGCGCCTGTCCGACGCGGCCGGCGCGGCCCTGCTCGATATCTCGCGCGTGTCGAACCGCCTGGCGGAACTGATCCAGGGGATTTCCGGCGCGGCCGAGCAGCAGGCGACGTCCGCCAACGGCGTGGCCCATAATATGCAGGACATCCTCTCGGTGACCGAGCATACCCAGGGCGGCACGCGCCAGACGGCGCAGTCGATCCGCGAACTGGCGCTGCTGGCGCAGGAACTGAAGGATTCCGTGTCGCGCTTCCGCGTGGCTGCCTGATTAACGTGATAAAGAGCCCATGACGAACCCGACTTCCCGACGCATGCCCGCATTCGATACCGGCCCCCTGTCCTGGGTGATCGGTGAAATACGCGACGCGCTGGGACGCTCGGGCGCCGCCTTGCGCGACGCGGCCGGGCGCAGTCTCGAGGCGCAGCCGACCCTGCTGCTGCACGCCAGGACCCACCTGCACCAGGCCGGCGGCGCCCTGCAGATGGTGGACGTGGACGGGGTCGCGGTGCTCGCGGGCGCGGCCGAACGCCTGATCGACCGCTTCAAGGACGGGCAGCTGGCCTGCACCCTCGACGCGGTCAAGCCGGTGCAGGACGCCTACCAGGCGCTGGTCGAATACCTCGACGAACTGCTCGGCGGCAGCCCGCAGCAGCCGGCCCGCCTGTTCCCCTACTACCGCGACCTGCAGGAACAGCTCGGCGTGGAACGCATCCATCCGTCCGACCTGCTGCCCCCCGACCTGGGCAAGGATGCGGTGCTGGATGCGCCGGCGGCGGCCGAGCCCCCGGACATCGCCGCCTGCCGCGCGCGCTTCGAGAAGGCGCTGCTGCCCTTCCTGAAGAGCGCTGACGGAGAGCAGGCGAACCAGCATGCGGCCGCCATGCGCGATGCGCTGGCGCCGATCGCGGCCAGCCGGCAGGAGCCGCGCGCGCGCCTGTTCTGGCAGGCGCTGCACGCCTTTGCCGGCGTGGTCGCCGCCGGCCAGGTGGCGACCGACCTGTATGTCAAGCAGCTGCTCGGCCAGGTCAACCTGCAGCTGCGCCGCCTGACGCAGGGGCAGGGCGGCACGCCGGACGCGATGCTGCGCGATGCGCTGTTCTTCGTCGCCGCCGCCGAAGGCGCCGCGACCGAGCCGGATGCCGAGGCCCGGCGCCTGCGCCAGGCCTGCGGCCTGGACGGACTGGTGCCGCACGACTACGCCGAGCGTCGCTACGGCCGCATCGACCAGGCCACGCTGCAGGAGGCACGCGAGGCGCTGGCCCGCACCAAGTCGGACTGGGACCGCATCGCCACCGAGGGCGATACCGAGGTCAAGGAAGACTTCAACCAGCAGTTGTCGCGCCTGGCGGGCGCCAGCGAGAAGCTGGGCGCCCCGGCCCTGGCCCAGCTGATGCGCGAGCTCGGGCGCGCCGCGCTTGATGCCGTGCAGGCCGGCCGCAGCGGGGACTTCGGGCTGGAGATGGCGACCGCCATGCTGTTCGTCGAGAACGGCCTGGACCAGCTGCGCCAGCTGCCGGACGACTTTGCCGAGAACGCCGAAGCGGTGGGCGCGCGTCTGCTGGCCCTGGCGGCGGGCGAAACCCCGCCGGACGCGCCGCAGTGGCAAGGCGAGCTGGCGCGCCAGATCCAGCAGGGCCAGACCGTGGCGGTGCTGGCCGGCGAGATCAAGGCCGGCCTGCGCCAGGTCGAGAAGCTGCTCGACGACTATTACGACAACCCGGCCAAACGCGAGGGGCTGGCACAGGCCGAGCCGGTGCTGCACCAGTTGCAGGGCGCCCTGGCCATCCTCGACCAGGACCAGGCCGTGCTGGCGGTGGAGCATGTGGCCGCCGAGGTGCGCGTGCTGCAGGCCGGCGACGGCGACCTGACGGCGCAGTCGGCCGTCCTGCATAACATCGCCCAGAACATCGGCGCGCTCGGCTTCTTCGCCGACCTGATGGCGCAGGACAGCGATGCGGCCAAGGGCCGCTTCAGCTTCGATCCGCACAAGCGCCTGCTGCTGGAACTGCCCTTCGAATTCGTCGAGTCGGCGCCGGAGCCGGCCGCGCCCCGGCAGGTATCCCGGCAGGCGCCCGAGCCGGCGCCCGAGTCCGCGGGCGCGACGATCGAATCCGAACTGCTCGAGATCTTCATCCTGGAAGCGCAGGAAGTGCTGGGCTTCGTGCTCGAGGCCATTCCGCTCGCCGAAAGCGCGCCGGACAGCCAGGAGACCCTCACCCTGCTGCGCCGCAGCTTCCACACGCTCAAGGGCAGCAGCCGCATGGTTAGCCTGGAACGCTTCGCCGAGGGCGCGGCCGCGGTGGAGCGCGTGATGAACCTGTGGCTGGGAGAGGCGCGCAGCGCCACCCCGGCCCTGCTGGCGCTGTTGCGCCAGGCGCATGCGGCGCTGTCCGCCTGGGTGGACGAGCTGGCCGCCGGCGGGACCTCGGACCGCGACAGCGCCGCCATCGTGGCGGCCGCGGCGCGCGTGCTGGAGGGCGAGGCGGGCGCGGCTGGGGAAGTCCCGGTGCCGACGCTCGAGGAAGTCATCGAGCCGGCGTTCGAGGAAGCCGCAGGCGAGGAAGCCGCGGCGGCCGAGCGGCCGGCCGCCGGCGAGGCGCCGGCGCCGCAGGCGGACACCCGGCGCATCGACGGCCTGGACATCCCGCTCGGCCTGTACACGATCTACCTCGACGAAACCGGGGCGCTGGTGCAGGCACTGGCCAGCGACTTCGAGGACTGGCGCGGCGAGCCGCAGCGCCGCGCGTCGCCCGAGGCGCTGAAGGCGGCGCATACGCTGGCCGGCACCTCGTCCACGGTCGGCTACGCCGCCTTGCGCGACGTCGCCCACGCGCTCGAACTGGTGCTGGAAAAGCTGGCGACGCCGGGCCCGACGCTCGACGACAAGGGCCGCGCCTTGCTGGACACGGCGCTGTCGCGCGTGCGCACGATGCTGCAGGTGTTCTCGCTCGGCGAGCTGGCCCCGGCGCAGCCGGACCTGGTCGGCCAGCTCGGCAGCCTGCTCGAACGCCTGGCCAGCCAGCAGGCGGCCGCCGTGTACGGCGAAGCCGACCCGGCCCTGGTCCAGCAGCTCGACGCCTTGTTCGCCGGCGCCTACCAGGCATTGCTGGCGTCGCCGCCGGCGGCGCCGGCCGTGGAGCAGGAGCAGGAGCAGGAGCAGGAGCAGGAGCAGGAGCGGCCGGGCCCGGTCAGCGAGATCGACGCCTTGTTCGACAGCTTCCTCGACGATCCTTTCGACGCTCCCGCGCTCGACCAGGCCGCGCCGGCCGCGCCGGCGCCGGCCTTCGTGCCGGTCACGCCGGATGAAGCGGGGCTGGAGGAAGCGCCGCAAGCCGCGCCGGAGCCGGAACCGCAGCCGGAACCGGAGCCCGCGCCGGCCCCGGCCCCGGCCCCGGCCGGCAGCGAGCTGGCCGCCGGCCCCGTCTTCAACGACGAGCTCGACCCCGACCTGCTGCCGGTGTTCCTCGAAGAAGGCGCCGACCTGTTCCCGCAGATCGGCGAGGGCCTGCGCCAGTGGCAGCAGAATCCGCAAGACCACGCGATCGCCCAGGGCCTGCAGCGCGCGCTGCATACCGTCAAGGGCAGCGCGCGCATGGCCGGCGCGATGCGCCTCGGCCAGCATACCCACGAGCTGGAAACCCAGGTCGAGAACATGGTCCATGCCGGTACGTCGACGGCTGCGGCGTTCGACGAACTGCTGGCCAACTACGACCAGGCCCTGCTGCTGTTCGAGCAGCTGCAGCAGCCGGCCGCGCCGGCCCAGGCGGCAACGCCTGCCGCTGCGCCGGCCCCGGCCGAGCAGCCCGGCCGCGCGCCGCTGGTGCGGGTGCGCGCCGACATCCTCGACCGCGTCGTCAACCAGGCCGGCGAAGTGTCGATCAGCCGCTCGCGCCTGGAAAACCAGGTGGGGGCGCTCAAGGGCGCGCTGTCGGACTTCTCGGAAAACCTCGACCGCCTGCGCCGCCAGATGCGCGAGATCGAGATGCAGGCCGAATCGCAGATCGCTTCCACCCTGTCGATCGCCGGCGAGCAGAAGTTCGATCCGCTCGAGTTCGACCGCTTCACCCGCCTGCAGGAACTGACCCGCATGATGGCCGAGAGCGTGAACGACGTCGAAGCCTTCCACGAAGGCCTGTCGCGCACGGTGGACAGCGCGCAGGAAGACCTGGCGGCGCAGGCGCGCATGACGCGCGACCTGCAGCGCGACCTGATGCGGGTGCGGATGGTGCCGTTCGCGAGCCTGTCCGAGCGCCTGTTCCGGGTGGCGCGCCAGACCGCGAAGGAGCTCGAGAAGCGCGTCAACCTCGACATCCGCGGCGGCGCGGTGGAAGTCGACCGCAGCGTGCTGGAACAGATGGCCGCGCCCTTCGAGCACCTGCTGCGCAATGCCATCGTGCACGGCATCGAGGCGCGCGCCGCGCGCGTCGAGGCCGGCAAGGCCGAGACCGGCGAAGTGCTGGTGCAGGTGAGCCAGCACGGCAACGAAGTGGCGATCGTGTTCGGCGACGACGGCGCCGGCCTCGACCTGGAACGGATCCGCGCCAAGGCGCGCGCCCTGGGTCTGGTCGGGGTGGACCAGGCGGTGCCGGACCAGGAGGCCGCCGAGCTGATTTTCGAGCCCGGCTTCTCGACCGCCGACTCCCTGACCGAACTGGCCGGCCGCGGGGTCGGCATGGATGTGGTGCGCTCCGAGGCCCAGGCGCTGGGCGGCCGCGTGCTGGTCTCGACCGAACCGGGCCAGGGTACGCGCTTCTCGATCCACCTGCCGCTGACCCTGGCGGTGGCGCAGGTGGTGCTGGTGACAAGCGCCGGCCGCACCTGTGCCTTGCCCTCCACCCTGGTCGAGCAGGTGCTGCAGGTGCGCGATGCCGAGCTGGCCGCGGCGCAGGCCGCCGGCGCCATCGCCGTCGGCGGGCAGCCGCATGCGCTGCATGCGCTCGATGTGCTGCTGGGCGAAGGGAAGGGCGCCGCGCCGCGGGGCGTCAACCCGGTGCTGCTCGTGCATGGCGCGAGCGGGCGCATCGCGCTGCGCGTGGACGAGGTGCTGGGCAACCGCGAAGTGGTGGTCAAGAACATCGGTCCGCAGCTGTCGCGGGTGCCGGGCATTGCCGGCGCCACCGTGCTGGGCACCGGCGAGATCGTGCTGATCCTCGATCCGGTGCTGCTGGCGCAGCGTCCCGGCGCGCCCGCCGCGGCCCCCGCCGAGGAGGCCCCGCGCGAGCAGGCGCCGCGCCCGACCGTCATGGTGGTGGACGATTCGATCACCGTGCGCCGCGTGACCCAGCGCCTGCTGGAGCGCGAAGGCTACCGGGTGCTGCTGGCCAAGGATGGGGTCGATGCGCTCGAGCAGATCGAGGCAAGCAGGCCGGACCTGATGCTGGTCGATATCGAGATGCCGCGCATGGACGGCTTCGACCTGACGCGCGAGCTGCGCAGCAAGGAGGCGACCAGGGCGATCCCGATCATCATGATCACCTCGCGCACGGCGGACAAGCACCGCAACGTGGCGCTGGAGCTGGGGGTGAACGCCTATTTCGGCAAGCCCTACCAGGAACCGGTGCTGCTGGCGGCGATCGAGAGCCTGCTGGAGAAGGCGAAGGGCTGAGGACTGCGGCGCACGCTCAGGCGCCGGCCTTCTTGACCACCGCGAAGCGCTCCAGCGTGCGCTTGCGCGCCGCATCGTGCTCGACCACCGGCTGCGGATAATCCCGGCCCAGCACCACGCCTTTCTCCGCCAGCGTCCCGGCATCGGCCAGCCACGGCGCATGGATTTCCTTCGCGCCGAGCCTTTCCAGGGCCGGCAGCCACTGCCGGATGAAGTCGCCGTGCGCATCGAAACGCTGCGACTGCGTGACTGGATTGAAGATCCTGAACCAGGGCTGCGCGTCGCAGCCGGTCGAGGCCGCCCACTGCCAGCCGCCGTTGTTCGCCGCCAGGTCGTAGTCGTTGAGCCTGAGCGCGAAATAGCGTTCGCCGCGGCGCCAGTCGATCCCCAGGTCCTTGGTGAGGAAGCTGGCCGTCACCATGCGCAGCCGGTTGTGCATGAAGCCGGTCTGGTTCAGCTGCGCCATCGCCGCGTCCACCAGCGGGTAGCCGGTGCGGCCCTCGCACCAGGCCGCGAACAGCGCGTCGGCTTGCTCCCCGGTCTCCCACGCCAGCGCGTCGAAGGCCGGCTTGAAGGACTGCGTCGCCACGTGCGGGTTACGCGCCAGGATCATCGAATAAAAATCGCGCCAGATGAGTTCCGACAGCCACACCGAGGCGCCGCTGCCGCCGGCGCCGTTCTCGATCATCTGGCGCGCGGTGCGCACCAGGTGGCGGATCGAGGTGGTGCCGAAGCGCAGGTGGGCCGACAGGCGCGAGGTGCTGTCCTGCGCCGGAAAATCGCGCGCCCGGCCGTAGTCCGGCATGCGCGCGATGAAGTCTTCGAACAGCGCGTGCGCGCCCTCCATTCCGGCCGGCAGCGGCGGCTCGCCCGGTGCGAAGCCGATGTCCTCGAGCGTGGGCAGGGCAGGCGGGGCCGGCGGCGGTGCGAAGGCATGCGCATACGGGTCGACCGGATAGCTCGCCAGCGTCTCCGGCATGCTTGCCAGGCGCTTGAGCCAGGCATTCTTGTAGGGCGTGAACACCGAGAACGGGCCCTTGGCCAGGGTCAGCACCTCGTCCTGCTCGAAGATCACCTGATCCTTGAAACTCAGAAATTTTCGACCGTCCGCGGCAAGCCGGGCTTTCATCCGTGCGTCGCGTTCCACCGCGTCGGGTTCATAATCGGTACCAACGAATACCGCGTCGACACCCAATTCGGTGGCGAGTGCCGGGATCACTTCAAGAGGGCGGCCCTGCCGCACGATCAGATACCCGCCGAGCCGGCGCAGCTCGGCATCGAGGCTGGCCAGGCTGGCATGGATGAAGCGCACACGGCGGTCATCGCGCGGCAGCGGGTCGAGAATGTCGCTGTCGTACACGAAAACGCAGGACACACAATGAGACGACGTCAATGCCCGGTGCAGGGCTGCATGGTCGAATGCCCGCAAGTCGCGTCGGAACCAAACCAAAGAATTGCTCATATTCATCATCGTGTGCGTGGTCAAGATGGCGGCCGATTTTACTGGGTAGGATTCTTCCTAACGGTTCCTGCCTGCAGTGGGGCGGGACAGAGCCGGGTCGGAATGGATGCTTCAAGGAGCGTGAACCGGGGGCGCTTTCGTGGTCCGACACCGATTCGGTGTAAACTATCGAAAAGCGTAATGTTGTTTTGTGGACACTTCGAGGCCGGCGGACGGTCATAACCAGAGTGGGCCCATGTGAGAGTAATCGTATGAAAAAAAGCAAAGTTGGCAGCACTCTACCGATGCCCGGCATGCCACCGGAACACGACGAAGCGCTCGGCAAGATCAGCCCTGCTTCTTCGGGCCTGAACCTTGCCAACCACTTCCTGATCGCGATGCCCTCGATCCAGGACCCGATCTTCGGCGGCACCGTCGTCTACGTCTGCGAGCACAACGAGAAAGGCGTGCTCGGCGTGGTCATCAACAAGCCGACCGACATGACCATGGACGTGCTGTTCGACCGCGTCGAGCTGAAACTGGCGTCGGGGCTGCGCTCCTCGGTGGTGGACCAGCCGATCATGTTCGGCGGCCCGGTACAGGACGACCGCGGCTTCGTACTGCACTCGCCCGGCGGACGTTACTCGTCCTCGCTCACCGTCACCGACGACGTCGCTTTCACCACCTCGATCGACGTGCTCGAAGCCGTCGCCGGCGGCGTCGGCCCGGCCCGCATGCTGGTGTCGATCGGTTACGCCGGCTGGAGCCCCGGACAGCTCGAAGAAGAACTCTCGCGCAACGGCTGGCTCACCGTCGCCGCCGACCCGCGCGTGCTGTTCGACCTGCCGATCGAAGAACGCTATACCGCCGCCATCAAGCTGCTGGGAATCGATCCGCTCATGCTGGCAACCGAAGCCGGGCATGCGTAGTATGGCGTGGCTCGAAGACCCGTCGCGAGCGGTTGTACGGCGAGCGTCGCAGGCCGCGACTGCCACGCGCAGTAGCTTATTCGAGCTGCGCTGTGGTTGATATCGTTCTTGGCTTTGACTTCGGGGTGAAGCGCATCGGCATTGCCATGGGCAACACCCTGACCGGGCAGGCGCAGCCCTTGACGGTCGTCAAGGCCGTCGACAACGCCACCCGTTTCCAGGTCATTGGCGACCTGATCGATGAATGGAAGCCGGCCCGCCTGGTGGTGGGCGAGCCGCGCCATCCCGACGGCGCCGAGCACGACATGACCCTGCGCTGCCGGCGCTTCGCCAACCAGCTCCACGGCCGCTTCAGCCTGCCCGTCGAACTCGTCGACGAGCGCTACTCTTCCGCCGTCATCCCGCAACGACGCGGCGAGATCATCGACGCCAAGGCGGCCGCCATCATTTTGCAACAATACTTTGACGCTCATTGACCCTCATGCCATCATCTAATTCTGCCTACGACGCGGAGGCGCTGTACCGCGAGCTGCTGGGCCAGGTCCGCGCCGGCCTGGACGGGGTGCGCGATGCCGCCATCGTCGGCATCCATTCGGGCGGCGCCTGGCTGGCCGAACGCCTCGCGCACGACCTCGACCTGCTGGAGCGCTTCGGCACCATCGACGTCTCGTTCTACCGCGACGACTATGCCAAGAAGGGCCTGCACCCGGACGTGAAGCCGACCCACATCCGCTTCCCGGTGGACGGCGCGACCGTCGTGCTGGTGGACGACGTGCTGCAGACCGGGCGCACCGTGCGCGCCGCGATCAACGTGCTGTTCGACTACGGCAGGCCAAGCTGCATCCGCCTGGCGGCCCTGGCCGACCGCGGCGGGCGCGAGCTGCCGGTGGCCCCCGACTACGTCGGCACCCGCGCCGAACTGGCGCCGCACCAGTCGCTGTGCCTGCAGCGCGGCGACGCCGGCCAGCTCTCGCTGACCATTGAAGAAGATTCGTCCGAACCTGCCGCTTCCCACTGACATGCCGAAACTGTTCACCAACCCGCAACTCAACAAGAACGGCGAGCTGCAGCACCTGCTCACCATCGAAGGACTGCCCAAGTCGGTCATCAACCACATCCTCGACACCGCGTCGAGCTTCGTGAGCATCTCCGACCGCGAGGTCAAGAAGGTGCCGCTGATGCGCGGCAAGAGCGTGTTCAACCTCTTCTTCGAAAACAGCACCCGCACCCGCACCACCTTCGAGATCGCGGCCAAGCGCCTGTCGGCCGACGTCATCAACCTGAACATCCAGGCCTCGTCGGCCAGCAAGGGCGAGTCGCTGCTGGACACCATCGACAACCTGTCGGCCATGCATGCCGACATGTTCGTGGTGCGCCATGCGCAGTCGGGCGCGCCCTACCTGATCGCCAAGCACCTGATCGAGACCCAGCAGTCGCACGTGCACGTCGTGAACGCCGGCGACGGCCGCCACGCGCACCCGACCCAGGGCCTGCTCGACATGTACACGATCCGCCACTACAAGCAGGATTTCACCAACCTGCGCGTGGCCATCGTCGGCGACATCCTGCACAGCCGCGTGGCGCGCTCGGACATCCATGCGCTGACCACGCTCGGCGTGCCGGAAGTGCGCGCCATCGGCCCGCACACGCTGCTGCCGGGCGGCCTGAACGAGATGGGCGTGCGCACCTTCACCAACATGGAAGAGGGCCTGAAGGACGTCGACGTCATCATCATGCTGCGCCTGCAGAACGAACGCATGAGCGGCGCGCTGCTGCCTTCGGCGCAGGAATACTTCAAGAGCTACGGCCTGACCCCGGAACGCCTGGCGCTGGCCAAGCCGGACGCGATCGTGATGCACCCGGGGCCGATGAACAGGGGCGTCGAGATCGATTCGGCGGTGGCCGACGGCAGCCAGGCGGTGATCCTGCCGCAGGTGACCTTCGGCATCGCGGTACGCATGGCAGTGATGAGCATTTTGGCGGGAGGCAGGGCGTGAACTTCGCACGGATGAAATACCAGATCAAGAACGGGCGAGTGATCGACCCGGCGAACGGCATCGACCAGGTAGCGGACCTCTTCATTGCCGACGGCCTGGTCGCCGCGCTCGGCACGGCTCCGGACGGTTTCGTGGCCGACAGTGTCATCGACGCGAGCGGCCTGGTGGTTGCCCCCGGCCTGGTCGACCTGTCGGCGCGCCTGCGCGAGCCAGGCTACGAATACAAGGCGACGCTGGAATCGGAAATGCAGGCGGCGATGCAGGGCGGCGTGACCACCCTGGTGTGCCCGCCGGACACCGACCCGGTGCTGGACGAACCTGGCCTGGTGGAGATGCTCAAGCACCGCGCGCGGATCCTGAACCAGGCCAACGTGCACCCGCTGGGCGCGCTGACCATGGGCCTGAAAGGCCAGTCGCTCACCGAGATGGCCGAGCTGACCGAAGCCGGCTGCATCGGCTTCTCGCAGGCCGAGGTGCCGGTGCTCGACACCACCGTGCTGCTGCGCGCCATGCAGTACGCCAAGACCTTCGGCTACACGGTCTGGCTGCGTCCGCAGGACGCCCACATCGGCCGCGGCGGCGTCGCCCACAGCGGGCCGCTGGCATCGCGCCTGGGCCTGTCCGGCATGCCGGTGATGTCCGAGACCATCGCCCTGCACACGATCTTCGAACTGGTGCGCGCCACCGGCGCCAGGGTGCACCTGTGCCGCATGTCCTCGAGCGCCGGCCTGGCGCTGGTCGCCGCCGCCAAGAAGGAAGGCTTGCCGGTCAGCTGCGACGTCGGCGTGCACCACCTGCACATGACCGATGCCGACATCGGCTTCTTCGACCCGAATGCGCGTTTCAACCCGCCGCTGCGCAGCCAGCGCGACCGCGACGCGATCCGCAACGCGCTGCTGGACGGCACCGTGGACGCGATCTGCTCGGACCACACCCCGGTTGACGACGACGAGAAGCTGCTGCCCTTCGCCGAAGCCACCCCGGGCTCGACCGGACTGGAACTGCTGCTGGCCCTGAGCCTGAAGTGGGCGCAGGAACAGCACAGCGACAAGGCCTTGTCGCAGGCGCTGGCCAAGGTGACGGCCGACCCGGCGCGCATCGCCGGGCTGCCGGCCGGCACACTGTCGGTGGGCGCGGCGGCCGATGTGGTGGTGTTCGACCCGGATGCGCGCTGGAAGGTGGAGCGCAAGGCCCTGGCCAGCCAGGGCAAGCACACGCCTTTCCTCGGCTACGAACTGGCCGGGCAGGTGCGCGCGACCTTCGTGCGCGGCCGCGTGGCTTTCCAGCGCTAGGCAATGCGGGCGGCCGATGCCGCCCGCATTGCCTGACTTCGCACTGAGCTGCCTGCCGTGAAGCTTCGACTTGCCCTGCGCCTGGCGCGCGTCGTGGTCCACCTGGCGGCGGGCCTGGCGACCTGCGCGCTGGTGTTTCCGCTGGTGTCGCCGCGCAGCCGCGAACGGCTGACCCGGCGCTGGTCGCGCAAGCTGCTCGGCCTGTGCCGCGTCAGCGTCGAGCAGGCGGCGGGTGCGCCGGTGCTCGCGCATGCGCTGATCGTGGCCAACCACGTCTCGTGGCTGGATATTTTCGTCATCAACGCGCTGCACCCCTGCCGCTTCGTGGCCAAGGCGGAGATCCGCGCGTGGCCGGTGCTGGGCTGGCTGGCCGCCGCCGCCGGCACGGTGTTCATCGCGCGCGGCAACCGGCGCGAACTGCGCCACATCTTCAAGGGCCTGGTCACGGTATTGCAACAGGGGCAGCGGGTCGCCTTCTTCCCCGAGGGGACCACCTCCATGCAGGGCCAGGTGCTGCCCTTCCATGCCAACCTGTTCGAAGCCGCGATCGACGCCGGGGTGGCGGTGCAGCCGTATGCGCTGTCGTATGTGGATGCGGCCGGCGCCTTTCACCATGGCGTCGACTACGTCGGCGACACCAGCTTCGTGGACAGCCTGTTCACGATCCTGGAGGGCGAACCGGTCATCGCCCGCCTGCAGGCCCTGGCGCCGATCGAGGCGCTGGGGGCGCACCGCCGCGAGCTGGCGCAGGCTGCGGAAGCGGCGGTGGCGTCCGCCCTCCGCCGTGATATGTAAAACATATCACAGAGCAATAAATCATATATTGGACAACTCACAGGCGAGGCGGCACGCTGGGGCTTTGCAGTAACGCATTCCGAGGAGACCAGCATGCCCACCTACCGTTCCCGCACCACCACCCAGGGCCGCAACATGGCCGGCGCGCGCGCCCTGTGGCGCGCCACCGGCATGAAGGACGGCGACTTCGAGAAGCCGATCATCGCGGTGGTCAACTCCTTCACCCAGTTCGTGCCCGGCCACGTGCACCTGAAGGACCTGGGCCAGCTGGTGGCGCGCGAGATCGAAGCGGCCGGCGGCGTGGCCAAGGAATTCAATACCATCGCGGTCGACGACGGCATCGCCATGGGCCACGGCGGCATGCTGTACTCGCTGCCCTCGCGCGACCTGATCGCCGATTCGGTCGAGTACATGGTCAACGCCCACTGCGCCGACGCGATGGTGTGCATCTCGAACTGCGACAAGATCACGCCCGGCATGCTGATGGCCGCGATGCGCCTGAACATTCCGGTGGTGTTCGTCTCCGGCGGGCCGATGGAGGCGGGCAAGGTGGTCAAGGTGGTCAACAACGACCGCAAGATCATCAAGCTGGACTTGGTGGACGCCATGATCCAGGCCGGCGACAGCAAGGTGTCGGATGCCGACGTGGCGGAAATCGAGCGCTCGGCCTGCCCGACTTGCGGCTCGTGCTCGGGCATGTTCACCGCCAACTCGATGAACTGCCTGACCGAGGCGCTTGGCCTGTCGCTGCCGGGGAACGGCACCGTCCTCGCCACCCATGCCGACCGCAAGGAACTGTTCCTGCGCGCCGGCCGCCTGATCGTCGAGCTGGCCAAGCGCCATTATGAAGCTGAGGACTACTCGGTGCTGCCGCGCTCGATCGCCACCAAGGCGGCGTTTGAAAACGCGATGGCGCTGGACGTCTCGATGGGCGGCTCGACCAATACCGTGCTGCACCTGCTGGCCGCGGCGCACGAGGCCGGCGTGGAATTCAGCATGGCCGACATCGACCGCATCTCGCGCAAGGTGCCCTGCCTGTGCAAGGTGGCGCCGATGACCGACAAGTACCACATCGAGGACGTGCATCGCGCCGGCGGCATCTTCGCGATCCTGGGCGAGCTGGCGCGCGCCGGCCTGCTCGACACTTCGCTCCCGACCGTGCACAGCGCGACCATGGGCGACGCGATCGAGAAGTACGACATCAAGCGCAGTGACGATCCTGGCGTGCACCAGCTGTACCGCGCCGCGCCGGGCGGCGTGCCGACCCAGGTCGCGTTCTCGCAGGCCGAGCGCTTCGAGGCGAATGACCTGGACAGGAGCGGCGGCTGCATCCGCGACCGCGAGCATGCCTACTCGCAGGATGGCGGCCTGGCGGTCCTGTACGGGAACATCGCCGAGAAGGGCTGCATCGTGAAGACGGCGGGGGTGGACGAGAGCATCCTGATTTTCTCGGGCAAGGCGCGCGTGTTCGAAAGCCAGGACGCGGCGGTGGAGGGCATCCTCGGTACGAATTCCGCAAACCCGGTGGCGGCCGGCGACGTGGTCATCATCCGCTACGAAGGGCCGAAGGGCGGGCCCGGCATGCAGGAGATGCTGTACCCGACCTCGTACATCAAGTCCCAGGGCCTGGGCAAGGCCTGCGCGCTGTTCACCGACGGACGTTTCTCGGGCGGCTCATCGGGCCTGGTGATCGGCCACGCGTCGCCGGAAGCGGCCGAGGGCGGGGCGATCGGGCTGGTGGAAGAGGGCGACATCATCGACATCGACATCCCGGCGCGCACCATCAACCTGCGCGTGAGTTTCGAGGAGCTGGCGCACCGCCGCGCCCGGATGGAAGAGCGCGGGCTCGAAGCCTGGAAGCCGGTGGCGCGCGAGCGCTATGTGTCGCAGGCGCTGCAGGCGTATGCGGCGCTGACCACCTCGGCCGATCGCGGCGCGGTGCGCGATCTCTCCCAGCTCAAGCGCTGACATTTGTATTGCCACAGACCCGTAGGGTGGGCCGGGCCACGAAAGGCGGGTCACCCGCCCACGCGCGCAGCCAGTGCAAACGGTGTGGTAACGCATCCGATAGTTGAACGCGCGGACGGCGAAGCCGTCCACCCTACTTTTTACCGCCGTGCTCCCGATACTCGGGGCAATCCACCTGCAGCAGCGAGCGGTCGTCCAGGCAGACGGCGGTCAGCTTCCCGCCCCACACGCAGCCGCTGTCGAGTCCCACCAGGTTCGGCCGCAGCACCAGCCCCAGCGCCGACCAGTGGCCGAACACCACGGTCACGTCCTGCGTCCTGCGCTGCGGCAGCTCGAACCAGGGCACCAGGCCGGAGCCTTCCGGTCCGCGCTCGCTTTCCTTGTGCAGGAAATCCATGCTGCCGTCGGGAGCGCACAGGCGCATGCGGGTCAGTGCGTTGACGATGCAGCGCAGCCGCGCGATGCCCGCCAGGCTGTCGTCCCATTGCTTCGGTTCGTTTCCGTACATCTGGCCGAGGAAGTCGATCCAGCCCTCGCCGCGCAGGGCGGTTTCGACCTCGTGCGCCAGTGCCATGGTCTGCGCCGCATCCCATTCGGGCGCGACGCCGGCATGCACCAGCAGGTGGGCGTCGACGAACATCGCCAACGGACGCTGGCGCAGCCATTGGATCAGCGCATCGCGGTCGGGGGCCGCCAGAATCTCGTCGAGTGTGTCGGAGCGCCCGGCGCGCTGCGCGCCGACCGCCACCGCGATCAGGTGCAGGTCGTGGTTGCCGAGCAGCGCTTCGACGCGGCCCGGGTTGGTCTCGGTCAGCGCCTTCATGCGGCGCAGCGCGGTCAGCGAATCCGGACCGCGATTGATCAGGTCACCGACGAACAGGATGCGCGGCTGCGCCGGCCCGTGGCGCTGTGCGTCGCCGAGGATGCGCTCGATGAGGAGTTGGGCTTCATGGGCGCAGCCCTGCAGGTCGCCGATGGCGTAGGTTCTCATGTTGTTCTTATCGAAGTGGTGCGTGGGAGGTGGCCTGAAGACCGAATGCATTTGCGGATACTAAATGATTTCGCGCAGGGGCGCAGCGCAGGGAATAAAGGAGCCGCGGCATGGCGCGTCAAGCCTGGTAACAAGCAATGGAACCTGCGCGCATTTGATGCAGTCGAACCACGCCGCGCAGAAGCGTATCTCGAGCCGGGACGGCTGATCTATTCCGGTACAATGGGCCACCATTCCAACGATAAGAGTGCCGTGGTTTTCCCGCGGAGTGCCTGCGGAAACGACTCGGGTGTGCAGCGAAAGAATAATAAATGTTCTCCTTTTTCGTCAGTTTCGTATCCTGCGCGCTGCTGACCCTGCTGGTAATTAAATATGCGAAGCGCAATGGTGCGGCACTCGACTCCGATTATGGCGGCGTGCAGAAGTTCCATGCACATCCGGTTGCGCGCATCGGCGGCGTGCCGATCTATCTGGCGATTCTTTTCACCGCGTCCATTTCGACAATGCGCGAACCGGCGCTCGGCCCGTGGTTCGCATCTTTGCTCGGATGCGCATGCATCGCCATGGCGGGCGGAATCGTCGAAGACTATACCGGCCGTGTTTCGCCGGCGCGCCGCTTGCTGCTCACGATGCTCGCCGCGCTGCTCGCGTATTACCTGCTCGGCGCAAAGCTGGTGCGCCTCGATATGCCGTGGGGCGTGCTGCCGCTGCAATTGAGCTGGGTCGTATTGCCGCTGACCGTGCTGGCCGTGGCGGGCATCGCCAATGCCGTGAACATCATCGACGGCTTCAACGGCCTGGCCAGCATGGTCAGCATTTGCATGCTGCTGTCGTTGGCCTACGTGGCATTGCAGGTGAACGATATGTTCGTACTGGTGACCGCGCTGGCGGTGGCCGGCGCGGCCGCCGGGTTCCTGATCTGGAATTATCCGGTGGGCCTGATCTTCCTCGGCGACGGCGGCGCCTACCTGATCGGCTTCATGCTGGGCGAACTCGCGCTGCTGCTGGTGATGCGCAATCCCGGCGTGTCCACCTGGTATGCCGCGCTGCTGCTGATTTATCCCGCATTCGAAACGATATTCTCCGCTTACCGGCGCATGTTCGTGCGCGGTAAATCACCTGCTCTACCCGACGGAATTCATCTGCATAGTTTGATATTCCGGCGTATCGTGCAATGGACGGTAGGGCCGCGCGAAGCGCGTGCACTGATGAAAAGGAACGCGCGCACCTCGCCATATTTATGGCTGTTTTCCCTGATGGCGGTCGTGCCGGCCACCGTGTTCTGGAAAAACACGAGTGTGCTGATCTTCTTCAGTTTGTTGTTTATAATCAGTTACCTCTGGTTATATGCGCGTATTGTTCGATTTAAGTCGCCGCGCTGGCTTTTTCTTCACAAGAAAAAGCGGAATTAAGATATTAATGTTAGTATATTGCGACATTTGGTGAGTATCTCGCCTTGCTGTTTCAAGCTTGGAGTGTCTGACAAAGCCCTCGGGGCAGGCAGTATCGTCGAAGGCAGTACACTGGTACCGCATCACGATACAACGCGGCAATGAAGGTTTTGTTGGGCGTTCCGGTTTCAACCTTTCACTCACGAGGGAATAAAGATGGATCTGTCTAATATGTCCGTAGGCGATTTGCGCAACCTGCAGGAACAAATCAAGCAGGAAATGAAGTCGCGCGAAGCACAGGAAGTGCAAAAGGCGCGCGAACAGATTCTGGCGATCGCGCAAAGCGTTGGCGTACCCCTCAAGGACCTGCTGGCGACCGGCGGTCGCGGTGGCGCCAAGGGCAACGCGGGCAAGGGCACGACCGTGGCCGTGCGCTATCGCCATCCAGACGATGCTTCGCAGCAATGGACCGGCCGTGGCCGCCAGCCGAAGTGGGTCAAGGAATGGGTCGAAGGCGGCAAGTCGCTCGACAAGCTGCGCGTCTGAGTCTGGCAGCGCCTGGCCGCGCCCGGTAAGTCGCCGGGCCTTGTCACGCGTGACCGGCTGTGCCGGTCCCGGCGCCATTCGCATCAGCTGCGCCACTTGCGCAAGCGGTCCGTCCGATTCCCACAGGACGCCGCTTGCCGCTACAATACTCGCATTTGTCATTCCTTCAAGGAAGCGCGTTTTGCTTTCTTGATTATCATCCCGATCATTCGGCGCCGGCGCTGCCGCGTCCCAGGCTGCCTTCGCATGCCCGCGCCCCCAGCTTTCCAAGGAAACCATGCTCGCTCTCTCGAAAACGATCTTCAAGGCTTATGACATTCGCGGCGTTATCGACAAGACGCTGGACGAGGGCATCGCTCGCCATATCGGCCGCGCATTCGGCGCCGCCGCGCTGGCGAAAGGGGAGCGCAAGGTCGTGATCGGCCGCGACGGCCGCCTGTCGGGCCCGGGCCTGGCCGCCGCACTGGGCGAAGGTCTGCGCGATGCCGGCGTGGACGTGATCGATCTCGGCATGGTCGCCACCCCGATGGTCTATTTCGCCACCAATGTGCTCGACACCCGCTCGGGCATCATGGTCACCGGCAGCCACAATCCGCCGGACTACAACGGCTTCAAGATGGTGATGGCCGGCGAAGCGATCTACGGCGACGCCATCCTTGGCCTGCACGACAGCATCGCGGCCCATATCGACAGCGGCG
This sequence comes from Massilia sp. UMI-21, assembly GCA_015277795.1. NCBI lineage: Bacteria > Pseudomonadati > Pseudomonadota > Betaproteobacteria > Burkholderiales > Oxalobacteraceae > Massilia > Massilia sp. UMI-21. The sequence goes on along the minus strand of CP063848.1, from coordinate 4,751,366 downwards.
ACGGCAAGGTGGCCGGGCAGCGCGGCGGCTACGGCACCCACGACATCCGCCAGGCCTACCTCGAGCGCATCATCGGCGACGTCAAGATCGCACGCCCGATCAAGATCGCGGTCGACTGCGGCAACGGCGTGGCCGGCGCCTTCGCCCCGGCTTTGTTCCGCGGCATGGGCTGCGAGGTGGTCGAACTGTTCTGCGAGGTGGACGGCCACTTCCCGAACCACCATCCGGACCCGGCGCATCCGGAAAACCTGCAGGACCTGATCAAGGCGCTGCAGGACACCGACGCCGAGATCGGCCTGGCCTTCGATGGCGACGGCGACCGCCTGGGCATCGTCACCAAGGATGGCCAGATCATCTTCCCGGATCGCCAGATGATGCTGTTCGCCAGCGATGTCCTGTCGCGCAACCCGGGCGCCGAGATCCTGTACGACGTCAAGTGCACCCGCCACCTCGCCCCGTGGATCGAACAAGCCGGCGGCCGCCCGCTGATGTGGAAGACCGGCCACTCGCTGGTCAAGGCCAAGCTGAAGGAAACCGGCGCCCCGCTGGGCGGCGAAATGAGCGGCCACATCTTCTTCAAGGACCGCTGGTACGGCTTCGACGACGGCCTGTACGCCGGCGCGCGCATGCTCGAGATCCTGACCAGGGAGCAGGACCCGTCGGCCCTGCTCAACAGCCTGCCGATCGCCAGCAGCACCCCGGAACTGCACCTGCACCTGAAGGAAGGCGAGAACTTCGCCCTGATCGACAGCCTGCGCGCCAACGCCAGCTTCCCGAGCTCCGAGAAAATCAACGGCATCGACGGCCTGCGCGTGGAATACCCGGACGGCTTCGGCCTGGCCCGTTCCTCGAACACGACCCCGGTGGTGGTGCTGCGGTTCGAGGGCGAGAACCCGGAGGCGCTGGCCCGCATCCAGGCCGAATTCAAAGAGGTGATCCTGGCCGCCAAGCCGGACGCCGAACTGCCTTTCTAAGCGAGTCCGCGTGAAGATTTTGCTGGTGCGCGTATCGTCGCTGGGCGACGTGCTGCACAACCTGCCGATGGTGGCCGACATCCTGCGCCACCACCCGGGCGCCACCATCGACTGGGTGGTGGAAGAAGGCTATACCAGCCTGGTGCGCCTGAACCCGCACGTCCGTAAAATCATTCCGTGGGCGCTGCGCCGCTGGCGCAAGAGCCTCGGCAAGGCGGAGACCCGGGCCGAGATCAAAGCCTTCTTCGCTACCCTGCGCGAAGAAGAATACGATGTCGTGTTCGATACCCAGGGCCTGCTCAAGACCGGCATCATCATGGGCGCGGCGCGCACCGTGCGGGGAGGGCGCAAGGTCGGCCTGGCCAACGGCAGCGAAGGCTCGGGCTACGAAGGCATCTCGCGCATCTTCCACACCCACAGCATCCCGCTGGACCCGCGCACCCACGCGGTGGCGCGCGGCCGCATGGTGGCCGGCGCGGCGCTCGGCTACGCGGTCGACTGTCCGCCCGACTTCGGGCTGCCTGCGCCGGAAGCGGGCTCGCGGCCGGGCTTCCTGCCGCCCGAGGACTACGCCGTGTTCTTCCACGGCACCGCGCGCGAGGCCAAGAAGTGGTCGCGCGAGAACTGGATCGCACTCGGCCGCGCGCTGGCGCCGATGCCGGTGCTGCTGCCCTGGGGCTCGCCCGGCGAATTGCAGGAAGCCGAGCTGCTTGCCGCCGGCCTGCCGAACGCGCGCGTGCTGCCGAAACTGTCGATGATGGACGCGGTGGCGCTGGCCCGGCACGCGCGGCTGGCGGTCGGCGTGGACACCGGCCTGACCCACATCGCGGCCGCCTTCGTGCGTCCCACGGTCGAGATCTACTGCGACTCCCCGAAGTGGAAGACCGAGGGCAACTGGTCGGACAAGATCGTCAACCTGGGCGACATCCAAGCGCCGCCGCCGGCGCCCGAGGTCATCGCCGCTGCGCGCCGCCTGCTGGACGCGCGGTGAAGGTGGCGCCATGAACCGTCTGCTGTACTCGCTGGCCTGGTGGCTGGCGCTGCCGCTGGTGCTGGGGCGCCTGTGGTGGCGCGGACGCAAGGAGCCCGGCTACCGCGCCCACTGGGCCGAGCGCCTGGGCTTTCCGGACGCGCCGGCCTCTGCGCGCCCGACGCTGTGGGTGCATGCCGTCTCGGTCGGCGAGACCCGCGCCGCCGAGCCCTTGGTCGAGGCGCTGCTGGAGGAATATCCGGATGCGCGCATCCTGCTCACCCACATGACGCCGACCGGGCGCGCCACCGGCAAGTCGCTGTTCGGCCACCACGGCGACCGCGTGCTGCAGTCCTACCTGCCTTACGACACCGGGTTCATGGTGGCGCGCTTCCTGGGCCGCTTCCAGCCGCGCGTGTGCATCCTGATGGAGACCGAGGTGTGGCCGAACCTGGTCGCCGGCTGCGCACGCCGCGCGGTGCCGGTGGCGCTGGTGAACGCGCGCCTGTCGGAGCGTTCGCTGCGGCGCGGGCGCAAGATGGGCGCCCTGATGCTGGACGCGGCCGGCGCGATCGCGCTGGTGGCGGCGCAGACCGAGGCCGATGCGGACCGCATCCGTTCGCTCGGCGCGCCCCAGGTGGCGGTCACCGGCAGCATCAAGTTCGACGTGGTGCCGCCGCAGTCCGCGCTGGAGAAGGGCGCCTGGCTGCGCGCGCAGTGCGGCGAGCGCCCGGTGTTCCTGTGCGCCAGCACGCGCGAGGGCGAGGAGACGCTGATCCTGGACGCCTGGCAGCGCGTGGCCGACAAGCCGGCGGGGGCGCTGCTGGCCATCGTGCCGCGCCATCCGCAGCGATTCGACGAGGTCGAGAAGCTGGCTGCGGCGCGCGGCCTGGCGGTGCAGCGCCGTTCGCGGCTCGACGCCGGTGCGGGTGACGGACTGGGCGGGGCCGAGGTCCTGCTGGGCGATTCGATGGGCGAGATGTTCGCCTACTACGCCGCCTGCGACTGCGCCTTCGTCGGCGGCAGCCTGATGCCGCTGGGCGGGCAGAACCTGATCGAGGCCTGCGCGCTCGGCAAGCCGGTGCTGGTGGGCCAGCACACCTTCAATTTCGCCCAGGCCACCGACGAAGCGGTGGCGGACGGCGCGGCCCTGCGCGTGGCGGACGCCGACGCCCTGGTCGCGGCGGCGCTGCGCCTGCTCGAGGACGATGGCGCGCGTGCCGGCATGGGCGCGCACGCGCTGGCCTTCGCAGGCCGCCACCGCGGCGCCACCCTGCGCACTGTTGAACTCCTGCGACGCCTGATCCGGTAGGTTTTGTTACCATTCCGTTTCGAGCTCGGATAATAACCAGGGGATGCGCAATGTTGTCGTTTAATCACCCGAGACCGTCTGGCAATGGAATGCGTAGCGGGAAACCTGTTGCATCGCTGCTCCAGCAGCAGGCCGACGACAATGTGCTGCACATGCATGCCAACGCCGGCACGGCAGACGGCCCGGGTCCCGTAGCGGCGGCCACCGTGTCCGCGGCCCCTCTCTTGCCCTTATCCGAATTGCATTTCTTCGTACGCTACACGCTGGGCGAATACACGAGCTTCATGTGGCAGCATGCCGGCTTCCTGATCCGCCGCCGCCGCATCCGCTGGCCTGCCAGCCTCTACCTGCGTTTGAAAAGCACGCTCGGCGCGGCCCTCCATTTCATCATGCTCGGGCGCGGACGGCGCACCTACGAATTCACCATCGACCAGCACGGCATCGTGCGTACCAGCGGCGGCGTGACCCTGATCGGATGGGAGGACGTGATCGGCGTGCGCACCTATCCGCGCGGCTTCATGATGGTGCTCAAGCGCGGCACCTTGCCGATTCCGTACCGGGCGCTGTCGGATGCGCAGACGGGCGCGATGAAAGAATTGGCGGCGGCGCGCCGCGATGCGCTGTTGTAGGGTGGGCGGGTCCTCCCGCCCACGCGGTGATCGTGAGCAGCTGACATGCCGCGCTCGACGATCCACCGTGATTTGGACGCGTGGGCAGGAAACCTGCCCACCCTACGGCTAGCAGCAAATCATCCGCCGCGGCTCAATCCGCGCGGCTTCATGATGGTACTCAAGCGCGGCACGCTGCCGATTCCGTACCGGGCGCTGTCGGATGCGCAGACGGGCGCGATGAAAGAATTGGCGGCGGCGCGCCGCGATGCGCTGTTGTAGGGTGGGCGGGTCCTCCCGCCCACGCGGTGATAGCGAGCAGCTGAAATGCCGCGCTCGACGATCCACCGTGATTTGGACGCGTGGGCAGGAAACCTGCCCACCCTACGGTTAGCAGCAAATCATCCGCCGCGGCTCAATCCGCAAACAGCACCGGCATCTCGTGCGAGCGCTTCTTGAGCGCCAACCGCGCCCCATCGTAATCCGGATACACCTCGCCCACCGCCGCCCAGAAGCGCGGGCTGTGGTTCATCTCGCGCAGGTGCGCCAGTTCGTGCACCACCACATAGTCCACCAGGGAGGCGGGATAGTGGATCAGGCGCCAGTTCAGCCGGATATTCCCTTCGATCGTGCACGAACCCCAGCGCGTGCCCGCCGAGGACAGCGCGAAGGCTTCGTAGCGCACGTTCAGCTGCGGCGCGAAGAACGCCAGGCGCTCCTGGAACAGCTTTCGTGCCTCGGACTGGAACCACAGCTTGACGCGCTCCTTCAGCTGCCATTCCGACAGGCCGGGTACGACACCGATCCAGAGCTCGCGGCCGGCAGCGTCGAACTGGCAGTGGCTGCGCGCGGCTTCCTCGAGCCGCAGCGTGATCTCGCCGCCCAGGTAGGGCAGGCGCGCGCCATCCTTCCACTCGACCGGCGGGCGCTCCTGCTGCTTGACGCGGCGTTCGCCGCGTTCGAGCAGCTTGGTCAGGATCCAGCGCTGCTTGGCGCGGATGGCGTTGTCGATATCGGCCTGGCTGCAGCGGCGCGGCGCCGTCACGCGCAGGCCGTCGTCGTCGATCATGAAGCCGATCGAACGGCGCGACGAGCGCCGCAGGGCGTAATCGACGGTATGGGACCCGAGGACGATGCGCTGGAGCGGCGGATCGCCCGCCGCGACCGGCGGGACGGGTATCAGGTGGCGCGGCGCCGGAGGCGGCGCCTTGAAGAGAGGCTGGGAGGGTGGCGCCGGTTTATCCGAGGGCCTGAGCGCCGCGAAAAAATCCTGTGCAAACAGTTCCAGCTGGTGCCCGTCGACCTTGGAGGAGCTCATGTCGTGCTGCGGTTTCGAATTCCTGATCTGGGCGCTGACGTCGCTCAGCCACCTTTGTAGACGTGGGGCGAGATAACGCGCATTTCGGATTCTATCCAATTTTCGACCTCTTGCATCATGCTGTCGGGGGTGTGGTTTTCTGGCGAAATCGGTTTGCCGATCGAGACCGTGATCAGGCCCGGGCGCTTGATGAACGAATTCTTCGGCCAGCACTCACCTGAATTATGCGCGATCGGCACGACCACCGTTTGGGTTTCGACAGCCAGGCGCGTACCGCCGCTCTTGTACTTGCCCTTCTGGCCCACCGGGATGCGGGTCCCCTCCGGGAACATGATGATCCACTGGCCGTCGGCGAGGCGGCGCTTGCCGTGTCGGACCACGTGGGCGAACGCATTCTTGCCTTGCTTGCGGTCGATCGGGATCATGCGCAGCAGCGCCATGCCCCAGCCGAAGAAGGGAATGTAGAGGATCTCTTTCTTGAAGACGTAGACCAGCGGCCGGGTGAGGTTCGGCAGCAGGAAGATAGTCTCCCAGGCCGACTGGTGCTTCGACAGCACGATGGCCGGCGCGTCCGGCAGGTTCTCGTAGCCCTTGAATTCGTAGCGGATCCCGCAGATCACCTTTGCGCACCAGATGATGAAGACGTTCCAGCGCGAGGTCACCCAGAAGCGTTTGTTGTAGGGCAGTGGCGCCGCCAGGAAGCATACGCAGGCCCACACCACGGTGGCCACGATCATCACGATCTTGAAGAGGAGGGAACGCAGGAACAGGCTGAAATTACGCAAAGGGGCTCCGGACAATAATCTAGTGTTGGTCTTTTATCAGTCAGGCCGCTGTGCCGCGGTCTTGAGGAAGGCGTTCACCATCGAGGCGAGGTCGGGGTACACCTGGGTGCCGGGCGGCAGGCCGCCGGTCTGCTGGGTCTTCTCGCCTTTCCCGGTCAGGACCAGGTAGGGCACGCAACCCATGATGAAGCCGGCCTGCAGGTCGCGCAGCGAGTCGCCCACGGTCGGCACGCCTTTCAGGCTCAGCTTGAAGCGCTTGCTGATCTCCTCGAACATGCCGGCCTTGGGCTTGCGGCAGTCGCAGTTGTCGGCCGCCGCATGCGGGCAGAAGAAGATGGCGTCGATGTCGGCGCCCACCAGCTGGGCGCTGGCATGCAGTTTCTGGTGGATCGCGTTCAGGGTCGTGATGTCGAACAGTTCGCGCGCGATGCCCGACTGGTTCGAGGCGATCACGACCCGGTAGCCCGCCTGGTTCAGGCGGGCGATCGCTTCCAGCGAACCGGGAATCGGGATCCATTCCGCCGGCGACTTGATGAAGTCCGGCGAATCCTGGTTGATGACCCCATCCCGGTCGAGGATGATGAGTTTCATAGCACTACTTTCAAGGCGTCAGGCGGCGAGTTTCGAGATGTCGGCCACGCGGTTCATCATGCCGTGCAGCTGCGACAGCAGCGCCAGGCGGTTGTTGCGCAGGGCGACATCCTCGGCCATCACCATCACGTCATTGAAGAAGGCGTCGACTTCTTCCTTCATCAGCGCCAGCGTCTTGAGCGCGCCGGTGAAGTCGCTGCGTTCGAAGGCGCTGGTGACCTCGCCCTCGAGCAGCTTCATCTTCGCGGCCAGCGCGCTTTCCGCCGGCTCGACCAGCAATTCCTGCTTGAGCGCGGCGTCCTGCGGCAGGGCGTCCTCGTTCTTCTTGAGGATGTTGGTGATGCGCTTGTTGGCGGCTGCCAGCGAGCTTGATTCCGGCAGGGCGGCGAAGGCCTGCACCGCTTCCAGGCGCTGGACGACGTCGTCGACGCGGTCCGGGTTCTGGGCCAGCACGGCCTCGACCTCGTTCGGCGAGAAACCGCGCTCGCGCAGCATGCCGCGCAGGCGGTCGAGCATGAAGGCGATGATGTCGCCGCGCGCCTCTTTGAAGGCAGCCTGGCCTTCGAACAGCGCGCAGGCGTCGTTGACCAGGTCCCGCAAGGACAGCGGCAGGCGCTTCTCGACCAGCATGCGCATCACGCCCAGGGCATGGCGGCGCAACGCGAACGGGTCCTTCTCGCCGGTCGGCTGCAGGCCGATGCCCCAGATCCCGACCAGGGTTTCCAGCTTGTCGGCCAGCGCCACCGCCAGGCCGGTATCGGTCGACGGCAGGGCGTCGCCGGCGAAGCGCGGCTGGTAGTGTTCGGAGGCGGCCAGGGCGATTTCCTCGTGCTCGCCGTCGTGGCGCGCGTAGTAGGTGCCCATGATGCCCTGCAGTTCCGGGAACTCGCCCACCATGTCGGTCAGCAGGTCGGCCTTGGCCAGGCGCGCGCCGCGCTCGGCCAGCGCCACGTCGAAGCCGAGGCGGCGCGCAATCGCCGCGGCCAGGCTCATGACGCGCTCGGTGCGCGCGAGCTGGGTGCCCAGCTTGTTGTGGTAGACCACGTTGGCCAGTTGCGGCAGGCGCGATTCGAGCGTCTTCTTCTTGTCCTGCTCGAAGAAGAACTTGGCGTCCGACAGGCGTGGGCGCACCACGCGCTCGTTGCCGCCGACGATCGCCGACGGGTCGTCGGTCTCCAGGTTCGACACGATCAGGAAGCGCGAGCGCAGCTTGCCGGTGCTGTCCGTCAGCGCGAAGTACTTCTGGTTGGTCTGCATCGTCAGGATCAGGCATTCCTGCGGCACCGCCAGGAATTCTTCCTCGAAGCGGCATTCGTACACCACCGGCCATTCGACCAGCGCGGCCACTTCGTCGAGCAGCGATTCCGGCATCAGCACCTGGTCGGCGCCGGCCTTGTCGAGCAGCTGCTTGCGAATGCTTTCCTTGCGCGCCTCTGCGCTCGACAGCACCTTGCCTTCGCTTTCGAGCACGGCGGCGTAGTTGTCCGCGTGCAGGATGGCGATCGGCTGGCCGTGCGACAGGAAGCGGTGGCCCATGGTCTGGCGGCCGGCCTCCAGGCCGAGCAGCGACAAGGGCAGCACCTGCTCGCCGTGCAGGGCCAGCAGCAGGTGTACCGGACGCACGAAGTGGACGGTCTCGCCGCCCGGCCGCTGGTAGCTCATGACTTTCGGGATCGGCAGCTTGGCGACGGTCTCCTGCAGGACGTCCTGCAGGGCGCCGGCCAGCTGGCTGCCGCTGGCGGTGTAGGTGTAGAAGAAGGATTCGGCCTTGCCGTCCTGGGCGCGTTCCAGGTCGCCGATCTGCAGGTCGGGGAAGCCCAGCGCGGCCAGCTTCTTGGCCAGCGGGGCGGACGGCTTGCCTTCCTTGTCCAGCGCGACCGAGACCGGCAGCACCTTTTCGCGAATGGACTTGTCGGGCGAGGTGGCGCGCACATTGGTGATCGTGACCGCCAGGCGGCGCGGCGTGGCGTGGGCGGTGGCGACGCTGTCGGCCTCAAGGAAGTCGCGCGCCTTCAGGCCATTGGCGATGCCGTTGGCAAAGGCGGCGCCGAGCTTGACGAGCGCTTTCGGCGGCAGTTCTTCGGTCTGGATTTCGACGAGGAGAGTCTGGTTCATCATCTGTTCTATTCTTTTCAATCAGGCTGCTGCCTTGTCGGCGCCAGGAAGCATCGGGAAGCCGAGCTTCTCGCGCGAATCGTAGTAGGCCTGGGCGACCAGGCGCGACAGGGTGCGCACGCGGCCGATGTAGGCGGCGCGTTCGGTCACCGAGATGGCGCCGCGCGCGTCCAGCATGTTGAAGCTGTGCGAAGCTTTCATGATCTGTTCGTAGGCCGGCAGCGTCAGCTGCAGTTCGACCAGGCGCTTGGCCTCGGCCTCGTGATTCGAGAAGGCCTGGAACAGCAGGTCGGTATTGGCGTGCTCGAAGTTGTAGGTCGACTGCTCGACTTCGTTCTGGTGGAAGACGTCGCCGTAGCTCAGCGTCTTCTTCTGTCCGTTTTCTTCCCACTCGGTCCAGACCAGATCGTAGACGTTCTCGACGCCCTGCAGGTACATCGCCAGGCGCTCGATGCCGTAGGTGATCTCGCCCAGCACCGGCTTGCAATCGAGGCCGCCGACTTGCTGGAAGTAGGTGAACTGGGTGACTTCCATGCCGTTCAGCCAGACTTCCCAGCCCAGGCCCCAGGCGCCCAGGGTCGGGCTTTCCCAGTCGTCTTCCACAAAACGCACGTCGTTCTTCTTCAGGTCCAGGCCCAGCGCCTCGAGCGAGCCGAGGTAGAGGTCGAGGATGTTTTCCGGCGCCGGCTTGAGCACCACCTGGTACTGGTAGTAGTGCTGCAGGCGGTTCGGGTTCTCGCCGTAGCGGCCATCCTTCGGGCGGCGCGAAGGCTGCACGTAGGCCGCGCGCCACGGCTCCGGGCCGATCGCGCGCAGGAAGGTGCCGGTGTGGAAGGTGCCTGCGCCGACTTCCATGTCGTACGGCTGCAGCAGTGCGCAACCCTGCTTGTCCCAGTAGGTCTGCAGGGTGAGGATGATTTGTTGGAATGTGAGCATGGGGTGGGTGCCGCGGCCTTCATGCCGCGGTCACGGTAATTTGCCAAATGACCAATTCTACTAAGTTTTACCGGTCCTCTGGGGAGCGATTCAACTCAGCATTAAGATTAGATCGGTTTTTCGTAGGGCGGGTGTCCCGCCCGCGCGTTCAACTCACGGTCGCGTTGTGACAGCGCATTCGATATTTGAACGCGCGGACGGCGAAGCCGTCCACCCTACGAACCCCGGTGGCGATAGCGGCGGCCGGCGAACCACGCGCCGAGCAGCATCAGGCCGCCGAGCGCCAGGAAAGCCAGGTTGCCGAAGCGGATATAGGGCGTGAACCCTTCGGTGCCGCGCACGGTGGCGGCCAGCACGCCGCGCTCGTAGAAGGGCAGGCGCTGCAGCACATTGCCGCGGCCGTCGATCACGGCGGTGGCGCCGTTGTTGGTCGAACGCAGCATCGGGCGGCCGGTCTCGATCGCGCGCATCTGCGAGATCTGCAGGTGCTGCGGGATCGCCACCGAATCGCCATACCAGGCCAGGTTCGACACGTTCAGCAACAAGGTGGCTGGACGCGGCGCATTGCGCAGCTGGGCTGCGATCTCTTCGCCGAAGGCGTCCTCGTAGCAGATATTCGGCAGCACCAGCTGGTCCTTCACCGGGAACGGCGCCTGCAGCGCCGGGCCGCGGGTCTGGTCGCCCAGCGGAATGTGCATCAGGTCGGTGAACCAGCGAAAGCCCGGTGGAATGAATTCGCCGAAGGGCACCAGGTGGTGCTTGTCGTAGCGGTAGGCAGGCGAGCCCGGGCCGAAGGCGATCACGCTGTTGCCGTACTGCGTCGGGCTGTCGATCATCGGGATGCCGATCATCAGGTGGCTGCGCGTCTGCGCCGCGAAGCCCTGCAGGGATGCGAGGTAGCCTTCGGGCAGCTGTTGCGGCGCGACCGGAATCGCGGTCTCGGGCGTGGCGATCAGGTCGGCCGGGGCCGCCGTGATCATCGCCTGGTAGCGCCCGATGATGTCGTACAAATAGGCGGCGTCGAACTTCTGGTCCTGCTTCACGTCGCCCTGCAGCAGGCGCACGCTCAAGGGCTGGCCTACCTCATGGGTCCATGCGACGAACTTGAGGGCGAAGCCGCCCATCATCACGGCCGCGAACAGGCTCAATGCCGGCCAGCGCCAGCGACCGCGCTGGGTCAGCATCACGATACAGCCGGCGCCCAGGGCGGCCAGCACCCCGACGCCGTAGACGCCGAGGATCGGCGCATAGCCGGCCAGTGGCGAGACGTTGTGCGCATAGCCCGACGCCGCCCACGGAAAGCCGGTGAAGACCCAGCCGCGCATCCATTCCGACACGCCCCATGTGGCGGGCAGCACCAGCAGCACGAAGGCGGCCACCGGCAGCGACCAGGTGCGGCGCAGCCAGCTGGCGGCGGCGCCGGCGAAGGCGCCGAACAGGCCCATGTACAGGCCGAGCAGGGCGATCGCGATCGCGCCGAGGATGGCGGGCAGGCCGCCGAAGCGGGTGATGGCGATGTACAGCCAGTGCATGCCCGCCACCGACCAGCCGAAGCCGAAGGCCCAGCCGAGCCAGGTGCCGCGGCGGACCGAGGTGCCCATGCCGACCTGGTAGAAAAAACAGGCGAGGGAGAGGAACTGCAGCGGCCACCAGCCGAAGGGCTGGAAGGACAGCAGGGAACTGGCGCCGGCCAGCGCCATCAGGACCAGGGCCTTCGGGGAAGGCCTGGCGCCGCGCAGGCTGGGATCAGGTGCGGTCGTGGACGTCGAACGGCGGCGCAGCATCAGTCGTGGTGGTCTTCGGCCAGCGGCAGCTTCTCGACCAGCAGCACGTGGATCTGGCGCGCGTCGGCGCGCAGCACTTCGAAGCGCAGGTTCTGGAGGTCGAACACCTCGCCCTTGTGCGGCATGCGCCCGAGGTGGCTGGCCACCAGGCCGCCGATGGTGTCGGCATCGATCTCGGGCAGGTCGGCGCCGACCTCTTCGTTGAACTGCTCGATCTCGGTCAGGGCCTTGACGCGCCAGCGCGGGCCGAGATGGCCCTCTTTGATCGACAGGACGTTGTCTTCGTCCTCGTCGACGTCGTACTCGTCGTCGATGTCGCCGACGATCTGCTCGAGCACGTCCTCGATGGTGATCAGGCCGGCCACGCCGCTGTATTCGTCGACGACGATGGCCATGTGGTTGTGGTTGGCGCGGAAGTCGCGCAGCAGCACGTTCAGGCGCTTCGATTCCGGGATGAAGATCGCCGGGCGCAGCATCTTGCGCACGTCGAAGGATTCCCCGGCGTAGTAACGCAGCAGGTCCTTGGCCAGCAGGATGCCGACCACCTTGTCGCGCTCGCCCTCGATGGCGGGGAAGCGCGAGTGCTGGGTCTCGAGCACGATCGGCAGCCACTCCTCGATCGGATCGGTGATGTCGATCACGTCCATTTGCGAACGCGGCACCATGATGTCGCGCACGGACAGGTCGGAGACCTGGAACACCCCCTCGATCATCGAGAGTGCGTCGGCGTCGATCAGGTTGCGCTCGTGGGCTTCGTGCAGGACTTCGAGCAGTTCTGCGCGGTTTTCAGGCTCGGGGGAAATCAGTGCGGTCAGCCGTTCGAACAGCGACCGGTGGGGTTTGGCGTCCGATCGGACGTCACTGGGATACTCGGGCATAGTTGGCGTGTAGCCGTTGTTGCGATGGGTATAGGATACACCAAAAGGGCGGATGGGCCACAATGCGCGCCGTTGGCGGCATGTTGATGTAGAGAACGACGTAGGGGGGGGCTGGTCCTGTGGGGCAGATCGCGCTCTGCCGACCGCGCGTCCAGGCCGCGCTTGCGTTTCGACAAAGCTTCCGTTAGTCGAACGCGCGGTCGGCAGAGCCGACCACCCTACCGTTTATTCCGAATACGGGTCCGGATAGCCGAGCACTTCCATGATGTCGCGCTCGAACTGTTCCATTTCCTCGGCCTCTTCGTCGTGCTCGTGGTCGTAGCCCTGGGCGTGCAGCACGCCGTGCACCACCAGGTGGGCCGCGTGTTCCTCGACCGTCTTGCCCTGTTCTTCGGCCTCGCGCTGCAGGATGTCGGTGCACAGGACGATGTCGGCCTGGGTCGGATCGTCCTCGCCCAGTTCCTCGCCTTCGTTGTAGGCGAAGGTGAGCACGTTGGTCGCGTAGTCCTTGCCGCGGTACTGGCGGTTCAAGGCCTGGCCTTCCTCGGCATCGACGAAGCGGATCGACAGTTCGGCCGGCCCGAGCAGGGCGGCTTCGACCCAGCGCTGCAGCATGGCTTGCGTCAGATCCTGTTCCAGGCGGGTATCGGCGTACTGGACCTCGAGGTCGAGCTTATGTTTTTTTTCTTGCATGTTTGGTCGGTAGCGGTTTGGGGAGGGAAGCCAGGTCCTCGATCGAGGAATTCTGCTCGTAGGCGTCGATGATGCGCGCCACCAGGGGGTGGCGCACCACGTCTTCGCTCGCGAAATGGGTAAAGGCGATGCCGCGCACGTTCTTCAGCACATGGATCGCGTCCACCAGCCCGGAGCGCTGGGTCTTGTGCAGGTCGACCTGGGTGACGTCGCCGGTGATCACGGCCTTGCTGCCGAAGCCGATGCGGGTCAGGAACATCTTCATCTGCTCGACGGTCGTGTTCTGGGCTTCGTCCAGGATCACGAAAGCGTGGTTCAGGGTGCGGCCGCGCATATAGGCCAGCGGGGCGATCTCGATCACCTGCTTCTCGAACAGTTTCTGGGTGCGGTCGAAGCCGAGCAGGTCGTACAGGGCGTCGTACAGCGGGCGCAGGTAAGGGTCGACCTTCTGGCTCAGGTCGCCCGGCAGGAAGCCGAGGCGCTCGCCCGCTTCCACCGCGGGGCGGGTCAGGATGATGCGCTTGACCGCGTCGCGTTCCAGCGCATCGACCGCGCAGGCCACGGCCAGGTAGGTCTTGCCGGTGCCGGCCGGACCGACGCCGAAGCTGATGTCGTGCTCGAGCACGGCATTCAGGTACTGGATCTGGTGCGGGGTGCGGCCGCGCAGGTCGCTGCGGCGGGTCTTCAGGGTGGGGCTGACCAGCTCGGACGGCGCGGCGCCGCTGTCGGCCGCCTCGTCCGCATCCTTGTCCTTCGCGGCGGCCGGCGCGGGCGCATCGGCTTCGCCCGGCGCGAACGACTTGGGTTTCAGGCCGGAGCGCTGCTCCACCAGGGCCAGTTGCACTTCCTCGATCGGCACCACCTTGTTGGCGACCGCGTAGAAGCGCTCCAGCAGTTCGACCGCACGCTCGGCATTGCTGCCGCTGACGATGAATTTCTCGCCGCGCCGGAAGATGGTGACGTCAAGCGCGGCCGAGATCTGGCGCAGGTTCTCGTCGAGCGGGCCGCACAGGTGTGCAAGCCGGGTGTTGTCGAGCGGCTCGGGAATGAAGTACGACGGCTGGGTAGGTGTGTTTTTCAACTGGCTTTGGCAATCGTATCTGAGTTGGCGACGAGTTCGCCGCGAAGGAAGTAGTCGTGGCTGGCAACGATGCGCACGTCGACCAGCTGGCCGACCAGGGCCAGCCCTGTCGCATCCGGCGTGAAGTTGACCACGCGGTTGTTTTCGCTACGGCCCTGCAATTGTTCCGGGTCTTTCCTGGACGGCCCCTCGACCAGCACGCGCTGCACGCTGCCGACCATGGCGGCGCTGTACTTGCGGGTATTGGCGTCGATCAGGGCCTGCAGGCGCTGCAGGCGCGCCAGCTTGACCTCGTGCGGCGTGTCGTCGTCGAGGTTGGCGGCCGGGGTGCCCGGGCGCTTGCTGAAGATGAAGCTGAAGCTGTTGTCGAAACCGACGTCCTCGACCAGTTTCATCATGGCGTCGAAGTCGGCATCGGTTTCGCCGGGGAAGCCGACGATGAAGTCGGACGAGAAGGCCATTTCCGGGCGCACCGCGCGGATACGGCGGATGATCGACTTGTATTCGAGCGCCGTGTAGCCGCGCTTCATGGCGCCCAGCACGCGGTCCGAGCCATGCTGCACCGGCAGATAAATGTGGTTCACCAGCTGCGGGATCTTCGCGTAGGCGTCGATCAGGCGCTGGGTGAATTCCTTCGGGTGGCTGGTGACGTAGCGCAGGCGCTCGATGCCGGGGATGTCGGCGATGTATTCCAGCAGCAGGGCAAAATCGGCCGAGCCCGCGGCTGCCTCGCCGCCGGGCATGTCAGCCGATACGCCGTCCAGCTTGATCAGGCCGCGGTAGGCATTCACGTTCTGGCCCAGCAGCATGATTTCCTTGACCCCCTGGGCGGCCAGGCCGGCGCACTCGGTCAGCACGTCCTCGAAGGGACGCGAGACTTCTTCGCCGCGGGTATAGGGCACCACGCAGTAGCTGCAATATTTGCTGCAGCCTTCCATGATCGAGACATAGGCCACCGGGCCTTCGACCTTGGCAGGCGGCAAGTGGTCGAATTTCTCGATTTCGGGAAAGCTGATGTCGACCTGGGCCGCGCCGCTGCTGCGCCGTTCGCGGATCAGTTGCGGCAGGCGGTGCAGGGTCTGCGGACCGAATACCACATCCACATGCGGGGCGCGCCTGACGATGGCTTCCCCTTCCTGCGAGGCCACGCAACCACCGACGCCGATCACCAGCTCCGGCTTGTCGCGCTTGAGCGCCTTGAAGCGGCCCAAGTCGGAGAACACTTTCTCTTGCGCTTTTTCGCGCACCGAGCAGGTGTTGAGCAGGATGACGTCGGCGTCTTCCGGCGAGTCGGTACGGACCAGTCCCTCGGAGGCGCCGAGGACGTCCGCCATCTTGTCCGAATCGTATTCGTTCATCTGGCAGCCGAAGGTCTTGATGAAAACTTTTTTCTGCATGGAGTGCTGTGGTGAGAAAGGAGCTGATGCTTTGGCAAAACAGGCATTCAGTTTAGCGTAAATCGGGGACCGGCCCGGAGACCGCGCTGTGCGCGCCCCATTTTGGTGCCATCCGGAACGATAAGTTTCTTAACCTAAAGTCGTTGCAAAGCTGCTCAGATTGTTAAATGTCGAGTTCGGTTAAAATGAAGCGGAAGCTTGAAATGAGTCATACAGGAATGCAGTATTTCTTCTTGTAAATCAACGGCTTCTGCGTAACTTCTAACTAGGAAAATTTATTGCGGAAATCTCTTGCGTGCGCCACAAATAATCCCCATGTGCTGAAATGCCTATGTGACAAGCTTTCCGCACGATAGCTTGATTTCCGACAATGAGTCACATGCGCCGCTCGGATGTACTGTGGACGTATGAGCCTGATAATTTGTTTGAAAGACAAGTCCGCATGCGGAGAGGGTACGCGGGGGCATGCAAGTCGGACCATGTCTTAAGGGGTTCTTCAGGCTTGACCTGTTTAATTTCCTCAGGGTAGTCCGGGAACTTATGTTGACGAAATGTAGTCTTTAACAAAAGTTCGTAAAAGGAACTATTTTAACCAAACTTACGAGGTAAACATCATGGCACAACAGCATCATGCTCTGTCTTCGCAGGAAAGCTACAACCCAAACCATCTGCTGGATATCCTGCTCGGTAAAATGCAGCTGAAGAACGACGCCGCGCTGTCGCGCATGCTCGAAGTTGCGCCGCCGGTCATCAGCAAGATCCGCCACCACCGCCTGCCGGTCGGCGCCTCGCTGCTGATCCGCATGCACGAGGTGACGGGGATGAGCATCCGCGACCTGCGCGACCTGATGGGCGACCGCCGCACCAAATATCGCCTGTCGGACGCACAAGGCCGCCCGAAGCCAGAAGAGAAGGCAGCACAGGCGGCGGCCGCAGCGGCAGCCCAGCAGCAGCAACAGCAGCAACCGCAACAGCAAGCTAACGAAGCCAATCCGTCGACCGGCAATTATGCCCACTGATGCCGTGGGCATGACAGCCGCGCCTGTCATGCCTTCGGTGCCAGCGGGCTGCGGCACCGCGCGCTAAGCGCAGTGCCGCGCCGGCCAGGACCTCCTCCTGCGCAGCGCCTCCCGGCCGAATCCTGCGCATTTTTCCCGTCGCGTCCACCTGCGCATCTCGCGGCGCAGCTTTTTTTCGCGCCTGCCGTCAGGCCATCAGGATGGCCGACATCTCCTCGTACTGCAGTTCGGTCTCGTGAAAGACCTGCAGCCACGCTTCTTCCGTCAACCCCAGTGCCGTCCAGGCCACCGCCGACACACGCGGCACCAGCTCGTCCGGATTGCCGGCCAGGTCCAGCGCGTGCACGACCGCGCTTGCCACATGCACGATCGTCGCGAGGAAACCCGCACCGGGCGCTTCCGGCGTGTGGTGGTAAGCGATCGCCTGGCGCATGGTGTCTGAAAATTGCCAGTGCGCGGCCAGGGCCACGCCGGCATCGACATGGTCGGCGCCCAGCAGGGCGCGCTCGGCATCGATCAGCTCGCTGTCGTTCTTGTCGCGCAGGGACAGCACCGCCTGGTAGCGTTCCGGAAAACGCGCCACCAGGACCAGGCGCCCGATGTCGTGCAGCAGGCCGGCCGTGAAGGCGTAGTCCGCATTGAACCGCACCCGGCGTGCCAGTGCGCGCGCGCAGGCGGCGGTCGCGATCGAGTGGCGCCAGAATGCCTTGTCGTTGAAGCCGGGGCAACGGCCAGTGGGGAAGCAACCGGTCAGGGCCGCAGCCGTGATCAAGTTACGGGTGGCCTGGAAGCCGAGGAAGGTCATGGCTTGCTGGATCGTGGTGGCCTTGACCTGCAGGCCAAAGGCCGAGGAGTTGGCCAGGCGCAGGGTCTTGGCCGTCAGCGCCGGGTCGTTCGCGACCTTTTTTGCCAGTACGCCGATATCGATGTCTTCCTCGTCGATACTGCCGAGCAGTTCCATGACCACGGCCGGCAGCGAAGGCAGGTCGTCCACGCCGCCCAGCATGTCAGCGCTGTCGAGCTTGGCGCCGTTCATGGCGTCACCTCGGGCCGCAGGCGGTAATCCTCGACGTAGCGGCGCAACAGCCCGGTCGCCCAGTCGGCATGGTCGTCGCGATCGTTGTGGCGGAACAGGTGATTCAGGCGGCTCCCGAGCGCTTCCGGGCTCGCCCGGTCCACGGGCGCCGAGCGGCGGATGGGCGCCGCGCCGATGCCGTGCCTGGCCAGCGACTCGATGGTCGACTCGCTCAGGGTGACGCCTTCCGCCAGCAGCACCTGCCCATGCGCATCGAGCAAGGCATCGGCCAGCACCATGCCTGGATACAGGTGCGCCAGCGGCAGCAATTCATAGCGATCGCTCATTTTTCCTCCACTCATTCTGTCAGTTGTTTCCGTCCACTAATATTACTTTGCGATCTTAACACCGGGGATGCGGCGCCGGATGGGCAGGCGCATAACTGTGGCATCCGCACAGCAGGGCAGGAGAAATGTTGTACGCTTGCAAATCGCGACACGCTCGCTCCCATTACGAAAGGATTCTCATGAAACTGTATGTCAGCCCGGGCGCCTGCTCCCTGGCCCCGCATATCGCCCTGATCGCCGCCGGCCTGCCGTTCACGGTCGAGCGCGTCAGCCTGAAGACCAAGGCCATCGCCGGCGGCGGCGACTTCCGCGACATCAATCCCAAGGGATCGGTGCCGGCACTGCAACTGGACGACGGCAAGGTGCTGACCGAAGCCGCGGTCTTGCTGCAGTACATCGCCGACCAGGCGCCGGACGCGAACCTGGCCCCGCCCTACGGAAGCTTCGAGCGCTACCAGGTCATGGAGTGGCTGAACTTTATCGCCACCGACCTGCACAAGCGCTTCACGCCGATCTTCACCCCGGGCTGCACCGAAGAGGGCCGCCTGGCGGCCTGGGCGGCGCTGGCGCGCCCGCTGGACTACCTGGCCGGCAAGCTCGACGCTGGCGAATTCCTGATGGGCAGCCAGTTCAGCATCGCCGACGCCTATCTGTTCACCGTGCTGAACTGGGCCGCGTTTGCCAAATTCAGCCTGAACGACTGGCCTGCGCTGCAGGCCTACCAGGCGCGTGTCGGCGCCATCCCGGCCGTGCAGCAGGCGATGCGCGACGAAGGTCTTTGAAAGCTCGCCCAGTGCGGTATCACTGCGCCACGCCGGACAAGCCTCGGGTAGGATCGCGCCCATGAACAGCCGGCGCTACGTCGCATTCTTGCGAGGGATTAATGTCGGGCGGGCCAAGCGGATCGCCATGGCCGACCTGCGCGTGCTGGTCGCGGGCCTGGGCTACACCGGTGTGCGCAGCGTGCTCAACAGCGGTAATGTCGTGTTCCACGCGACCGGCACGGGTGCGCGGGAGGCCGCCGCGGCGATCGAGGAAGCGCTCGTGCTCAAGCTGGGCGTGGCGGCCCGCGTCTTCGTGCTGGAGCAGGCGGCACTGGCCGCCATCGTCGACGGCAATCCCCTGCGCGAGGTGGCGACCGACCATGCGCGGCTGATCGTGTTCCTGCTGGGCGACCCCGCCCAGCGCGCCAAGCTGGCGGCGCTCGATGGTCGTGACTGGGACTGCGAACGCCTGGTGCTGGGCGAGCGCGCAGCCTATGTCTGGTGTCCGGCAGGGATATTGGATAGCACTGCGGCTACGTCCTTGGGCAAGCTCCTTGGGGACGGGACCACGTCCCGCAACTGGAGTACGCTGATGAAACTGCACGCCCTGTGCAACGAGGGCTGAGGCGACGCCCGTCGTGTGCTACAGCCCGGCGGACAGCCAGCCGGGCGCACGGCCCGGGCGAAGACCGGCAAGCTTACTTGAACTTCTCGCTGCTGTCGCGACCCGCCTTGTAGCCGATCAGGATCAGCCCCAGCAGCATCATCGCAAACACCTCCGGCTCGGGCAGTTCCGACATGTTCGCGGGCGGCAAGACGACGTCCTGGCGCTGCGTGGTCGACAGGTTGCGCACCGGTTGCTGCGTCCGTGCCGCGGCCTCGTTGGTGGTGGTGAGATCGATGACGGCGGCCTGCGCGGTACTGCCGAGGCAAATCGCCAGCGCTGCTGCCAATGCGTAAAGTTTCATAGCCGTTCCTCGTGTGGTGCTCCAGCCTTGACTTGCATCCGTCCCACGCGACCCCATCTATCGGGAATCGCAGGTAATGACATCAGCATAGCAAAACCGGATAACTAGCTGCGCTCAATTGAATTGCTGTTTATATAAAGAAGCCATCAGGATGCATACAGATGAGCACATGTTGCGCTCAATCAAAGAATCTTTTAGTGTCGCGGATTAACGTCGCGCTCCCTGCCATTATTGCAATCTCATGTCGGGTTTGTAATGCCGTTTTAGCAAAAGAAGGAAATAAATTTAAATGTTCGATAATATTTACTGATAATTTGCCAATTGAATCCATTATTCATTGATCTACTATCGTTGTGATCGTCATTTTTTTCGTCACACGGTATACACCTCGCTTTTCTTTGCGGGTATAGTCTTCTTATCCCATTGCCTTCGGGCATCAAAACAATACCAAACGAACACGTTTGGACAAGGCGTGTAACGCCATGAAGCGGCCGCCATGCGCCGCACGCCGATCCCGCGAGACCACGCCGGCACGGCACCCCCAGGCACTACCTGTACCGCTGTCGACCCAAACTTAGCAAGAGATCAAACGATGCCCAATTTCGCCCAGCTGCAAGTTGCTTTCAAGAACGCGTTTAAAAATGTCTATGTGCGCATCGCCCTGGCGGCGCTGCTCGGCGTGATCGCAGCAGTGGCAATCTGGAAATCGAATGTGCCGCAGGATACGAATCCGGTCGTGCATTCGCAGAATATTGCCGAGATCACCGAACTGGCCGCCAGCAAGGGCCGCCTGGAATACCTCCTGATCGCCAAGCCGCTGTCGGAGTCGCCGCGCTACGTCTACAAGTTCAAGGACGCGGCCGCGATCCACGTGGTGAAGGTCCCGAGCACCTCGCACCTGTCGCTCGAGCGCGAAGTGCTGCTGAAGAACGCGATCCCGTATTCGATCGCCAAGGACGACTACCTGAGCGGCCACAAGGCCGTGATGGACGAGGGCGAAAGCTTCCTCGAGAAGACCGGCACCTTCTTCAAGAACCATGGCCTGAACATCGCCGTGGTGCTGCTGGTGCTCTACCTGCTGAAGTTCGGCATCCCGGGCATGGGCGCCAGCGCCTCGGTCATCACCCCGGACAAGCTCAAGGGCAGCATGGACGACCTGATCGGCATGGACGACATCAAGCAGGAAGTCCTGCACCTGGAAGACATGATCCGCAACCGTGACGAATACCAGTCGCACAACATCGACAAGCCGTTCAACGTGATGCTGACCGGTCCGGCCGGTACCGGCAAGACCAAGCTGGTCGGCTACCTGGCCAAGCGCCTGGACATGCCGCTGATCTCGGCCTCGGGTTCGGCGCTGGAATCGGGCTACGTCGGCGGCGGCTCCAAGGCACTGAACGCGCTGTACAAGAAAGCTTGCGCCAAGGGCAAGTGCATTATCTTCCTGGATGAAGCGCAAAGCCTGTTCATGCCGCGCGGCCGCAGCGAAAAGAAGTGGGAAGACGACACCGCCAACACCCTGCTGGGCCTGCTGGACGGCGTGAAGAGCGACAAGGGCCAGGGCGTGATCTGGGTGGTCGCCTCCAACTTCGACGACTCGAACACCGAGATGGACGAAGCGATGCTGCGCCGCTTCTCGGTGAAGATCAACTTCCGCCTGCCGAACAAGGGCGAGCGCAAGGAATTGCTGCGCAGTTTCCTGGCGCGCAAGAAGGACGGCCTGGTCGACTGGACCGATACCAACCTGGACCAGGTCGCGGAAATCACCCAGAACCTGAGCCCCGCGCTGCTGGAAACCGTGGTCGAGCGCGCCAGCATGCTGTCGATCCAGGAAAAGACGATCATCAATACCAACCTGCTGTTCCGTGCCTACGAGCGCGCCACCATCGGCCTGACCGACCGCGCCACCACCGCCGAGAAGACCAGGCAGCGCGAGCGCATCGCCCTGCACGAACTGGGTCACTTCTTCATGCAGATCGACCCTTACCTGCGTGCCGGCATGACCCTGGCCGAAGTGAAGGAAAAGTCGCACCTGCTGAAGATCAGCACCGAAGCGGTGTCGAAGATCGGCGCGCTGGGCTATGTGCTGCAGTCGGGCGAGGACATGTCGCTGCGCACCCTGGAGGAGCTCGAGCGCGACGTGATCGGCCTGTACGGCGGCGTGGCGGCGGAAGAGCTGTTCTATGGTCCGCGCGGCATCTCGGTGGGCAGCCAGAACGACATCGAGAAGATCACCAAGATGCTCAACCTGATGGTCGGCCGCCTGTCGATGTACTCGCGCTCGAAGCTCGACTACAGCCAGCTGTCGAAAGAGCTGGGCGGCGAGCACACGCTGCGCCTGGTCGAGGAAAAGGCCGATGAGCTGTACAGCTACACCCTGAACGCGATCCGCGACTACAAGCTGGTGATCGAGTCGCTCAAGGACACCCTGATGGACGAATACGTGCTGTCGAAGGATGCGGTGTTCGACCTGCTCGAAGAGCGCAGCGAGCTGATCCATTCGCAGCTGCATGGGCGCCATGCCAACCTCAAGCTGTGCGTGGAAGAGGTGGTTGCCGCCTGAGTCTGACGGCTTTTCCTTGCTGTTCTTGAACCCGCCGCGCGCAAGCCGGCGGGTTTTTTTGGCGCTGTTACCTTTATCTATTGATGACCCCGATTGCGATGCGTAAGAACTGTTCCGCAGAAATTACCTGCGCGCGGTCGAGCACCCGGTGCCAGCCGAGGTAATTCGGCAGGTAGCGCGATGCCACGCCGCGGAAGCGGGCCAGCCAGTCGCGCAGACGCTGATGGAAGGCGTTGACATTCTGGACGTGGAGGGCGCCGCCAGCCTGGCGGCGCACCCGCACGCCCGCGCGCAGGTTGACCGCTTGGTGGGCGATCCCATGTTTGCGTGAAAACGCCCGGTAGGCAGCGTTGGCGTCGCTGACCAGGAGTGCTTGCCGGTCGAGCTTGGGCAGCAGGTGGCGTTCCAGGTGCACCGTCCTCAAGGCCCCGCGCCCGACCAGCGCGCCGATGGTCTGCCTGCCGCGGTCGCGTGCCACCAGGATGCAGTCGAGCTCGTTTGAGATGCCGCGTTTGCGCGCCGCGCCGCCACGCTTTCTCGGCGCCCGGTCCAGCTTGCGCGCGCCCTTTTGCGATTCCAGGATGAACATTTCATCGGCCTCGACGATGCCGCTCAATTGCTCTGGCTGGCTGTGCTTGACCCGGTCGACGAAGCGGTGGCGCCAGCGAAACGCGGTGTTGCGGTGCACGCCGACGTCAAGGGCGGCACGCCGCACCGATGTGGCCGCGATCAATGCGTCCAGGTAGTCGAGCCATTTTTCGCGCAGGCGCAGCCGCGCGAAAGGCGTGCCGCTCAGGTCGTTGAAGCTGCGGCCGCATTCCCGGCAGCGATAGCGCTGCAGGCCGTTGGCATGGCCGTGCCGGTGGCAGCGCTGGGAGGCGCAGCGCGGGCAGGCGCGTTGGGGTGCGCGGATCTGCTCGATGAGGGCGACGACCCGGTCCAGCCCTGCGGCCGGATGCAATGCCGCCAGTGTTTGTTGGCGCTGCGCCCCGTTCAGCGCGGGCAGCCGCGCGAACCATTTCTTGAAGCTGGGTGTTTTCACGGCCGCTTCCTGTCGATGGAGACAGGTGTTCGACCAGGGAGGTGCTCAGCAGTTCAGCCCTCATCCATAGTTAACGCTGACAGAGCCGTTTTTTTACGTGGTTCAATGCGCCGCGGACCGCTCCTTGAGCGTCTCCACCACCTGCCGCGTCATGCTTGCCGCCAGCTCCTGCTCGCCGACGAACACCTTGCCGCCGGTATCCTCGCGCAGCAGCGCCGCCTCGCTCTCGTTGTGCGAGCGCACCAGCACCTGGACTGTGGGGTTGAGCATGCGCGCGACCTCCACCATCCGGCGCACGTCGAAGGTATCCGGCGTGGCAATGACCAGCAGCGCCGCATGCGTGATGTGGGCCTGGATCAGCACCGCCGGCTCGGCCGCGTTGCCGGCCACCGCCGGGATGCCGCGCGCGCGCAGATGCTCGACGATCTCGCGGTTCTGTTCCGCCACCACGAAGTGCACGCCGCGCGCCAGCAATTGGTCGGCGATGCGGCGGCCGACCCGGCCGAATCCCACCAGCACCACCTGGCCGCTGAGCTTCTCGCGCGCCGTTTCCATCGGCAGCTCGGCCAGCGGGTCGGCCGGGCGCTCCAGCTTGCGCGCCAGCTCGGGCCTCGCGCGCAGCCACTTTTCCAGCGGCGCCGCCAGGCTGAACATCAGCGGATTGACCGCGATCGAGATGATGGCGCCGGCCAGGATCAGGTTCTGGCCCAGCACCGGCAACAGTTCCAGCTGCATGCCCAGCGCCGCCAGGATGAAGGAGAACTCGCCGATCTGCGCCAGGCTGGCGGACACGGTGACGGCTGTGTTGATCGGGTAGCGCAGCGCCAGCACCAGCACGAAGGCCGCCAGCGATTTGCCGAACAGGATGATCGCCACGGTCGCCAGCACCTGCAGCGGGTACTCGACCAGCACCATCGGGTCGAACAGCATGCCGACCGAGACGAAGAACAGCACCGAGAACGCGTCGCGCAGCGGCAGCGATTCCTCGGCCGCGCGGTGGCTCAGTTCGGACTCGCGCAGCACCATGCCGGCGAAGAAGGCGCCCAGCGCAAAGGACACGCCGAACAGCGCCGAGGAGGCAAAGGCGATGCCGACCGCCGCGGCGATGACGGCCAGCGTGAACAGCTCGCGCGAGTTTGTCTTGGCCACCCTCCAGAGGAACCACGGGAAGATCTTGCGGCCGACAATCAGCATGAAGGCCACGAAGGCGCCGACCTGCAGCAGGGTCTTGCCCAGCGCCGGCCACAGCTCGGCGCCGGCGTCGCCCTTGCCGCCGAGCGGACCGGCGAGCGCCGGCAGCATCACCAGCACCAGCACCATCACCAGGTCCTCGACCACCAGCCAGCCCACCGCGATGCGGCCGTTCATCGAATCGAGCGCGCCGCGCGCCTCCAGCGCCCGCAGCAGCACCACGGTGCTGGCCACCGACAGCGCCAGGCCGAACACCAGTCCCGCGCCCAGGCCCCAGCCCCACCAATGCGCCAGGCCGATGCCCATCGCGGTGGCCACGCCGATCTGCAGCAGCGCGCCGGGCAGGGCGATCTTCTTTACGTCGAGCAGGTCGCCCAGCGAGAAGTGCAGGCCGACGCCGAACATCAGCAGCATGACCCCGATCTCGGCCAGCTGCGACGCCAGCGCCATGTCGGCGACGAAGCCCGGCGTGGCAGGTCCGATCAGGACGCCGGCGGCGAGGTAGCCGACCAGCGCGGGCAGCTTCAGGCGGATGGCGAACATGCCGAACAGCAGGCCGAGGCCCAGCGCGGCGGCAATGGTGGTGATCAGGCTGAGGTCATGGTGCATCCGTACGGTTCCCGTGGCAGGTTGACAAGCCTACGAGTATAAGCGACGGATGCCGCACGTTCGGGGTCCTTGTCGCCGATTTATTGGGAATTGCCGGCAAATCACGGCACAGTCGCGAGCGCTACCAGTACCTTGCGCAGCGATGCGCGCACTTCCTCGAACTGCGCCGGGCGCGCATGACGGTCCAGGCGGAACAGCATCAGGCCCTGGATCTGCGCCACCACCAGCACCGCGCGCTCCATGGTCTTGTCCTCGTCGAAGTCCGGATTCAGGCCGCGGATCAGTCCATGGATGGCCTTGCGCTCGCGACCGATCATCCTGCCCATCAGATCCGAGGCGAAGGGGTGGCGCGAGGCCAGCGCCCAGATCTCGAAGAAGATCGCGTGCATGGTGGGCTCGGTGATCTCGTCGAGGAACATGTCGACGGTGGTGAGGAAGCGCTCCATCTGCGGACGGCCCGCCATCGCCACCGCGATGCGGTCCATCTTGGCCTGGAACGCTTCCATGGTGGTGAGCAGCAGCGCTTCGAGCAAGCGCTCCTTGCTGCCGTAGTAGTGTTGCAGGTTCGACAGGCTCATGCCGGCGCCTTGCGCCACCCGCCGCATCGACAGGCCGGCGTAGCCCTCGGCCGCCAGCAGGTGGCGCGCCACCTGCAGGATGTCGTGGGCGCGTCCGCGTCCCTTCTCGGTGGTCGTCGAGACCTTGTTGCGCAGGACGTTGTCGGCGGAATTGTCGGAAATGAGGGCCATGGGCCGATTATCGCAGAGGCATACAAAAAATAGTACGACTGACCTATAATCGACCAATAGTAGGTCGCACGACCTAATCGAGAATCCCGGAGGCGGAATGAAGAAGGTATATGTCAGCGGCGTCGGAATGATCCCCTTCGCCAAGCCGGGCGCGAGCAGCCCTTATCACGTCATGGGTGCCCAGGCGGCGCGCGCGGCGCTGCAGGATGCAGGCCGCGACGGCGCAGCGCTGGACTACGCGCTGGTGGAGCAGGCCTATGCCGGCTACGTCTATGGCGACTCTACCAGCGGCCAGAAAGCCCTGTACGCGGTCGGCATGAGCGGCATCCCGATCGTCAACGTCAACAACAACTGCTCGACCGGCTCGACCGCGCTGTTCCTGGGCCGCCAGGCGATCGCCAGCGGCGCCGCCGAGTGCGTGCTGGTGCTCGGCTTCGAGCAGATGAGTCCCGGCGCGCTCGGTTCGGTCTTCACCGACCGTCCGACCCCGTTCGACGCCTTCGACGAAGTCACCGACCGCCTGGTCGGCAAGCCCGAGATTCCGCTGGCGCTACGCTACTTCGGCGGCGCCGGCCTGGCGCACATGGACAAATACGGCACCCCGCTGGAGGCCTTTGCCCGCATCCGCGCCAAGGCCAGCCGCCACGCCGTGAACAATCCGCTGGCGCTGTTTCGCAAGGAAGTCAGCGCCCAGGACGTGCTCGATGCCCCGGCGATCTGGCCCGGCGTGATGACGCGCCTGATGGCCTGCCCGCCGACCTGCGGCGCGGCGGCAGCGCTGCTGGTGTCGGAAGACTTCGCCCGGCGCCACGGCCTGCGCCGCGACGTCCACATCGCCGCCCAGGCCATGACCACCGACCGTCCGAACACCTTCGACGCCGGCGACATGATGCGCCTGGTGGGCTACGACATGAGCCGCGCCGCCGCCCACAAGGTGTACGAGCAGTCCGGCCTGGGCCCGGAAGACCTCGACGTGGTCGAGCTGCACGACTGCTTCGCGCACAACGAACTGATCACCTACGAAGCCCTGGGCCTGTGCCCGGAGGGCGGCGCCGACAAGTTCATCCGCGAGGGCGACAATACCTATGGCGGGCGGGTGGTCACCAACCCGTCCGGCGGCCTGCTCTCGAAAGGCCACCCGCTGGGGGCGACCGGCCTGGCCCAGTGCTACGAACTGACCCACCAGCTGCGCGGCAGCGCAGAGGCGCGCCAGGTCGAGGGCGCGCGCGTGGCGCTGCAGCACAACCTGGGCCTGGGCGGCGCCTGCGTGGTCACCATGTACCGCAATGGCTGACGGGGCCGGCATGGACAACACCTCTCCATGGATGAACGAAGAGCTGCACGCTTTTCGCGACGCCGTGCGCCGCTTCGTGCAGGGGGAGATCACCCCGCACCAGGACCGGTGGCGCGCGCAGCAGCACGTCGACCGCGATCTGTGGCGCAAGGCCGGCGAGATGGGCCTGCTGCTGGCCGACGTCCCCGAGGAATACGGCGGCGCCGGCGGCAGCTTCGCCCACATGGCGGTGGTGTTCGAGGAGCTTTCCTATGGCGGCGACACGTCCTTCGGCATCCACGTCCACGCCATCGTCGCCCACTACCTGCTGAACCAGGGCACCGAGGAGCAGAAGCGCAGATACCTGCCGCGGCTGGCCAGCGGCGAGATGATCGCGGCGATCGCCATGAGCGAGCCGGGCGCCGGCTCGGACCTGAAAGGCATCCGGACCACGGCCGTGCGCGGCGCGGACGGCTACCGTGTCAACGGCTCCAAGACCTTTATCTCGAACGGCTACCTGGCCGACCTGGTCCTGGTGGTGGCCAAGACCGACCCGGGCGCCGGCGCGAAAGGCGTGTCCCTGCTGCTGCTCGAAACCCGGGACAATCCGGGCTTTCGCGTCGGCCGCATCCTGGACAAGGTCGGGCAGAAGGGCCAGGACACCTGCGAGCTGTTCTTCGACGAGGCCCACGTCCCGCTGCACAACGTGCTGGGCGGCGAGGAGGGCAGGGGCTTCGCCCAGCTCATGACCGAGCTGCCCTACGAGC
This sequence comes from Massilia sp. UMI-21, assembly GCA_015277795.1. Classification (NCBI taxonomy): domain Bacteria; kingdom Pseudomonadati; phylum Pseudomonadota; class Betaproteobacteria; order Burkholderiales; family Oxalobacteraceae; genus Massilia; species Massilia sp. UMI-21. The sequence continues at coordinate 4,723,617 of CP063848.1, read as the reverse complement.
GCACCATCCTGGGCGTGTGCGGCGTGGCCGCGATCGAACGCGCGCTTGCCCTTACGGTCGAGCACACGCGCGCGCGCAAGGCCTTCGGCCAGGCCCTCATCGAGATGCAGAACACCCGCTTCGTGCTGGCCGAGATCAAGACCGAGGCGACGGTGGCGCGCATCTTCATCGACCGCTGCATCGAGGACATGCTCGCCGGCCGCATGGACACCGTGCGCGCCTCGATGGCCAAGTACTGGATCTCGGACCTGCAGTGCAAGGTGGTGGACCAGTGCCTGCAGCTGTTCGGCGGCTACGGCTACATGCTGGAATACCCGATCGCCCAGATGTACGTCGACGCCCGGGTGCAGCGCATCTACGGCGGCGCCAACGAAATCATGAAAGAGATCATTGCCCGTTCGCTCTGAGCTTCGGAAAGGAGATTCTCGCATGGCAGGACCATTGGCAGGACTGCGGGTCATCGAAATGGTGGGCATCGGCCCGTGTCCGTTTGCCGCGATGATGCTGGCGGACATGGGGGCGGAGGTGATCCGCATCGAGCGCAAGCCGCAGCCCGGGGAAGACAATCCCTACCCGGTGCTCGGCACGCGCCACGACGTGATGGCGCGCGGGCGCCGCTCGCTGGCGCTCGACCTCAAGAAGCCGGCCGGACGCTCCGCCGCACTGCAGCTGATCGAAGGGGCCGACGTGCTGCTCGAAGGCTTCCGCCCGGGCGTGATGGAACGCCTCGGCCTGGGCCCGGATGCCTGCCTGGAGCGCAACCCCAGGCTGGTGTTCGGCCGCGTCACCGGCTGGGGCCAGACCGGACCGCTGGCGCAGGCGGCCGGCCACGACATCAATTATGTGGCGCTGTCGGGCATGCTGTACGCGATGGGGCGCAGCGACAGCCCGCCGCCGCCGCCGCTCAACCTGGTCGGCGACTTCGGCGGCGGCGGCATGATGCTGGCCTTCGGCGTGGTCTGCGCGGTGCTGGAAGCGCGCAAGTCGGGCCGGGGCCAGGTGGTCGATAGCGCCATGACCGACGGCGCCGCCCTGCTCGGCGCCATGATGTACGGCCTGCGCGGGACAGGCAGCTGGAGCGCCCAGCGCGAAGGCAACCTGCTCGACGGCGGCGCCCCGTTCTACGACACCTATGCCTGCCTGGACGGCAAATTCATTTCGATCGGCGCGATCGAGCCGCAGTTCTTCGCCACCCTGCTCACGCTCACCGGCCAGCACGATCCGGTGTTCACGAAACGCTGGAGCAAAGCGCATTGGCCCGAACTGAAGACACGCCTGGCGGCGCTGTTCGCCACCAGGACGCGCGATGCGTGGTGCCGCCTGCTCGAAGGCACCGAAGTGTGCTTCGCGCCGGTCCTCGACCTGGAAGAAGCGCCGCGCCACCCGCACAACGCGGCGCGCGGTACGTTTGTCGACATCGACGGCGTCACCCAGCCGGCGCCGGCGCCCCGTTTCAGCCGCACGGCCCCGCCCATGCCGCATGCCCCTTCCAGCCCCGGTGCCGACAACGACGCGATCCTGGCCGACTGGGGTTTTACCCGGCAGTCAATCGAAGCGCTGAGAAACGGCGAAGTCATTTAGCATGGTCGGGCGGGCGAACCGCCCGTCCCACCATGCCGGGAGCCTATGACCAAAGAAGCCGAACTGCGGCAATCGAAAATGCTCGCGCTCGCATTTTTCGCGGGCGCGGCCTCGCTGTTCGTGCTGACCCTGTTCCTGCCGCAGAACTGGTGGACCGGGCTGCTGCGCGCCTTCTCCGAAGCCGCCATGGTGGGCGCGCTGGCCGACTGGTTCGCGGTGGTGGCCCTGTTCAGGCGCGTGCCGATCCCGATCGTCTCGCGCCATACCGAGATCATCCCCAAGAACAAGGAGCGCATCGCCGACAACCTGGCGCGCTTCGTCCACGAGAAATTCCTCGACACCGACTCCATCGTCGGCCTGATCCAGCGCCACGACCCGGTGCAGAAGGTGGCCGAGTGGCTGGTCAAGCCGGCCAACACCGAGCTGCTGGGACAGCACCTGGTGCGGGTCGGCATCTGGATGCTCGACTTCATCGAGGACAGCGCGGTGCAGGGTTTCATCCGGCGCGCCGTGCACGCCATGGTGAACAGCGTCGACCTGTCGAAGTCGGCCGGCACCATCCTGGAAAGCCTGACCCGCGACGGGCGCCACCAGGAACTGCTCAACGAAGGCATCACCCAATTGGCCCACCTGCTCGACAACGCCGACACCCAGGCCACCATCGCCCAGGGCATCGTCGACTGGCTCAAGGAAGACTACGCCTTCATCGAAACCATGCTGCCGTCGGAACTCATCGGCCGCAAGGGCGCCGGCCTGGCGGTGCGGCTGGCTGCCGGCATCCTGAACAAGGTGGCGGCCGACCCTACGCACCCGCTGCGCGGGCGCTTCGACAGTTTTACCCAGGACTTCGTCGAGCGCCTCAAGCGCGACCCCGCGTTTGCCGCCCGTGCCGACGAAATCAAGGCCTACCTGCTGGGCGACGAGACCCTCAACGGCTACCTGGCCACCCTGTGGGGCGAACTGAAAACCTGGGTCAAGCAGGACCTGCACAGCGAGGACTCGGGCCTGCGCCGGCGCCTTGTGGCCACCGGCGCCTGGGTCGGCAAGGTGCTGGCCGACGACCCGCAGCTGCGCGCCTCGCTGGGCGAGAGCCTGGAATCGGCCGCGCGCGGCGTCGCGCCCGAGTTCGCGGGTTTCCTCACGCGCCACATCGCCGACACCGTCAAGCAGTGGGACGACCGCGAGATGTCGGAGCAGATCGAACTCAATATCGGCAAGGACCTGCAGTACATCCGCATCAACGGCACCATCGTCGGCGGCCTGATCGGCGTCACGCTGTACTTGCTGTCGCAAGTGCCGTATTTATTGCAGTGAGGGTAAGATAGCCTGATCAACGAGGAGAGGCACATGGAACAACTCGCACTGAATGCGTGGCTGGCGGCGAACCCGGACGTCGTGCAGATTCCGGGGCGGGACCTGTTCGTTGTCGCCAAGTACCTGATCCCGATGGAGGCGACGCTGGCCCAGGGCTGCCTGGTGGCGTCCGGCATCCCGGCGGTGCTGGCGGATGCCCACCTGATGCAGACCGACCTGCTGCTGGCGCCGGCGCTGGGCGGGGTGCGCATCCTGGTGCCTTCCGACTACCTGCAGCAGGCCGGCGCCGTGCTGGCGGGCCTGGCGCGTGGCGACTATGCGCTGGACGAGTCGTTTACGGATGAGTAGACCGCCCCCTTGCGTGAGATAGCGAACTTTTCAACGGCGAGTGCAAGCGTAGCCTGAGACCGTGGACCATCCCACCGTCGAAAGGAGCATCATCATGCCTCAAGGTGATAAATCGTCCTACACGGACAAGCAGAAACGCCAGGCCAAGCACATCGAGGAAGGCTACGAGAAGAAGGGCGTGCCGGAGAAGGAAGCCGAGCGGCGCGCCTGGGCCACCGAGAACAAGATCTCGGGTGGCGGCAAGAAGCACTGAGGTCGGGTTTGGATGAAAAGACGGCCCGGTTCGCGAGAACCGGGCCGTTTCGTATGGGGAGCGCTTATCCTACCCAAAGAAACTCGGTTTTATCGTTACAGCTACAAAGCGGAAAATCCATGACCCTGCGGTCCGACTCGATCATGGCGCGACGAGGCGCTATTATTAAAAGCTCGTGCTGGCTCTGCTATGCCTATTATTCACTCACTTAGTGCGTCCGCTCTTGGCCCGACAGCAGGCCTGGCTCAGTCGTCCGCGTTCCGGTCTTTCGTGACAATCTGCGATTTTTCGGCCATGGCGATCTGCTAAGCTGAGCCGAAGGCCGAGCTTGGCCGCGAGCAGACCCACGAACCACGAGGCAGAATTCGAGACGCTCCCTGCCGAGCCATCCTGGGCCGGCGTCTGCATGTATCCATGCCGGCAGCATAATCAAGCTCGATGGCCCCGGTACAGATGTGTTTATCCGTTTGCTTGATTACCAAATCGAGCTTTTGGCGCCAGTTAAATCGCCTGGTCCCAGCGTTTCTGTTCCTAAATCCTGTGGGTTCAGGGCCGGTCTCGTCGAATACAGTCCATGCCGTGCTCCGAGCCGCTAGCCGTGACAATGCCCGGATTTACTTGTCTATAAAAAGCTTCTTATTTTGCAATTGCAGATGTAAGCTTGTGGTTTATATAATATTTTTTGATAACATAACACCGCATGGCCGACCGACCCCGTTTTTCCGTCCTGCGGACCGCATTGGCCGACGCGCTCCGGCTTAGCGACGAGAGGCGGCAGCCCCTGTGCCACCCCTTGCTGACCTTTACATGGGCTTTCTGCATCCTGGTATTGATCTCATTCGGCATGCTGTACTTGGGCGATAAGCTGAACGCCAGCGGCATGGTACTGACGCGCTTCATGGGGGCCGGTCAAGCCGCAGTGACGGCGCAGATCGGCTATCCCGTCCGCGCGCGCGACCAGATCGCCGTCGTGCTCTACGACGAACAGTTCCTGCGCGCCTATGAAAGCGCCTGGCCGATCAGTTACCAGGATCATGCGGACTGGCTGATGCGCCTGGCAGGCCAGCCGAATGCACGCCCCAAGGCGATATTCCTCGACATTACCTTTAGCCAGAAGCGTGACGACGCGACGCTGCCGGCCCTGAAGGACACCTTGTGCACGCTGCGCGATACCTTGCACATCCCGGTGTTCCTGGCAGCGCTGCCGGATGCGGTCACCGGCAAACTGAGTACGCGCGAAGGCCTCGGTTCGTGCTTTACCTTGGTCGGGGTGGACTACACGCCCGACCCCCTCGACGGCTATGCCTGGACTTATCCGCTGACCACACACCTGGGAGCGGCGGGCTGGACGTCGGGTCCGCCCGCAGCGCCGGCGCAGCCGGCCTACCGCAGCGCGGCGATGGCGATGGCCCAGGATGTCGGAAGGATCGCGCTTGGCGAGGAGACGGTGCCCATGGCACTCGTTTGGGGCGCAACAGCGGCGCCCGGGGCAGCGCTGGCGGAGCGCGACCGGGGCTGCGTGCCAGCCCGCTCCGTGGCGCGCAACCTGACCCCGGGCCTGTTCCTGCAGTTCCAGGATCCGCCGCCGCTGTGCCCCTACCACCGCACCTTGTCGATGGAACAGGTCGGTGCCTTGCCCGAAGCCGGGCTTGCTGCCGCCTTGGCGGGGCGTTTTGTCATGGTAGGTGCAAATATCCCAGGCCACAACGATTTTGCCCGGTCGCCCGTGCAGGGGCTGGTGCCGGGCGTGCACTACCATGCGATGGCGCTCGATAATCTGCTGACCTATGGCGGGGGCTACAAGCTCAACCATGAATGGAATGCCGAAGGCTTCGCCACGCTGGTGCGGCCGGGCCTGTTGACGGTGCTGGTAGTACTAGTCGTACGCTGGCTGTTCTCGTGGGGGGGAGGAGGACTCAAGGCCTGGAGCGGCTGGGACAAGCCCGCGCCGCGCTGGCCGGGCTTGTCCCGGCTGCACACCTGGACCGATGAGACGACGCGACATGGGCGCACCGGCCTGGCGCTGCTGGGTGCGCTGGCCTGGGCATTGCGCCTGACCCTGCAGTTCGTCATCGCCGCGCTGCTGATCGCCCTCCTGCAAAAGATGTTTCGGGTCGGCATGCTCCCGGTCGTCGAGCTGATTGGCATGACCTTGTTTGCGGAAGCGATCGACTATCTTGCCCGGCTGCGCTGGTATTTCCTGGGCAAGGAGGAGCCTGCATCCGAAGCCGAAGCCGAAGCCGAAGCCGAAGCCGAAGCCGAAGCCGAAGCCGAAGCCGAAGCCGAAGCCGAAGCCGAACCTGCCCGACCACAACCCAATCTTTGAAAGGATGTGCATGAACGTCGTCAAGCTCACGCTGCTGGCCTGGATCACCCTGTCCGCCAGCCATGCCCTGGCACAGCAGGCAGTCGTCGCCCCCAGTCCGGAAAGCAGCACCACCCTCGATCTTTATCCGGCTCCCGATGCGTCCCAACAGCCGCGCCAGATCAAGGTCGCAGAGGCAGGCTTGCCGCTGTCGGTACAGGAACGGCAGGCTGGGTTCCTGAAGGTCGACATTGGCGGCCAGCCTTACTGGGTGCGCAGTGCCAAGGTGCGGGTTCGCCGTACCAGCACTGCCAATTGCGGCGCGCTGGCAGCGCTTGCGGCACGAGGTCAAACCGCATCGACACCGGGAGCGAGCGACAATGCCTGCGACAAACCTCGCTGATCGAACCAGGCAGTCCATGGGAATCGGTCGTCTTTGGCTGGCCGCGGCGCTGGGATCCGGCCTGCTGACAGGCTGCGCCACGGTACCGGGCAACATGCCGGCGCTGCCCTTCACCGGGGCGGCTGCAAGCACGGTGATGGATCCGCTCGCACCCCTGGCGCCGCCACAGCCGCGCACCTGGCCCGATCCGGCCCAAGACGTGCTGAACCAGCGTGCACGCGGGTTCGGCCTGGTCCATGCGCCCGAGTTGCAGCGCTACCTGAACGGCCTGTATTCACGGATTAAAACGCAGGCGGGCGTGCCGACATGGCCTGGCGGGGTACAAATCGTGGCGAACGAAGCAATGGAGGCGTATGCCACTGCTGCCGGCAACATCTACGTATCGCTTCCATGGCTGACTTCGGTCGAGAGCGAGGACGAGCTGGTGGCCTTGCTGAGCCATGAGTTCGGTCACATCTATCTGCACTACCACCAGCTCGAAGGCGCCATCGAGGGGGCGGACATGGCGGCTGGGGCCATCGGTCTCGGCGTCGCGCTGGCGAAGAAGACCAGCCAGATCGCCGGCTGGAACCAGCTCGACAGTCTGATGGCAGCCTATTCGCTCGGCAAGGGCCTGGCGACGACCGTCTATAGTCGCTCGCAGGAAAGCGCGGCCGACAGTTTCGGCCTGAATGTCTCCCTCAAGATGCGTTATTCCTACGAGCACGGCCTGAAAGCCTTCCTCGAGCGTATCGCTAGCTGGGAAGAAGGGAACCGCGAACGCGAGGTGAGCCGCCAGGAAAAACTGCTCGCAGCTATACGTGCTGATGCGATCGCCAAGGCCCGGAAGTCGGCCGCAGGCGACAAGGCGCCCTATGCCGCCCAACTGCGCGTGGCCCAGGCGACTGGCGAAATACAGGGCGCGATCGGCGCCACCTTGCAGGGGTGGGGCTTCCATCTCGAACAGGCAGTGGGAAAAATGCGCAGCGACCATCCTGACATCACGCAGCGAATCGATACGCTCGCGCGGGCCGTGGAAGCGACCCCGGCGGCGCAAGCCGATGCCGATCCGATCGTCGCGCCGCTGTCGGCTGCGCGCAAGGACAAGCGCACAGCCGCGATCCTGGCCAACTACGAGCTGGCCTTCCGCGCGCTGGGCGCACCCGGCGATCCGGCTTCGCTGGCTGCCGCCAAACGCGCAGCGAGCGAACCGACGGCGACGCACGCGGTGCCACTGTTCGCGCTGTATACCGTGCTCGGGCAGCAGCCTTGGGCGCAGCCCCGGCGGGCGGGCGATCCGGGCCAGATCCTGGAAGCGAATTTCCGCTCCGAGCATGATCGCGCCTGGAAGCTCTATACCGTGCGCGCAACAGGCATCAAGGCATCCTCGGGCGCGCCGGCGGCGCACAGAATCCTGGAATCGGGCCTAACGTATTTCGGCAAAGCCGAGGATGCCTGGCCGGATACGATCCGCTTCTACGGTGAAACGCAGGGCTGGGACGAGGCGAAGCGACGCGCAGCGGACTGTAGCAAGCAGTTCCGGCGCGCAGCGGCGCGCTGCGCCGCTGCGGCAGTCAGCCCGGCTGAGCAGGCTGAATCCGACCGCAAGGCCGAGGCCAAGGCGGAGAACCTTGTCGACAAGTGGTTGAAGAAGAAATAGCAGGAGTCGTCGGCAGCGCCGTAGCTGTGCGGCGCGCCAATGAAAAAGCCGTTGATCCTTGCGGAACCAACGGCTTTTCAGGAGCTTGGTGGTGATAGGTGGACTTGAACCACCGACCCCAGCATTATGAGTGCTGTGCTCTAACCAGCTGAGCTATATCACCGAAACTTTGTAAAGCAAAATGGCTTGACCCTTGGGAGTCAAGCCATCCGCTTGGAATTCTGTGGTGGTGATAGGTGGACTTGAACCACCGACCCCAGCATTATGAGTGCTGTGCTCTAACCAGCTGAGCTATATCACCGCAACGGCAGGCATTATCAAGGGCGGCGCGCCGCCTGTCAAGGCTGCACTGGCGCCCCTGGCACAAAAATCTCGCGCCAATGTCATTTTTCCAACTGGGACAGCTCGTGCATCAGCTCCCCGGTCGGGTCCGTACCAAGGCAGTCTATCACGATCCGCTCCGGCATCGCGCGCAGCCAGGTGATCTGGCGCTTGGCCAGCTGGCGGGTGGCGATGATGCCCAACTCGCGCAGCCCGGCGCGGTCGATCTTGCCGTCCAGGTAGTCCCAGGCCTGGCGGTAGCCGACGCAGCGCATCGAGGGTAAATGCGGGCTCAGGTCGCCGCGCGCGCGCAGGCGCGCCACTTCCGCCACCAGGCCCTCGTCGTCGCGTTCGCCCAGCATCGCGTCGAAACGCAGCGCGATCCGCCGGTGCAGCACGGCGCGGTCCGAGGGTTCCAGGCCGAACGAGACCAGCTCGAAGGGCAGCTCGGGCTTCGCGCGCTTGCCCAGCAGCTCGGACATCGGCTTGCCGGTGAGGGCGATGATCTCCAGTGCGCGGTTGATGCGCTGCGCGTCGTTGGGCTTGAGGCGCTCGGCGGTGACCGGGTCCAGCGCGCGCAGTTTTGCGTGCATCGCGGGCCAGCCGATCTGCGCGGCCTCGGTCTCGATGTCGGCGCGTACGGCCGCATCGGCAGTCGGCAGCTCGTCCAGGCTGTCGGTCAGGCCCTTGAAGTACATCATGGTGCCGCCCACCAGCAGCGGCAGCGCGCCGCGCGCGCTGATCTCGCCCACCAGGCGGATCGCATCCTCGCGGAACTGCATCACCGAATAGGCTTCCAACGGGTCGATGATGTCGATCAGGTGGTGCGGCGCGCTCGCCAGTTCCTCCGGCGTCGGCTTGGCGGTGCCGATGTCCATCTCACGGTAGACCAGGGCCGAATCGACCGAGATGATTTCGACCGGACGGGTCTTGGCGATCGCCAGCGCCGCGGCGGTCTTGCCGGACGCGGTCGGGCCCATGATGGCCACGGCCATCGGTTTTTTCTGGCTCATGGTATTTACTGGCCGCGCAGGAAGAGTTTGTCGAGTGCGGCGATCTCGAGCTGGACCCAGGTGGGGCGCCCGTGGTTGCACTGGTCGGAACGTTCGGTGATTTCCATCTGGCGTAGCAGCGCGTTCATCTCTTGCACCGAGAGGATGCGGTTGGCGCGCACCGCCGTGTGGCAGGCGAGGGTGCCGAGCAGTTCGTTGCGGCGCTCGATCAGCACGCGCGAGCCGCCGTATTCGCGCACGTCGCGCAGCACGTCGCGCGCCAGCGTCTGCGCGTCGGCGTTCTTGAGCAGGACCGGCACGGTGCGCACCGCCAGCGTGGTCGGCGACAGCGCGGCGATGTCGAAGCCGAGCGTCTTGAGGGTCTCTCCATGGTCCTGCGCGGTCGCCACCTCGATGGCGTCGGCATAGAAGGTCACCGGAATCAACAGCTGCTGCACCTGCAGTTCCTCGCCCTCGGCGCGGGCATCGAGCGCGTTCTTGATCTGCTCGTACAGGATGCGCTCGTGCGCCGCATGCATGTCGACCAGCACCAGGCCCTTGGTGTTCTGCGCCAGGATATAGATGCCGTGCAGCTGGGCCAGGGCGAAGCCGAGCGGGAAGTCCTCGTTCGACAGCGGGCGCTCGGCGCTCGAAGGCGGCACGCCGGCCGGGCTGGCCGCCCGGGCCGGCTCGCCGGCGGCGAACAGGGCGCCATAGGATTCGAGACGCTGGGCCACCCCGCCGCTGGATGGGGCAGGGCGCTGGTCGTCCCAGCGGCTGCCCGGCGCGAACGGCGACGGCGAAAAGCTCGGGGCCAGCTGCGCGCCGAACGAGGTCTGTTCATGCGGGCGCGGCGCCCACACCGGGGTGCCGGTCGGCTTCACTTCGGCGGCCGAGATCGGCGCCGGCGCGCTGCCGTGCGCGGTGGCCGAGGTCTGGGCCAGCGTGCGCTGCACCGCGTGGAACACGAACTGGTGCACCGCGCGGCTGTCGCGGAAGCGCACTTCGATCTTGGACGGATGCACGTTGACGTCGACCAGCGCCGGGTCGAGGTCGAGCGACAGCACGTAACTGGGGAAGCGGTCGCCGTGCAGCACGTCCTGGTAGGCCGCGCGCACCGCGTGCACCAGGAGCTTGTCGCGCACGAAGCGCCCGTTCACGTAGAAGAACTGACCGTCGGCGCGCGCCTTGGACGCCGTCGGCAGGCCGACGTAGCCGTGCAGGCGCAAGGGGCCTGCACCCTCGTCGAGCGCCAGGCGCGCTTCGGCGAAGTCGTTGCCGAGGATATGGGCGCTGCGCTTGGCCGCCTCGCTCACGTTCCAGTGGTCGATGGTGCGGCCGTTGTGCGTCAGGCTGAAGGACACGTCCGGGCGCGACAGGGCAATGCGGCGCACGACCTCGGCGCAGTGGCCGTATTCGGTCTGCTCGGATTTCAGGAACTTGCGGCGCGCCGGCGTGTTGAAGTACAGGTCCTGCACGTCGATGGTGGTGCCGAAGGCGCCCGACGACGGGGCGACCGTGCCCTCGTGCGAGCCGACGATTTCCCAGGCGTGGGCGGCGTCCGGCGTGCGCGAGGTGATGCGCACCGCCGCCACCGAGGCGATCGAGGCCAGGGCCTCGCCGCGAAAGCCCAGGGTGCCGACGTGCTCGAGGTCGTGCAACGAAGCGATCTTCGAGGTGGCGTGGCGCGCCATGGCCAGCGGCAGCTGCTCCGGCGCGATACCGCGGCCGTTGTCGGTGATGGCGATGCGCTTGACCCCGCCTTCTTCCAGGCGCACGGTGATCTGGGTCGCGCCCGCATCGAGTGCGTTTTCCAGCAGCTCCTTGACCACCGCGGAAGGCCGCTCGACCACTTCGCCGGCGGCGATCTGGGAGATGAGCTGGTCAGGCAGTTGCTGGATCGGGCGGTGGGTTGGGGCGGGCGCGTTCATGACCCGGATTATAGCCCGTAGGGTGGGCCGGGGCGCGTAGCCGGCTTCGCCGACCGCGCGTTCAACTCCTTGGTGCGTTGTGGCGATGCATACCATGTCTGAACGCGCGGTCGGCAGAGCCGACCACCCTACTATTTCTGCTCGCGCACCGGAATCGGCGCATTGCACAGGTCGATCTTGCCGGCCGCGAGCTTGGTCCAGGGGCCGCCGCGGTTGCGCTGCGCTTCAACCACGCGTTGGTAGATGGCGCTGTCGGTGCGCATCACCTCGAACCCGCTGCGCTCGGCTTCCGGCACGTCGGCCGCCATGCGCACCAGCTTGAGCGGCATGCGCTGTTCCGGCTTCTCGTAGAAGCCGGCGGCGCCGCTGCCGCGCGGCTGCACGGACAGCAGGGGCATACCCGCGATCACGCGGCCGACCACGGTGATGTTGCGGTCGAGGTGGCGCGGCGCGTGGCCGGTGACCACGTACAACTGCGAGCCGTTGCCGGTGTCGGCGCCGGTGTCGCGCGCCACGCCCACCATCGCCGGGCAGTGCACCAGCCAGGTTTTCCCCGTCGCCGGGTCGCGCGCGGCCGGGAAGCCGTTCACGTGGCCGACCTGGGGCGCGTACACGTCGCCGTCCTTCAGGCGGGTGAAGCTGCCCGCCGACGCCATCGGCGCGCTGAACTCGGCCCGGATGGTCCTGGCGGCCTTGAAGGGTTTCGGATTGTCTTCGTCCGGGTCGCCCCACTGCACCACGAAACCATCTTGCGAGCGGATGATGAACAGGTCGTCGAAATAGCGTTCGCGCACCAGCGCGCGGATGTTGGCGGCGGTGTGCGGCGCAAAGCCTGGCGCCAGTTCGATGACCACGCGCCCGGTCGGCAGGTCCATGTAGAGCGTGTTTTCCGGATCGAGCGCGCGCCAGTCCGCGGGCTTGGAGGTCTTGAGCACATCGGCCATCGAGGGCTTGGGCGGCAATTCTTTTTCGGCCTTGGCAGTTGCGGCGGACGCGGCGCCGGCGGCCAGCAGGGCCAGCGCGGCCACGGCAAGCCGGATGCGGGTGATGGGGGCGGTCATGCGGTCTCCTGGGGTGCTGGTTATCCCGTCGATTGTGGAGGAATGTGGCCAGAACGTAAAGTTATCGGACGTGAAAAAATCCTGACGAGGTCTGCGACTTCCGGTCGGTGGACGGGGCCGGAAATGGTATGATGCGCGGCTACCTTTTAGGAAAATTATGGATCTGATGGAATTATTCGCCATGCTCCTGCATGTCGATAAAACGCTGGGTACCCTGCTCGCCCAGTACGGAACCTATGTGTACATCGTGCTGTTCGCGATCGTATTCTGCGAAACCGGCCTGGTGCTCCTGTTTTTCTTCCCTGGCGATACCTTGTTGTTCATTGCCGGCGCGTTCTGCGCCACCGGCCAGATGAACTATCCGCTCCTGATGGCGCTGCTCGTCACGGCCGCGGTCACGGGTAATACCCTGAATTACTACATCGGGCAGGCCATCGGCCACCGGGTGTTTACCCACAACTACCGCTGGATCAACAAGGATGCCTTGCAGCGCACCCACGACTTCTTCGAGAAGCATGGCGGCAAGACCATCATCCTGGCGCGTTTCGTGCCGGTGGTGCGCACCTTCGCCCCCTTCGTGGCCGGCGTGTCGGAAATGACCCATACCCGCTTCCAGATGTACAACGTGACCGGCGCCGTGCTGTGGGTCGCCAGCCTGGTGACGGCGGGTTACTTCTTCGGTAACATCCCGATCATCCGCGACCACCTGACCGAGATCGTGCTGGTCGGCGTGTCGGCGGCGATCGTGCCGCTGGCGATCGGCGGCCTCTACAAGTTCGGCCGCCGCATGCTCAGCAGGTAAGCACGCGCCGCTTGTCATTCTCACAGCGCCCCGATATTTTCGGGGCGTTGTCGTTGTAGCGCACTCAAGTTTCGCCCGCCTGTTGCCGATAAGCATGAGGACAGCCTCATTCCTGGATTCTCATGCGCCACCTCATCGCCCTGTTCGCTTGCAGCCTTGCCATGGCAGGCGCAAGCGCGAGCGACTCCGCTCCCAAGCCCGCCGACGGCAAGACGGCCGACGTCAAGGCCATTCTCGAAGGCAAGGCCAGCGCCAGCGCCGCCAAGCCGGACATCAAGGCCCTGGCTGCCGCCGCCGACGCCCGCAGCGCCGCCGCTGCGCGCGCTGCGCCCGCGGCAGCCACGCCCGCCGCCGACGACGAACAATCGGAAGTCGACCTCTCGGTGCGTATCGCCGAGCGCCTGGCCCAGCTGCGCGAGCAGCAGGCCGCCCGCGCCGCCGCGGCCGCCAAGGCGAGGCGCATCGCCGACGCCAGGCGCCGCAAGGAAGCCGAAGCCGCGATCGCCGCCGCCAACAAGCCGAAGAACGGCACCCACTGGTCCTACGAGGGCGAGTACGGTCCGGCCAACTGGTCCAACATCAATTCGAACTGGGCCCGCTGCAGCACCGGCAACCGCCAGTCGCCGATCGACCTGCGCGACGGCATCAAGGTCGACCTCGAGCAGATCGTCTTCGATTACCACCCGAGTTCGTTCCGCGAGATCGACAACGGCCACACCATCCAGGTGACGGTCGGCGGCGGCAACTTCCTCACGGTCGGCAACATGAGCTACGAGCTGCAGCAGTTCCACTTCCACCGTCCGTCGGAAGAGCGCATCAACGGCAAGGGCACCGAGATGGTGATCCACCTGGTGCACCGCAGCTTCGAAGGCAAGCTGCTGGTGCTGGCCGTGCTGCTCGAGCGCGGGCGGGCCAATCCGCTGATCCAGACCGTGTGGAACCACCTGCCGCTGGAGAAGCAGCAGACCGTGTCGCCGTCGATCGTGATCGATCCCAACGAGGCCCTGCCGGAGCGGCGCGAATACTTCACCTACATGGGCTCGCTCACCGAACCGCCTTGCACCGAGGACGTGCTGTGGATCGTCATGAAGCAGCCGATGCAGGCCTCGCCGGCGCAGATGGCGCTGTTCTCGCGCTTGTATCCGCTGAACGCGCGGCCGATCCAGCCGAGTAATGGCAGGATGATCAAGGAGTCCAACTGAGTTGTAGGGTGGTCGGCTTTGCCGACCGCGCGGTGATCGTTAGACAAAAAATGGTCGCGCAGGCAGCATCACCGTGATCTGAACGCGCGGCCGGCCGAGCCGGCTACGCGCCCCGGACCACCCTGCTTATTGGCTGACCCGGTACGTCCCGGTCCAGCTTTGCCCCGCCTCCAGCGTCACCGGATCGAGCAGGGCCGGTTCGATGCACACGAAGCGCTTGTAGTCGTCGTTTTCCATGTCCGGCAGCGCCGCCGCGTCCACCGCGCCCGGGTTCCAGACCACCGCGTCGGTGAATCCGGACTGCTCCAGCACCAGGGCGCCCGCGCTGGTCGCCAGCTGGGCGCGCCCCGTCACGTGCGGATACACCTCGTCCAGCTTGTCGATGATCGAGATCTCGTCCGACGAGATGCCCTCGATGCGCACCTCGCACACGTCCGGCACCAGGTGGTAGGTGTGCAGCGCCGCCGAGAACGGGAAGGGCGCGGCGCCGAGGTTGCGCACCGCGAGCGTCATGTCCAGCCGGTTGGCGCGCACCGCCACGCGCAGCGACAGCGCGAAGGTATGCGGCCAGGCGTCGGCCACGCTGGTGGGCAGGTCGCCCGCGGCCAGGTCGAACATGGCCCAGGCCGTGCCGTCGTCTTCCAGTCCGCTGTCTTCCAGGCGCCAGTTGCTGACGCGCGCGAAGCCATGGCGCATGCCCTTGCCCTGCTGCGCGAACTGCGGAAAGATCACCGGCACGCCGCCACGGATGGCGCGGCTGCCGTCGAGCGCCGATTTCTCGCTCAGGAACATGCGCTCGCGGCCGTCGGCGCCCTTCCACGAGACCAGGTGGGCGCCGTACAGGGTAACGGTGGCCTCGGCCCCGTCCGGGGCCTGGACGCGGATCGCGGGCAGCTGCCCGAAGCTGGTATGGATCGCGAGGGTCATGGTGTGCTTGGGCTCAGGTCTGGCGGCTCTTGGCCATCGGCGGATTGTCGGCGAAGTAGCGCTTGATGCCCTTGGTGATGGCGTCGGCCAACTGGTTCTGGTAGCCGTCGTCGCGCAGCTTGGCTTCTTCGTGCGGGTTCGAGATGAATGCAGTTTCTACCAGAATCGACGGAATGTCAGGCGCTTTCAGCACTGCGAAGCCGGCCTGCTCGACCGCGGCCTTGTGCAGGCGATTGATGCCGCCGATTTCGCTCAGCACGGCCTTGCCGAGCTTGAGGCTGTCGTTGATCTGGGCCGTGGTGGACAGGTCGAACAGCACGCTGGCGATCTGCTTGTCCTGCACCGCGAAATTGGCGCCGCCGATCAGGTCGGCCTTGTTCTGGTCGTTCGCCAGCCAGCGCGCCGCGCTCGAGCTGGCGCCTTTTTCGGACAGCACGAACACCGAGGAGCCGCGCGCCGTGGGCGAGACCCAGGCATCGGCGTGGATCGACACGAACAGGTCGGCCTGCACCTTGCGCGCCTTCTGCACGCGCTGGCCCAGCGGCACGAAATAGTCGCCGTCGCGGGTGAGCATCACGCGCGTGTTCGGCATCTGTTCCAGCTTGGCCTTGAGCCGCTTGGCCACGGCCAGCACGATGTCCTTCTCGCGGCTGCCGCTGGCGCCGATCGCGCCGGGATCTTCGCCGCCGTGGCCGGGGTCGAGCGCAATGGTCACCATGCGCACCACCTTTTGCGGCGCCTTGGCGACGCCCTTCGACGGCGTCGGCTGCACCGCGTGCGGCGGCGGCGTGCCGTTCAGCGCCGACATCTCGGCTTCGAGCTTGGCGATGGCATCGGGCGCGGCCTGGGTCTGGGCCGGCGGCGGCGCCGGCAGCGGCGAGGCCGGGTTGGCGCTGTCCGCGGCCGCGGCGGGGTCGGTGCTCCACTCGCCCTTTTCGATCAGCGCGGCGATCGGGTCGACCGGCTGCATCGGATACAGGTCGAAGATCAGGCGGTGCTTGTAGCCGGCCACCGGGGCCAGCGTAAACACCTGCGGCTTGATTTCTTCCTTCAGGTCGAACACCAGGCGCACCACGTTCGGCCGGTTCTGGCCGACCCGCACCTGCTTGATATAAGGGTCGTTCGACTCGACCTTGGCGACCAGGCTCCTCAATGTTTCGTTCAGGCCCAGCCCATCGATGTCGACCACCAGCCGCGGCGGGTCGGTGATGAGGAAGTGTTCGGTCTTGAGCTCGCTGTCGTTTTCCAGCGTCACGCGGGTGTAGTCGGGCGCGGGCCAGACCCGCACGGCCAGGATCTGCGCGGCGCTGGCCGGCAGCGGCGCCATCACCGACAGCAGCAGCGTGCCGCCGGCCTTGAGCAGGGTGCGGCGGCGCGCGCAGCCTGGCGGCGCAGGAATCAGGGAGTCGGCGGAGGGTAGGCGAGACGGTCGAGGCATAGCAGGCCTGGTTGAGACAACGCCTGCAATTCTACCTCACGCCCGAGACCGCTGACGTTCAGCAACAAACGAACGTCGGGTGGGGGCAACACGGGCTCGCCTTTTTCGGGCCATTCGACGATGCAGACATTCTTGCCGTCGAAGTCTTCGCGAAAGCCCGCATCCAGGAATTCTTCCGGGCTGGACATCCGGTACAGGTCGTAGTGGATGATGTGTATGAGCTTGCCGTCCACCTCGACGCGGTAGGGTTCGGACAAGGTGTAGGTGGGGCTCTTGACCGTGCCCTTGTGCCCGGCCGCCTGGATCAGGGCGCGGGTGAGCGCCGTCTTCCCGGCCCCGAGCTCGCCGTGCAGGTAGATCACCAGGCCGGGCAGGAGGGCGCGCGACAGCGCCTGGCCCAATGCGGCGGTGGCGGATTCGTCGGGCAAATAGGCTTTGAAAGGCTGCATCGAATAAAATAGCGTACTTAGTGAATAGCGTACTTACTGATTCTGCGCGGCAGTTGCCGCCGCGTCGTTTCATCCTGCCATGGTGACATCTTCCCCCGACCTGCACGCGCTTGCCCGCACCATCAAGACATGGGGCGCGGAGCTCGGTTTCGCCGACGTGCGCATCGCGGACGTCGACCTGGCGCATGCGGAAGCCGGCCTGCAGGCCTGGCTGGATGCTGGTTGCCATGGCGAGATGGATTATATGGCAAGCCACGGCATGAAGCGTGCGCGGCCCGGCGAGCTGGTGCCGGGCACGGTGCGCGCCATCGTCGCACGCATGGATTACCTGCCCATGCGCCGTGGCGAGGACTGGCGCGCGATCGAGGCGCAGCGCCAGCTGGAGCCCGGCGCCGCCGTGGTCTCGGTGTATGCGCGCGGCCGCGACTACCACAAGGTGCTGCGCAACCGGCTGCAGGCCCTGGCCGAGCGGGTCAAGGCGGCGGTGGGCGAGCTGGGCTACCGGGTATTTACCGACTCGGCGCCGGTGATGGAATTGCCGCTGGCCGAAAAAGCCGGCCTGGGCTGGCGTGGCAAGCACACCCTGCTGCTGTCGCGCGCGGCCGGTTCGACCTTCTTCATCGGCGAGATCCTGGTCGACCTGCCCCTGCCCATCGACCCGCCCACGGGCGCCCACTGCGGGCAATGCCAGGCCTGCATCGAGGTCTGCCCGACCGCGGCCATCCTCGGCCCCGGCCGCCTGGATGCGCGGCGCTGCATTTCCTACCTGACCATTGAACTCAAGGGCAGCATTCCGGAGGAATTCCGCGCGCTGATCGGCAACCGCATCTACGGTTGCGACGACTGCCAGCTGGCCTGCCCCTGGAACAAGTTCGCGCAGCGCGCCATGCTGCCCGACTTCGACGAGCGCAACGGACTCGGCGAGGCCGGCATGGTCGAGCTGTTCGGGTGGGAAGAAGCGGAATTCAACCGCCGGATGGAAGGCAGTCCGATCCGGCGCATCGGCCATGAGCGCTGGCTGCGCAATCTGGCGGTAGGGCTGGGCAATGCCGCCGCCGGCGCAGGCTTCAAGGGCGATGCGGCGATCGTCGCCGCGCTGCGTGCGCGGGCGGGCCATCCATCGAGCCTGGTGCGCGAGCACGTGTGCTGGGCCTTGGACCAGCATGGCGTTGAGGGCGCCTGGCAAAACCCCTAAGGCAAGACGATGCAACGCAGCCAGAGGGGGAATTGGCAGGCGTACATGGACGCCGCCGGTTTACGAAACACGCAATGCGCGACAGCGTGAAGGTAAAGATTGCAACCGTACAAGCGGACTACGTGTGCGGCGCTTTACCGCGGCCGCTGAAGGGATCTGCTGGCCGGTGTCGCTATCGCCTTATTGCACTTCACGTGCCAGCGTGACAGCGGGCTTTACCAACCACGGTCTTACCCGGCTCAAGTGCTTGCTCGATACATTCACTTTGGCACATTGATGCCGTTACGTGAGGGGGCGTCCGTCCCATTGCTCCAAGCCGAGGATAGTGACATACAAGCCATCGAGCTCGCCTGCTGTGCGCTGCCGAAATTTTCGTGACAATTTTGTCCCGCCAGTATTTCGAATACAATCTCGCAATTCAAAAATCGGGCTATTCGACTATGTCAAAAGCGAAGGTACGCAGCTTCCACCTGGCAGTAGCTTGGCCAGCTATTGCTGGGCTTCTCGTCTACAGCCTGAAAGGCCCTCATCCCGTCTGGATCGCTGTTTTCTTCATGCTTTCGCTGTCGGTTTTCATTAATTCAGACGAGCGTGAGTCCGAGAAAAAATGGGTGTGCTGCGTAATGCTTGTCTACCAGATCATCGCAGGCGTGCACGTCTGGCGGGAGGCGCCGGAACTTTATCAATACCCGAATATCTGGATCGCATTTCGTCTGCTTAATGTCGCTGGTTTGGCAATATTTTTCCCGCCCCTCATCGAGAAGCCGTTAAAAATCGAGCGCTGGAAAACCTGGGCCGTGGTCGTTTCCATGAGTTTCATACTTGGAGCGTTTCTCTGGTACGCAGATGAACATGCGGTAAAGGAAGCGCCCAAGACCGTACATTGGGCCCAAGAGGAGCATGCAAGGAACGAGAACCTGGAAATCCTGCACTGTGTCAGGATCGAGGGAATATCGTGTACGGTGCAACCTCCGCTCGAACCGTGGTATGGAAAGAGTAGTCTGCTCGACGATGTGGCGTTCGGCATCGCGGTTGGTCTGTTGGCCAGCACGATGCACTTCCCCGCTAGGCGTCGCGAATTGAAACAACGTCCAGCAGCTCGCCGCCGACCGCTGTTCGACGCTTTTCCGCCGACCAAAAAATAGTGCACAGGTCGCCGGCTCAACATCGGGTGAAACAGATGAGCGAGCAGGCAAGCGAGAGAAACGCCTGATTTGAGGCCGCAGCGATCAAGACTCTTCCTGGAGCACATTGCAATCTCGGGGATCATGCGATGGTCACAGCTTAAAGAGCAGCTAACGGATCACTTCGCTACGAGCGTCGCGGCAGATATCGATCTTAAGCAGACACGATATCGCCATTCTCATGACCAAGAAGGAAAATTCTGGATCAGTTCGCGCGGTAACCGAATCTTCTGCGCCGGATCGCCGGATTATTTGTCTTCGCTTGCGGGTTTGAGAGCGAAGAATCGTGCCGATGGTTCTATCCCTGCACAGGCATACGAACCGGCGTGGCCCGTCATGGACGCCAGCGGTATGTTTCTACTTGAGCAGATGAACGAGGATCCATTCTGCGGTCTCAGCCTGACAGTCGAGCAAATATCAGAACACAACAATCAAGTTATTCGAGCATTAGCGATCATCGATGCGCGATACGTCAAGCGCCGGTTAGCCATCTTCGACCCAAGCACCGACCCCCCTCTTTATGGCGGCACGTAACTAATCGCTGAAGTCGGTGACACGGCAAAGACAGGGCAAACACACACAGGTCCGCTACCCCGTGGACCTGGAAAACATTCTTTGCCAGCTCAATGCGACTGTCGTCATCTTCATGAATGACGTCCCCCTCGGTTCAAGCGCTTGCTCGATACATCCAATTCGAGATATCGATGCCTTTACGGGAAGGGGCGTCCATCCCATTGCTCTTACTCGATGCGCTTGAGGCGTAGACCGGACCAATCGCCGTCGATCGAAATCATTGCCACCGCGGTGATGCCGTTTTCCTTGGCATAGGCATTGATCGAATCGCGGTGGATGTCGGTGGCCTTCGAGGCGGTCTGCTTCAGGTAGGCGATCCAGAGCGAGCCTTTTTCGCCCAGGCGTTCTTTGGCGATCGGCAAGTATTGCTCGAGCTCCTTGCGGTTGAGCGCGAACATCAGGATCACGTCGAAAGGGCCATCGCCTTCCTTGACGATCTGCGCGGGCATCTGCGCCGCGACGCCCGGATTGGCCTGGCCGTTGAGGATCAGCATCGACTTCGCCGTCCTCAGGAACATCTTGTCTGCAACTGTTTTTTCGCTCATGAGAATTCCTAAATGCAATAGCTCCGCAACCAACACAGAATGTATCGGCTGCAAGGCGTTCCGGTTCATTTTACAAGGCTTCCTTCAAACCGCAGGGACGCTTGCCGCGCGAAAAGAAGGCGTGCAGGGAGCAGTTGGGGGCGGTTCAGGAAGTTCCCAGGGTGGGCGAGTTCCTCGCCCACGCGGTGATCGGCAACGCTTGCGTCGCTGCGATCGTGCCGGCGAAGTTACTTTAAGTTACTTTAATAAACCGGCCAGTTCCACCGCCGTCTTGACGTGCATCTTGTCGAAGATATGCGCCCGGTGCACCTCGACCGTACGCATGCTGATGCCGAGCTTGTCGGCCACGACCTTGTTCATCATGCCGGCCAGGATCAGGTCGAGCACTTCGCGCTCGCGCGCCGACAGGGTCGCCAGGCGCGCCTGCACCACGGCCGCATCGAAAGCCTTGCGCGAGGCCGCCAGCGCTTCCTCGACGCGGTCCATCAGCACGTTGTCGTTGAAGGGTTTCTCGAAGAAGTCGAAGGCGCCGCGCTTGAGCGAATCCACCGCCATCGGCACCTCGCCGTGACCGGTCAGGAAGATCACCGGCAAGCGGCCGATCAGGCCATTTTTTACCAGTTGGTCAAAAACGGCGATACCGTTCATGCCGGGCATGCGCACGTCCAGCAGCACGCAATGGCCCTGGGCGCCCTGGGCCGCAGCGAGGGCGCCGGCGTTCGGCGCGCCGACCGCGTCGAGGAAGGCCTCGCCGCTCGCGTAGCCGCGCGCTTCCAGGCCGCGCGATTGCGCCAGCCAGCCGAGCGCGTCGCGAATGACGTCTTCGTCGTCGACGATGTGCAGCATGGGTGGTCTCCGTGGGTGTGGTTCTTGTTATTACAGCGGCAAGGGCCGCAACCGGATTTTAGCCCAGCGTTCCGTTCGCCGCTTGCGCCGGCAGGACGAAGCTGAAGACGGTGCCGCCGCCCGGGTTCGGCGCATGGGTCAGGGTGCCGCCGTGGAACTCGATCGCGGTGCGGCAGATCGACAGGCCCATGCCCATGCCGTCGAGCTTGGTCGAGTAGAAGGGCGAGAACAGGCCGGCCGCCACCTCGGGAGCGATGCCGTGGCCGCGGTCGATCACCGCGACCGAGACCATGCCGTCTTCATGGGCGGCAGCGATGCGCAGCACGCGCTCCTCGGGCGGCGTGTCGTGCATCGCCTCGATCGCATTGCGGGTCAGGTTGAGCAGCACCTGCTCGAGCATCACGCGGTCGGCCAGGACCGCAGGCAGCTGTGCCGGCAGCGCGACCCGCAGGGTGACCCCGGCCTGGCGCGCCTGCAGTTCGACCAGCGCGCGCACGCCCTCGACCACGCTGGCGATGGTGACCGGCTCGCGGCGCGGTTCGCGCTTTTTCACGAACTCGTGCACGCTGCGAATGATCTGGCCGGCGCGCTGCGCCTGCTGCCGCGCCTGTTCCAGCGCATGCCTGAGCATGCCGGCCATGTTCGCGCCATCGGCCGCACCGGACTGCCCGCTGCGCTCGAGCACGTTGAGCGCGCCGGCGGTGTAGCTCGAGATCGCCGCCAGCGGCTGGTTCAGTTCGTGCGCCAGCATCGAGGACATCTCGCCCATGGTGGCCAGGCGCGCGCTGGCCTCCAGCTTTTCCTGCTGCTGGCGGTTCAGTTCTTCGACACGCTTGCGCTCGGTGATGTCCTGTACCGAACTCATCCAGCCGGTCTGGCGTCCGTCGGCATCGACCAGCGGCGCCTCGTATACCAGCACCGGCACGCGCACGCCGTCGGGGCGCTGGAACACGGTTTCGAACTGGGGCGTGATGTTCCCGGACAGCACGCCGCGGAAGCGTTCCTCGTACTCGCGCATGACTTCCGGCGCCCAGTAGGGCATGGGCGGCTTCTTGCCCAGCACGTCTTCCGGCGGCAGCCCGACGATCTCGCAGAAGGCGCGGTTCACGTAGGTGACGCGCCCCTCCAGGTCGCGTGCCCGCAGGCCGGTGACCAGGGAATTTTCCATGGCGGTGCGGAAGGCCATCTGCTGGCGCAGCGCGCGTTCGGCCGCCAGGGTGCGCGAAATGTGGCGCCACAGCGAGCCCAGGCTCAGCACCAGGCCCAGGGCCAGCACGATGACCGAGCCCACCAGCAGGTTCGGCAGCAGCCTGGGCGCGCCTTTCACGCTGTCGGTGGACAGCACCACCAGGGCGCCCGGCAGGTCGAGCTCGCGCCGGTGGGTATACACCCCGCGCCCCGGGCCGCCGGCCGCGCGGCGGGCGACGGCGTGGTCGTCGCGGTCGAGCAGGGTGAGCGCATTGTCCTGCGCGAACCACCAGGGCACGGTCTCGTCGAGCAGCGCCTGCAGGCTGTAGGTGGCGACCAGGCTGCCCGCCGGCTTGCCGCCGCGGTACAGCGGCAGGTAGTAGTCGAGCAGGCCCGGCGTCGCTTCGCCGGCGCCGTAGGCCTCGCTGTAGCGGCCGCGCCGGGTGGCGCCGGCGACGTCGGCGGCCAGTTGCGTCGGGGCGGGCAGGGCGGCGGCCGGCTCCAGGCCGTGGCTGGCCAGCACCGCGCCGTCCGGCCCGTACCAGACGATGCGCACCAGTTCGTGGCCGTTGTTGAACATCTGCCGCATGCGGGCCTGCAAGGCGTCCGGCGCCGGCGGACGCGCCACCAGGTCGGCGCCCAGCGCGGCCAGCGCCTCTTCGCTGCGCGCCAGTTCGAACCGCAGGGTCTGCTCGACCCAGAGCGTATCGGCGATCAGTTGCTCCTGACGCTCGGTCGCTTCCATCTGGCGCGCCTGCCAGGGCAGCCAGATCAGCACGGCCAGGAACAGCAGCACCAGCAACACCGGCACCAGCCAGCGCCAGGAGCGGGCGCGCTCGTTGGGCGGCAGCGGGTCCGGCCGCCGGGCGAACGGGAATGTCATCGATGCTCCGTATTTCGTTACACTGTCGGACTATTGTGGAAGTCCACGATGGCGCGCCGGGCGCAAGCCTCGCAGACTGATCCCACCCATCCTATTTTCCCTGGTTTCAAGATGAACCGAATCGCCATGCAGATCAAGACGATCGCCGCGGTGCTCCTTGCCTGTGCCGCCACTGGCGCGTGGGCGCAGGCGCCGATCGTCATCAAGTTCAGCCACGTGGTCGCGCCGGACACGCCGAAAGGGCGTGCCGCCGAGCGCTTCAAGCTGCTTGCCGAGCAGATGACCGGCGGCCGGGTCAAGGTGGAAGTCTACCCGAACAGCCAGCTCTACAAGGACCGCGAGGAACTCGAAGCCCTGCAATTGGGCGCGGTGCAGATGCTGGCGCCGTCGCTGGCCAAGTTCTCGCCGCTGGGCGTGAAGGAATTCGAAGCGTTCGACCTGCCGTACATCTTTCCTTCCAAGCAGGCGCTGTATGCGGTCACCGAGGGGCGGATCGGGCGCGGCCTGCTGCGCAAGCTCGAGTCGAAGGGCATCACCGGCCTGGCTTACTGGGACAATGGCTTCAAGGTAATGTCGGCCAACAAGCCGCTGCTGGCGCCCGCGGACTTTCGCGGCCTGCGCATGCGCATACAGGCCTCGAAAGTGCTGGACGCGCAGATGCGTGCGCTCGGCGCCCAGCCGCTGGCGCTGGCCTTTTCGGAAACCACCCCGGCGCTGCGCGACGGCGTGGTGGAGGGCACCGAGAACACGCCCTCGAACATGTACACGCAGCGCATGCACGCGTGGCAGAAGCACCTGACCGTGTCGAACCACGGTTACCTGGGCTACGCCGTCATCGTCAACAAGAAGTTCTGGGACGGCCTGCCGGGCGGCATCCGCAAGCAGCTGGACCGGGCCATGCTCGAAGCGACCGCTTACGAGAAGACCATTGCCCAGCGCACCAACGAGGCGGCGCTGGCATCGATCCGCCGCGCCGGCACCACCACCATCCACACGCTCAGCCCGCAACAGCAGGCGCAGTGGCGCCGCGCACTGCAACCGGTGTATGCGCAGATGGAGGAGCGCATCGGAAAAGACATCGTGCAGGCGATCCGGCGCGAAGTGAAGCGCTGAGCCGCATGACAGCGCCGTGACACGCATGCGCACGGTCATTCGTTTTCTTTATAACTAAAATAATTCAGGTAATGTGGTCGAAAAGATACGCTTGCGTGGGGAGCTTGCGTTATGATGGGGCCTTCTCGCACCCACATGGTGCGTACGCGAACAGAACACACACGGTTTTGGGGAGCATAGATAACATCACGGTAATCCATACCGGAGACACATCGAGGAGACACACGTTTGACAGAAGCCGTTAGCACAGCTAAACGGCCGGAAACGTGACCCGCATTGGAGCGCACCGCAGGTGCGCTTTTTTTTCGTCCAGGGCCTGGCCGGGACTGGCCGGGCGCCATCCCAGCGGTTAAGATGCGGGAATGAAAACCGACCAGGCCAGCACCTTGTTCAACGCGATCGTCCCGGCGCCGTTCGGCGCCATCGGGATCCGCACCGCCGACGGGTGCGTGCGCGAACTGGTCTACCTGCCGCCCGCGTTCGACGAGAAAGCCGCCGATGGCGAGGTGGCCGGGCAGGCCGCGCGCCAGGTCGCGCACTACCTGCGGGATCCCGATTTCCGCTTCGACCTGCCGCTCGCCGAGGCCGGCACCGACTTCCAGCGCCGCGTCTGGGGCGAGATTTCCGCGATCCCGCGCGGCACCGTCAAGACCTACGGCCAGCTGGCCAGGCAGATTGCCTCGGCCCCGCGCGCGGTGGGGCAGGCCTGCGGGGCCAACTGGTTTCCGCTCATCATTCCCTGCCATCGCGTGACCGCGTCCGGCGGCCTGGGCGGTTTCTCGAACCAGGACGACGAAAACGGCTTCCACCTCTCGGTCAAGCGCTGGCTGCTGCGGCACGAAGGCGCCACCGCATCCCCATGGCAGCAGCAATCGATCTGGGACTGATCGACGAGTTCTGCGACACGCTCTGGCTGGAACAGGGGCTGGCCAAAAATTCGCTCGACGCCTACCGCCGCGACCTGAAGCTGTTCGCCGGCTGGCTTGCCGCCCGGCGCCCGCAGTGCGCCGGCCTGCTCGCGGTCCGGCCCGAGGACATCGCCGCCTACTTCGCCGAGCGCCACGCGGACACGCGCCCCAGCTCGGCCAACCGGCGCCTGTCGGTGCTCAAGCGCTTCTACGGGCTGGCGCTGCGCCGCAACCAGATCCCGCACGACCCCTGCCTGAAAATGGCCTCGGCCAAGCAACCGGTCCGCTTCGTCCATACCCTGAGCGAAAGCCAGGTCGAGGCGCTGCTGGCGGCGCCGGACGTGTCCACGCCGCTGGGGCTGCGCGAACGCACCATGCTGGAGCTGATGTATGCGAGCGGGCTGCGGGTGTCGGAACTGGTGGCCCTGAAGCTGGTCGAGGTCAGCCTGAACGACGGCGTGCTGCGCATTACCGGCAAGGGCAGCAAGACCCGCCTGGTGCCTTTTGGACAGGAAGCGCGGGCCTGGCTGGAGCGCTACCTGAAGGATGGACGCGGCATCATCCTCAACGGGCAGGTCGACGACGCGCTGTTCGTCACCGGCCGCGGCGCGGCGATGACGCGCCAGATGTTCTGGATATTGATCAAGAAGCATGCGCAGAAAGCCGGCATCCAGGGGCCGCTGTCGCCCCACACCCTGCGCCATGCCTTCGCCACCCATCTGCTGAACCACGGCGCCGACCTGCGCGTGGTACAACTGCTGCTGGGACACGCCGACATTTCGACCACACAGATCTATACCCATGTTGCGCGCGAACGCCTCAAGCGCCTGCATGCCCAGCACCATCCGCGTGGTTAATTCAAGCCATGCGGCCGCGAGTCGGCCATAATGGGCCAGCGGCACGCGGCGACAGCGTGGCAATCTTGCAGCATCGGCAACACAATCCCAATTCCATCCACTGGCAACGAGGTGAACATGGCACGGACGAACTTCCAGTACGAAAAGCGGCAACGGGAACTCGAAAAGAAGCGCAAGGCGGAAGAAAAGGCAAAGCGCAAGCAGGAAGCGAAGCGCGAGGAAACCGGCGCCGCCGACACCGGGCAGGATCCCGCGCAAGAGCGGCAAGAAGAACCGGTCCGGCAGGACGCCGCCTGACGGCGCGGCCCGCACGAACCGGCAGAAGTATTTTTCGCGCTCGGTCTCCGTCCTGGCGACAGGGTGGAGCTCCTTGCGCATGTTGTTACTATAGATACGGGCGCCGGCCACCTCCAGCCGGATGCGACAGGCGGCCGGGCGGCGGGTCTGGACGGCAGAAAAGCGCGACGAAATGCAGATTGCCCTTGTCTTTGCGTGCCCGCAAACAGTGCATCGAAAGAGCAGGGAAGAATGATGGGATTGTCATGGAATTCATGACTATTTCCGTCTGAAAAGGATTCTTCCGTGAGCGAACAAGCGCGAGACCCGACCGGCTGGCCCAGCGGGCCGCGCGGGCTGGACTTGCCTGACGATACGGGCCTGCACCCGCCGCCAGGTCTCCATGCGCATACCTGCCAGTCCCCTGCGCCCGCCGTCGCCGACGCCATGCCCGAGACGATTTCCCCCGACGGCCCGGGCCGCCAGGCACTCGACTGGCTGTACCGCTTCGTGGCCGCGATCGAGCTGGCGCCGGCGGTGGCGGTGCACTCGATCGATGCGGCCGGCCTCGTCCGCTTCTGGAACCACGCCTGCGCCCAGCTGTTCGGCATCCCGGCCAGCCACGCACTGGGCAAGCCTTTCCGCGACCTGGTGCACCACCTCGACCGCCAGGCCGAGTTCGACAGCACCATCGCCACCATCTGGCGCAACGGCGCGGCGCCGGCGCCGCGCGACTGGCAGGTCGAGACCGCGGCCGGCCGCCACCTGTGGCTGCATTCGAACCATTTTCCCGTCAAGCGCAACGGCACCACCCAGCAGGTGTTCTGCATGGAGGTCGACATCACCGCCCGCAAGCAGCTCGAGGAAAACCTGGCCCAGGCGGCACAGGTGTTCGAGAACGCCCACGAGGCCATCATCATGATGGATGCCGAATACCGGGCACAGGCGGTCAACCAGGCCTTCACCGACATTACCGGTTTCAGTGCCGCCGACATCATCGGCTCGACGCTGGCCAGCCTGCCCTGGGGAAACGACGAGACCGGTTTCTACGAAAGCATCTGGTCCCAGCTCGACGGCAACGACCGCTGGCAGGGCGAACTGCCCGCCATGCGCAAGAACGGCGCGCGCTATACCGCCTGGGTGGTGCTGACCACCATCCGCGACCCGCACGGCGAGGCCAGCGCCCACATGGCCATGCTGTCCGACATCAGCGAACGCAAGCGGGTGGAAGAGCAGGTGCGCCACCAGGCCGAGCACGACACGCTCACCGGCCTGCCGAACCGCGCCCTGTTCCTCGACCGCCTGCACCATGCGCTGGCCACCTGGCGCCGCCAGCGCGACAGTTTCGCGGTGCTGTTCCTCGACCTCGACCGCTTCAAGGCCATCAACGACAACCACGGCCACCAGACCGGCGACGCGGTGCTGCGCGAAGTCGCCGCGCGCCTGCGCGGCTGCGTGCGCCGTGTCGACACCATCAGCCGCCTCGGCGGCGACGAGTTCGTGGTGCTGCTGGCCGACATCGGCGGCGCCGACCGGGCCGCGCATGTCGTCAATGCCGTGATGCAGGGCGTGTCCCGCCCCATCGAGGTGGCCGGGCATGCGTTTACGCTCTCGGCCTCGATCGGGGTGGCGATCTGCCCCAGCGATGGGGCCGATGTCGACACCCTGATGCACCACGCCGACATCGCCATGTACCACGCCAAGCAGAACGGGCGCAGCAGTTTTCGCTTCTTCAGCCCCGAGATGAACGCACGCGTGGTCGAGCGCGGCGAGCTGGAAAAACGCCTGCGCCAGGCGCTCGAGCGCCGCGAGTTCGTGCTCGAATACCAGCCCGAGCTCGAGGTCGGTTCAGGCAAGGTGATCGGCATGGAAGCGCTGATCCGCTGGCGCCATCCCGAGCGCGGCCTGCTGCTGCCGCACGAATTCCTGCCGGTGGCCGAAGAATGCGGCCTGATCGTGCAGATCGGCGAATGGGTGCTGCGCGAGGCCTGCACCCAGGCGCGGGCCTGGTGCGATGCCGGCCACGTGGTGACGGTGGCGGTCAACCTGTCCGACATGCAGTTCCTGCACGGCCGCCTGCTCGAAACGGTCGACGAGGCGCTGGCGCAGTCCGGCCTGGCGCCGGCCTGCCTCGACCTCGAGATCACCGAAGGCGCGCTGATGCAGGGCGATGCCGGACTCGACGGCACCGTGGCGGCGCTGCGCGCGCGCGGCGTGCAGCTGACCATCGACCGCTTCGGCACCGGCCCGGCCAGCCTGTCCTCGCTGCGCCGCTTCCCGCTGTCGAAGCTGAAGATCGACCGCAGCTTCGTCGGCGACATCGAACACGACCCGGTCGATGCGGCCCTGATTCCGGCGATCATCGCGGTGGCGCGCAGCCTGCGCCTGCGCGTGGTGGCCGAAGGCGTGGAGACCGAGGAGCAGCTGCGCTTCCTGCGCCAGCACGGCTGCGACGAATACCAGGGCTTCTATGCCGCGCCGGCCAGCAGCCTGCCCGAATTCAATCCGCCGCCTCGCTGAACCGCGGTGCGCGAACGCGTGTTGAACGCGTGGGCGGCGGCGGCGTCGCCGCATTGCCCATGCATGTGGTGCAGCCGCCTACCCTACGACAACCGGCTTGCTACAGCTTGCCGCTGAACGGACCGGCCTGCGGATACAGGCGGACGCGCGCCAGTACCTGGCCGTGATCCGAGGCCGCCGGCAGCCCCAGGTGCAGGTGGTCGTTCAGGTAGACCACGTCGACCACTTCGCCGATCGCGTTCGGCAGCAGCGGATTGAATTCCTGCGACACCAGGATATGGTCGATGGTCGAGTGGCGGCTTTCGTGCACGATCGAAAACCCCACGTTGCGCTGGCTGTCCTGGTGCAGCCGCAGCCGGGCAGCGTCGAACATGCGTTCGCCCAGCGGGGCGCCCTCGCCGAGCACGATCTCGGTGGTCACCGAGTCGGCCACGTCGTTGAAGTCGCCCAGCACGATGCGCGGGCGCTGCTTCTCGCGCGCCATGTCGGTGAGCAGCACGCGCAGGGCGGTGGCCTCGGTGCCGCGCCGGATCAGCGAGCGCAGGCAGGCCAGGGCGTACAGGTTCGGGTCTTCGCCGGTGTCGCTGCTGCGGTAGTCGGGACGACGCGATTTCAGGTGCACGACCACGATGTCAATGACGATACCGGGCGCCAGTTCGATCTCGGCATGCAAGGGAGCGCGCGTGAAACGGTCGGGGTCGCGGCTGCCGGGCGGCATCGACACGCTGTCCGGGAACATCGTCATGGGGCGCGCATGGCTCAGCACCGGCAGGCGCGAGACCAGCGCCACGTTCGGCGTCAGGCGCGGCGCTTCCGGATCGGGGTCGAAACCCAGGTGGATCGCTTCGCGGTAGCGGCGGGTACGCGCCAGCACTTCCTTCAACGTGGCCTGCGAGAAGATTTCCTGGAAGCCGATGAGGTCGGCATCAAGCAGGTCGATCTGCTGCGCGGTCCAGTTCAGCTTGGCCTCGTATTCCTCGGGCGTGCAGGGGGCCAGGTTCTCGTAGCAGCGCACGCCCGGCGGGGCCAGGTTGAAGGTGTTAAAGGTGGCAAAGCGAATTTCTTGCTGCATAATAGAAACCCCTCATGTTCGTCTTTAGCGTACCACGCATGGCCAAGAAAGAGCACGTCTCTGAGACACCCGCGACCCAGTTCCTGCGCAAGCATGGCGTGGTCTTTAGCGAGCACCCCTACGACTACGAAGAACACGGCGGCACCGCCGTTTCTTCTCGCGCACTTGGCGTACCTGAGCACAATGTCGTCAAGACCCTGGTGATGCAGGACGAGTCGGCGCGTCCGCTGATCGTGCTGATGCACGGCGATTGCAAGGTCTCGACCAAGAACCTGGCGCGCGCGATTCCCTGCAAGTCGGTCGAACCCTGCAAGCCCGAGGTGGCGCAGCGCCATTCGGGCTACCTGGTGGGCGGCACCTCGCCTTTCGGCCTGCGCAAGGCGATGCCGGTCTACGTCGAGGAATCGGTCCTGGCGCTCGACAAGATCTATATCAATGGTGGCCGCCGCGGCTACCTGGTCGGCATCGCGCCGTCGGTCCTGAGCGGCGTACTGGGCGCGAAAGCGGTGCAGTGCGCGCTGCTCGAATGACTTGCCAAGAGGCATGGGCGATGGTGTATAGTCCCAGCGCCCCGCATCTGTGCCGACAAGAACGCAAAGATAAATAAAAGACATGAACACCCTGATCGCCACCATCGCCGCCTACCTGATCGGCTCGATTTCCTTCGCCGTCGTGATGAGCCGCGTCTTCGGCCTGTCCGACCCGCGCACCTACGGTTCCGGAAACCCGGGCGCCACCAATGTCCTGCGCAGCGGCAGCAAGAAGGCCGCGATCGCGACCCTGGTCGGCGATGCCGCCAAGGGCTGGCTGGCGGTGTGGCTGGCGGTCCACTACGGGCCGCAGCTCGGCCTGGAGGAGGGCGGCATCGCGCTGGTGGCCATCGCCGTGTTCCTGGGCCACCTGTGGCCGGTGTTCTTCAAGTTTGTGGGCGGCAAGGGCGTGGCGACCGCGCTCGGCGTGCTGCTCGGGATTAACGTCTGGCTGGGACTGGCAACGCTGGCGACCTGGCTGATCGTGGCGTACGCCTTCCGCTATTCCTCGCTGGCGGCGCTGATCGCCTCGGTTTTCGCGCCCTTCTATTACGGCCTGCTGTTCGGGGCCGACGAGATCCTGTTCGCGGTGGCGGCGATGAGCGCGCTGCTCCTGTGGCGGCACAGCAGCAATATTGCGAACCTGATCGCCGGGAAAGAATCGAAGATCGGCAGCAAGGCGGCCGGCGCCAAGAAAAAGTAAAAGGCGCTGGAAGATCCCTTCGTGCCACGTCCCGCGACGCATCGCGTTACCATGACGCCACCTGGCACCTTCGTGCCGCAACGAACTTGAAAGGTGGCACTTCCATGAGTACGCAAGCAAGCAAACAACTCCGTATCGATTTCGTCTCGGACGTCTCGTGCCCATGGTGCGCGATCGGCCTGAGCGCGCTGGAACTGGCGCTGGCCCGCGTCAAGGGACAGGTCGAGGCCGAGCTGCATTTCCAGCCCTTCGAACTGAATCCGAACATGGGCCCGGACGGCCAGGACATCGTCGAGCACATCACCGAGAAATACGGCGCCACCGCGGAGCAGCAGGCCAGCAGCCGCGAGATGATCCGCCAGCGCGGCGCGGACGTCGGCTTCAGCTTCGACATGGAGCGGCGCGGCCGCATCTACAACACTTTCGATGCCCACCGCCTGCTGTGCTGGGCCGAAGAGGAAGGCCGCCAGCGCGACCTCAAGATGGCCCTGTTCGAAGCCTATTTTTCCCACTGCGAAGACCCGAGCAACCACCAGGCGCTGCTGCGCGCGGTGGAGCGCGTCGGCCTGGACCGCGAGCGTGCCCAGCGCATCCTGGCGTCCGACGAGTACGCCGACGAGGTGCGCGAGCGCGAGCAGTTCTTCCAGCGCGCCGGCATTCATTCGGTGCCGGCCATCATCATCAACCAGCGCCACCTGATCTCGGGCGGCCAGCCGCCGGACGTGTTCGAACAGGCGCTGCGCGAGATCGCGGCGCGCGACGACGCCGCGCCCCGGCAGTAAAGCGCAGTCCGGTTCAGCGCAAGTCGAGCACGATCGGCTGGTGGTCCGAGGCGGCCGTCTCGGACTGCACCTCCACGTTCGCCACGCGCGGGGCCAGGTCGTCGGTCAGGAAGAAAAAGTCATAGCATTCCGGCTTGTCCGGCCACGGGTAGCCGTGCAGGCCGGTGGTCGGTGCGCGCGCCACACTGCCGTGCGCGACGCGCCAGGCGTCCAGGAAAGCGGGGGCGCCGTCGTCCATCGGGGCCAGCAGGGCCTGGTAGTCGGCCGCGTCCGGCGCAAAATTGAAATCGCCGCACAGGATGCTCGATGCCGGACGGAAGCCCAGCTGGTAGGGCGCGTCCAGGCTCGGGTCGGGCTGGAAGATGCGCGACCTGGCGCTCGCCTCCTGGTGCAGTTCGCGGATGCGCCGCACCTGCGCCATGCGCTGCAGCGGCGAATAGTATTCGAGGTGGGTGGTCATCAGGCGCAGCTTGCCGCTGGGCGCGTCGATCACGGTTTCCATCAGGCCACGCGGCATGCCGGGCGGATGCTCGGGGTCGGCCGGCCAGGGCAGCAGATGGCGGTGGACTTGCGAGATGCGGTACTTCGAGAGGATCAGGTTGCCGAACAGGCGGGGCGAGTTGTTCTTGTAGAGTTCACTCGGGGCATGCTCCATCATGTGGTAACCGCCGAAGGCGCCGCCCAGTTGCTTGAACTGGTTGGCGGTGGCGCCGCCGTCCAGTTCAGGGTGATTGGCCGCGACTTCCTGCAGGCACACGACATCCGGATTGAGGCGGCGCAGGACGTCGATGATCGCATGAATGCGGATCCTGCCGTCCTTGCCACAACCCCAACGAATGTTCCAACTTACAACGCGCATCGCATACCCTCCGTAAAACTTAACCGTCGGATATTGCCACCGTTTGGCAAGGGGCGGTCACACCGTAGGATCGATGTCAGCCTTGCAAGTTCAATGTCGAAACGAAGTGTAAAAAGCCTTGTCAGGCGGCTTCCAGTTCGTCCAGCGGCCAGCGCGGGCGCACATTGAAAGCATAGTCGCGCTGCGCCAGAGCCGGGTTGCGCTCGAGGCGCAGGGCGCCGGCGAAAGCGATCATGGCGCCGTTGTCGGTGCAGAACTCCAGCTCCGGATAATAGACCTTGAACCCGCGCCGGGCGGCGGCCGCGTCGAGCGACGCGCGTAGCTGGCGGTTGGCGCCGACCCCGCCGGCGATCACCAGGCGCTTGAGGCCGCTCTGGCGCAGGGCGTTCACGCATTTGGCAGTGAGGACATCGACGATCGCGTCGACGAAGCCGCGCGCGATGTTGGCCTTGTCCTGCTCGCAGATGTTGGCCACCACCTTCTGTTCATGGTTCTTGACCACCGTGAGCACCGCGGTCTTCAGGCCCGAGAAACTGAAGTTGAAATCCTTCGAGTGCAGCATCGGACGCGGCAGGGTGTAGGCGGCAGGGTCGCCGAACTCGGCCAGGCGCGAGATCGCCGGGCCGCCCGGATAGCCCAGGCCCAGCAGCTTGGCCGACTTGTCGAAGGCTTCGCCGGCGGCATCGTCGAGGGTCTCGCCCAGCAGGGTGTAGCGGCCGACCCCGTCCACCCGCATCAGCTGGGTGTGGCCGCCCGAGACCAGCAGGGCGATGAAGGGGAACTCGGGGCGCTCGCTGGCCAGCAGGGGCGAGAGCAGGTGGCCCTCCAGGTGGTGCACGCCCAGCACCGGCTTGTCCAGCGCCAGCGCCAGCGAGCAGGCCACCGAGGAGCCGACCAGCAGCGCCCCGGCCAGGCCCGGGCCCTGGGTGTAGGCGATGGCGTCGATGTCGGAGGCCGGGATGGCGGCGCGCCTGAGCACCTCTTCCAGCAGCGGCAGGGCGCGGCGGATGTGGTCGCGCGAAGCCAGTTCCGGCACCACGCCGCCGTACTCTTCGTGCATGGCCACCTGCGAATGCAGGGCATGGGACAGCAGGCCGCGCTCGGTATCGTACAGAGCCAGGCCGGTTTCATCGCAGGAGGATTCGACGCCGAGAACAATCATGGGGGAAACAGCAGGAGGGAAATGCAGGATTTTACCGTAGGGTGGACGGCTCCGCCGTCCGCGCGTTCAAATCACATATGAATTGACGCGCGGCGGTTCATGGGGCGGTTAAACGCGCGGTCGGCGAGCCGACCACCCTACAATCATTAGGGACGTTGCAGCAATTCCTGGTGCGCGCTGCGCAGCATCGCCTCGGTCTCTTCCCAGCCGATGCAGCCGTCGGTCACCGAACACCCATACTTCAGCTGCGACAAGTCTTCCGGAATCGCCTGGGCGCCGCTGACGATGTTCGATTCGATCATCACGCCCACCAGCGAGCGGTTGCCGTGCCGGATCTGCTGGATCACGTCCGACATCACCAGCGGCTGCAGGTCCGGCTTCTTGTAGCTGTTGGCATGCGAGCAATCGACCACCAGGTTGGCCGGCAGGCCGGCCTTCTTGAGCGCGCCTTCGGCGATCGCCACCGACACCGAGTCGTAGTTCGGACGGCCGCCGCCGCCGCGCAGCACCACGTGGCCGTAGGCGTTGCCGCTGGTGCGCACGATCGAGACCGTGCCCTGGCCGTTGATGCCGAGAAAAGCGTGCGGGTTGGCCGAGGACAGCACCGCATTGATGGCGATGGACACGTCGCCGTCGGTGCCGTTCTTGAAACCGACCGGGGTCGACAGGCCCGAGGACATCTCGCGGTGGGTCTGCGATTCGGTGGTGCGCGCGCCGATCGCGGTCCAGGCGATCAGGTCGCCCAAGTACTGGGGCGAGATCGGGTCCAGCGCCTCGGTGGCGGTGGGCAGGCCCAGTTCGCACACGTCGAGCAGGAAGCGGCGCGCGCGCTCCATGCCGACCTCGACGCGGAAGGAATCGTCCATGAACGGGTCGTTGATATAGCCCTTCCAGCCGGTGGTGGTGCGCGGCTTCTCGAAATACACGCGCATCACCAGCACCATGGTGTCGGCCACTTCGGCCTGCAGCGCCTTGAGGCGGCGCGCATAGTCCAGGCCGGCCTCCGGATCGTGGATCGAGCAGGGCCCGACGACCACGAACAGGCGCTTGTCCTTGCGGTCCAGGATGTTGCGCAGAGTCTCGCGGCCTTGCATCACGGTGGCGAAAGCGCGGTCGCTCAAGGGCAGCGAAGCGTGGAGTTCGTTCGGCGTCGGCATCTGCGCAAACGAACTGACGTTGGTATTTTCAATGGCAGGCGTGTTGATCATGGTGCTGTGGTGTCTGGAGGGAACAACCAGTGTAGACCGAAAATGCTGCACTTGCACACTGGTGCTGAAAAACGCGGCGCGCGCCACGGGACGCGTGCAGGCGTTGTATGCTTTCATCATGGACAAAACGGACAAGAACACAGAACGATTCGCCGCCGCCCCCTTCATCAAGGAAATCGGCCGCGGCGTGAAAGGCGCGCGCAGCATGTCGCGCCAGGATGCCCGGGCGCTGTATGCCGCCATGCTGGAGGGGCGCGTTTCCGACCTCGAGCTGGGTGCGATCTTGCTGGCGATGCGCATCAAGGGCGAATCCGTGGAAGAGCTGGCCGGCTTCATGGACGCGGCCGAGAGCGCGTTCGTGCCGCTGCCCGCGCCGCCGGGCGCGTATGCGCCGGTGCTGATCCCGAGCTACAACGGCGCGCGCAAGCTGGCCAACCTGACACCCCTGCTGGCGCTGCTGCTGGCGCGCGAAGGCGTCCCGACCCTGGTGCACGGCGTGCGCCACGACCCGGGCCGCATCACGACGGGCGAGATCCTGGCCGAACTCGGACTGGCCGAGGCCGGGTCGAGCGCCGACATCCAGGACGCGTTCGCACAGCGCCGTCCCGCCTTCATTCCCATCGAGGTGCTGGCCCCGAGCCTGGCCCACATGCTGTCGCTGCGCCGCATCCTCGGGGTGCGCAACTCCACCCATACCCTGGTGAAGATCCTGCAGCCCTTCGCGGGCCCGGCCCTGCGCCTGGTGTCCTATACCCACCCGGAATACCTGGAAACGCTGGGCGAGTACTTCACCACCGCCGCGCCGACCGAGCGCGGCGACGCCTTCCTGATGCGCGGCACCGAAGGCGAAACCGTCGCCAACCCGCACCGCGCTCCGCGCATCGACTGGTTCCACGGCGGCGAGCGCAGCGTGCTGATGGAGCGCGACGCGCCCGGCGACCTGCTGGCCGAGGTGCCGCCAGCGCGCGATGCCTCGAGTACGGCGGCCTGGATCGCAGCGGCCCTGCGCGGCGAAGTGCCGGTCCCGCCGCCGATTGCGGCGCAGGTCGCGCACTGCCTGCACGTGGCGCGCGCGCTGCGCGGCTAGCCGGTCTTCCGGCCCGCCCGGGCCTCGTTTTGTCGGAAAGCCACCCTGCGCGGTGGCTTTCGTGTTTTTTGAGACCCGTGTAAATGTTGGAAGGGCACAACGATTTGTTCCATGAACAAATATTTAATTGTGCTTCTCGTGTTTACGTAGGGCGACACATGACGGAAGCGATATGAACCCGATTTTCCATGAACGCCGGTTATGTGTACAGAATTATGGGTGATGAGGGCATGGGCCTCATGGTCGACAAGTAGTGATTTGACAATTATTGATGAAATTAACAGAGAAAAATTTACAGTTGTCTTGCAGAAACACTGATTTGACGCAAAAAGGCATTATTATTTTGTTGCAACATAGCAAAACGATACTGCACAACAGCGCAAAGTGTTTATAGCTTGATATTGCTGTGGTGGGTGTCGTGATAATGAATCATCCAATCTTGCAGGATGCCACTGTCGTCACACACTGAAGGAAGACCAGTATGACCAAGCACCGCTTTACTCCAGGCCAGCTGACCCTGGCCGCACTCGCCCTGGCAATGGGCACTGCCGCCGGCAGCGCGCTCGCCGCCAACGCCACCGCCACCTCGACCAGTACCGTGGTCACCCCGATCTCGATCACCAAGGGCGCCGACCTGTCGTTCGGCAGCTTCGCATCGAGCGCAGCGGGCGGCACCGTCACCGTCACCCCGGGCGGCACCCGTAGTGTCAGCGGTGGCGTGACCGCCGCGGGCGGTACCGCCAGCGCGGCCCGTTTCGACGTTTCCGGCTCGGGCAGCCTGACGTACTCGATCGTGCTCGGTGGCGACGCCAGCCTGAGCGACGGCTCCAACTCCATGGCCTTCACCAGCATCAGCGACCTGAGCGCCAGCGCGAGCACCAGCGGCAACGTGTCGTCCGGCACCCTGAGCGCCGGCGCCCAGTCGATCTTTGTCGGCGGCATCCTGACGGTCGGCGCCAGCCAGCCGGCCGGTACCTATACCGGCTCGGTCACCGCCACCGTCGAGTACAACTAAGCAGGGCCAGCGGCCCAGCCTGACCCCGATCATGTTGCGCCGCTACCGTTTCCTCCGGCCCGCCGGCACGACCGTGCTGGCGGCGCTGGCGGCGCTGTCCGCGATGACCGGGGTCCATGCCCAGCAGCTCGTGCTCAACAACACGCGCACGCTCGACTTCGGACGCTTCGTCGCCGGCACCGGCGGCACGATCACCGTGAGCCCGGCCGGCGTGCGTTCCCGCAGCGGCGGCGTCGTGCTGCTCAATTCCCCGGCGGCGGGGCAGGCCGCCTTCACCTTGGCACGCAGCAGCAATGGCGGCAGCAACAAGGCCGTCATCATCTCCCTGCCTCCGAACGGGAACATCCGGCTGAGCAGCGGCGCCAGCAGCATGGCCGTGAGCAGCTTCGTCAACAGCCCCACGAGCCTCCTGACGGTGCCGGCCGGCGGCACCACCCTGTCGATCGGCGCGACCCTGAGCGTGGCGCCGAACCAGCCTGCCGGGGTGTATTCCGGTTCGTTTCCCTTGACCGTCAATTTTCAGTAGGTTTCCTCACCATGTTTTCCCCGACCTTCGCCCCGCAGTTCGTACGCATCGGCTCGCGCCGCCTCCAGTTGGCGCTGGGCATCCTGCGGGCCGCGCCCTTGCTGGCACTATTGTTGGCCCTGTCCTGGCCCGCCCGGGCCGAATTGATGCTGCACCCGACCCGCATCGTGTTCGAGAAGAACCAGCGCGCCGCCCAGGTCGAACTGATCAACAACGGCACGAAACCGGCCAGCTACCGCATTTCGCTGGTCAACCGCCGCATGAACGATGCCGGCCAGTTCGAGCCGGCCGATACCCCGGGCGAAGGCGAGCGTTTCGCCGATGCCATGCTGCGCTATTCGCCGCGCCAGGTCACGCTGCAGCCGGGCACGGCGCAGACGGTGCGCATCATGTTGCGCAAGCCGGCCGACCTGGCGGACGGCGAATACCGCTCGCACCTGCTGTTCGACAAGCTGCCTGAGCTGGATGCCAGCACCAGCATCGAAAGCCGCGGCGCCCAGAACGGCCAGATCGGCGTCATGTTGAACGCGCTGGTCGGCGCCTCGATGCCGGTGATCGTGCGTCATGGAAACATCGGCGCGACGGTCAAGCTGGCCGGGCTCGCCCTGCAGAAGGATGCCGCCAAGAATCCGGTGCTGGCCCTGCGCTTCGAGCGCGAGGGCGCCAGTTCGGCGTACGGCGATGTCAGCGTCAGCTTCACCCCGCGCGGCGGCAAGCCCTCGGTGCTGGCGCAAGTGGGCGGCATCGCCGTCTATACCCCCAATCGCGTGCGCCAGGCGGCGCTGCCGCTGCAACTCCCCAAGGGCATGTCGCTGGTCGACGGCACGCTCGACGTGGTCTATCGCGACCGCCCGGAGGCGGGTGGCAGGCTGCTGGCCCAGGCAAGCCTGAATTTGCCCTAAGATATATTTCTAAGCAATAATAAGTTGCTATCGCTTACCGGCGTTTGCCGGCGGCACAGGCTTGACCGCACATGCAGGTATTTAAGTTTCGAACGGGCTTTTTCCTTGTTGGCTTGATGTTGCTGCCGGCCTTGGCGCCAGAGGCGGTGGCCGCGCCCATGCCGGTATCCGAAGACAACCTGGTCCTGCTCGAAGTCCGGCTCGGCAACCAGATCCTGAGCGAAGCCATCAACGGCTACGAAATCGGGCGCGACGTGTACCTGCCGCTCGGCGACATGGCGCGCCTGCTGACCCTGGCCATCCGCGTGACGCCGGGCGAGGGCAGGGCCAGCGGCTACATCCTGAGCGAAGACCGCGCCTTCAGCCTCGACGTGCCGGGGCGGCTGCTCGAGGTCGCGGGCAGGCAGCAGGAGCTCGACCGCTCGCAGTTCAAGCTGCATGCCGATGAAATCTATGTGGCGAGCAAGATGCTGGCCCGCCTGCTGCCGGTGGACTTCGAGCTCGACATGCCCAACCTGGTCCTCAAGGTCAAGCCGCGCGAGACCCTGCCGCTGCAGGCCAGGCTGGCCCGGCGCGAGCGCGGCAGCCTTCCGGGCATGCCGGGCGGTTACCAGGACCCCGGCTACCCGCGCCTGGCCACGCCCTACCGGCTGGCCGACGTCCCCTTCATCGACCAGACCCTCGGGCTGGCGACGAGCAAGCTCCACGGTCGCAGGCAGGCCGAAGCCAACTACGCCGGCTACCTGACGACCGACCTGCTCGGCATGGAAGCGGCCCTGTATGCCAGTTACGGCAGCGGGCACCGGCAGGACCCTGCGCGCGGCATGCGCCTGACGCTCGGGCGCAACGACCCGGACGCCGGCCTGCTGGGCCCCTTGCAGGCGCGTACCGCGCTGCTCGGCAGCGTGCCGCTGCCGGGTGTGCCCAATATTGCGTTCAGCAGCCCGACCGGCAATGGCGTGCTGGTCAGCAACCGTCCGCTCGACCAGCCGACCAGCTTCGACCGCCACACGCTGCAGGGTCCGCTGCCGCCGGGCTGGGACGTCGAACTGTTCTACAACGACGCGCTGGTCGGCTTCCAGCAGTCGCGCCCGGACGGCAAGTACAGCTTCGAGGACCAGCCGCTGGCCTACGGCCCCAACGAATTCCGGCTGGTGTTCCACGGGCCGCTGGGCCAGTTGCGGGTGGAGCGCCAGAGCTTCCTGCTGGAGGGGTCGGCGGTGCCGCCCGGAGCCTTGTACTACGACGTCGGCGCGCACCGCGACCTGCTCGGGCGGGAGCGGGCGCTGGCGCAGTTCGAATGGGGCATCAGCGAGCGCATCAATGCCACCGGCGGCTGGCAGCGCGTGCCGACCTTCGATGGGCGCGACCGCAGCTACGCCAGCCTCGGCCTGCGCGGCTACTGGAACGGCCTGATCGCCACGGCCGACGCCGTCAAGGCCCGGGACGGCGGCAGCCTGGCGCAACTGGGCCTGAAGACCCGGATCGGCAGCATGTCGCTGTCGGCCAGTCGCGCCCGGCTCGACAACTTCCAGAGCGAATTCTTCACCCAGGCCGCCGACCCGGTCCGGCTGCGCGACGAAGTGCGGGCCGAAGGCGTGCTGGCGCCGGGCGAGGCCGGCTTCTTCCCGGTGGCGCTGCAGGTGCGGCACGACCGCCTGGCCGCGGGTACGCACAACATCGACGTGCAGGGGCGCATCTCGGCCTACCGCAACGGCATCGCCCTGACCAAGGGTTTGCGCTGGGCTTCGTTTGGCGGCAACAAACTGGCCGACGGCCAGTTCCAGGTCAGCCGGCGGGTGGCCGGCGTCGGCCTGAGCGGGCAATTGCAGTACACGATCCTGCCCGAGGCGGCGCTGGGCAGCGCCGCCGTCTCGGCCGATTATGCGATCAGCAATGGCATCCTGATGAACCTCGGCCTGATGCGCAGCTTCCAGGACCGCGAGCTGCGCGCTTTTGGCGGGCTCAACAAAAGCCTGGGCAGCTACGGGCTGGGCATCAACGGTTTCTATACGAACCGGGGCGACTTCGGGCTGGGCCTGCAATTGTTCATGGCCATGGGCCTCGAGCCACGCGCCAGCCGCCTGATGACGGACGCCCAGCCGATGGCGGGGATGGGCGCGGCTTCCATTCGTGTGTTCCTCGACAAGGACCTGAACGGCATCATGGACGGCGCGGACGAAGCCATCCAGGGCGCCGGCTTCGTGGTGAACGGCGCCAACTATTCCCTGCGCACGGATGCCGGCGGCATCGCCTACCTGCCGCGCCTGCCGGCCCACCAGCACACCGACATCGGCCTGGACCCGAACACGCTGGACGACCCGCAATGGCAGCCGCGCGTGCCCGGGGTGCGCATCGTGCCGCGTCCCGGCAAGGTCAGCCAGGTGGAGTTCGCGGTGAGCCTGACCGGCGAGGTGGACGGGACCACCTACCTGTATGCCGACGGCAAGCGGCGCGCGATCGGCGACCTGCAACTGGAGCTGGTGGACGCCGCGCGCAAGGTGGTGGCGACCATGACCAGCGCGGCGGATGGGTATTTCGTCATCACCGGTATTTTCCCGGGCGAATACTTCCTGCGGGTCTCGCCCGAGCAGCTCAAGCGGCTGGGGCTGACCGATACCGGGATGCACATCATTTCGATTGCCCGCGACGGCACGGTGCTCAATGGGCGCGACCTGGACGTGCGGGCGGCGGACGAGGTCATCTGAACCGTATACAATGGCCGGTTTGGCGAATTCAACGCCACGGCAAGGATACGGTAGCAAGGCATGGCAAAACACTATGATGTAGCAGTCATCGGCGCAGGCGCCGCGGGCATGATGTGCGCGGCGGTCGCCGCCCAGCGCGGCAAGCGCGTGGTCCTGCTCGACCATGCGCAGCGCCTGGCGGAGAAGATCCGCATCTCCGGCGGCGGGCGCTGCAATTTCACGAACATCGGCGCCGGCCCGGCCAACTTCCTGTCGCAGAATCCGCATTTCTGCCGCAGCGCGCTGTCGCGCTACACGGCGCAGGATTTCCTCGCCCTGGTCAAGAAGCACCGCATCGCCTGGCACGAGAAGCACCGCGGCCAGCTGTTCTGCGATGACTCGTCCGAGCAGATCATCCGCATGCTGCGCGCCGAGTGCGACCTGGGCCAGGTCAGCTGGCGCATGCCGTGCAAGGTCGGCGGCATCGAAAAAACCGATGCCGGCTTCCTGGTGACGGCCGAAGGCGGCGACATCGCCTGCGACAGCCTGGTGATCGCCACCGGCGGCCTGTCGATCCCGAAGATCGGCGCCACCGACCTCGGCTACCGCATCGCGCAGCAGTTCGGGCTGCGGATCGTCGAGCCGCGTCCGGGCCTGGTGCCGCTGACCTTCGACGGCCCCAGCTGGGAGGCGTATGCCCCGCTGGCCGGCATCGCGCTGGAAGTCGAGGTGAGCACGGGCGGCCAGGGAAAAGGAAAAGGCAAGACCCAAGGCGGCCATTTCCGCGAAGACCTGCTGTTCACCCACCGCGGCCTGTCGGGCCCGGCGATCCTGCAGATCTCGAGCTACTGGCAGCCCGGCGCCCCGATCGTGCTGAACCTGCTGCCCGACATCGACGTGGCCGAGGAATTGATCGGCATGAAGACCACCGTCAAGAAGCAGTTGGGCAACGTGCTGGCCGGCTGGCTGCCGGCGCGCCTGGCCGATGGCTTGCTGGTGGCCAACGGCTTCGCGCCGGATGCGCGCCTGGCCGACATGGCCGACGCCAGGCTGCGCAAGCTGGGCGACGCCATCAACCGCTGGGCCGTCGTGCCGACCGGTTCGGAAGGCTACAAGAAGGCCGAGGTGACCCTGGGCGGGGTCGACACGCGCGAACTGTCGCAGCAAACCATGATGGCGAACACGGTGCCGGGCCTGTACTTCATTGGCGAGACCGTGGACGTGACCGGCTGGCTGGGTGGCTATAATTTCCAGTGGGCCTGGGCGTCGGCGTATGTGGCTGGCAACAGTGTCTGATGGGGTGCTGTCAGTGTGGCAATCGCGGAACAACTCCATAAAACCTTCCACTGAGCCGCAAATAGTGCTAAACTTTCGTTCTTCCTAAATCCAACGGTTTCATTTTTACATGACCACTATCCGCCTTAAAGAAAACGAGCCGTTCGAAGTCGCTATGCGTCGCTTCAAGCGCACTATCGAAAAAACCGGTCTGCTGACCGAACTGCGCGCTCGCGAGTTCTACGAAAAGCCAACTGCAGAGCGTAAGCGCAAGCTGGCCGCCGCAGTGAAGCGTCACTACAAGCGTATCCGCAGCCAGCAGCTGCCGAAGAAGCTGTACTAATCAGACTGCATTGACGGCTTGCCCCGGCGACTTTAGTCCCGGCGAGTCGCTGAGCGTCCGCAAGCCCGCTCCGGTTTTACCGCGGCGGGTTTTGTCGTTTATACCATTTCACCCGAGCAGAGAATCCATGAGCCTGAAAGCACAAATTACCGAGGACATGAAAGCCGCGATGCGCGCCAAGGAAAGCGTCCGCCTGGCCACCATCCGCCTGATCCTTGCCGAGATCAAGCGCAAGGAAGTCGACGAGCAGATCGAACTGAACGATGCCCAGACCCTGGCCATCGTCGAGAAGATGATCAAGCAGCGCAAGGATTCGATCACCCAGTTCGAAGCCGGCGGCCGCGCCGACCTGGCCGACATCGAAAAAGCCGAACTGGCGATCCTGTCGGCCTACATGCCGGCCGGCCTGTCGGACGAAGAAGTGGCCGCCGAAGTGGCCGCCGCCGTGGCCGCGACCGGCGCCGCCGGCCCGCAGGACATGGGCAAGGTGATGGGCGTGCTCAAGCCGAAGCTGGCTGGCCGCGCCGACATGACCGTGGTGTCGGGGCTGGTGAAGAAGGCGCTGAGCGGCGGCTGATCCTCGTGCGGTCGAACGCGCGGCCGGCATAGCCGACCACGCCACGTAGGGTGCACGGCGATGCCATGCGCGCGTTCGACCCGCCTGGGAATGGCCGCGATGCATGCTGTCCACAGCCGACCCCATCCAAACGGATGCCTTGTCCTAAATCAATTTTGCAGTCACCACTGCGGTATAGTCTGAGTTGAGACAAACCCTGAGTACCTCCTAGTGATTCCGCAATCCTTCATTACCGATTTGCTCAATCGTGTCGATATCGTCGACATCGTTGGCCGCTACGTCCAGCTGAAAAAGGGCGGGGCCAACTACATGGGCCTGTGCCCGTTCCATAACGAAAAGTCCCCCAGCTTCACCGTCAGCCCGACCAAGCAGTTCTATCACTGCTTCGGCTGCGGCGCCCATGGCACCTCGATCGGCTTCCTGATCGAATATTCCGGCATGGGCTTCGTCGATGCCGTCAAGGACCTGGCCCAGGGCGTGGGCATGGTGGTGCCGGACAACGACGACAAGATTCCGCCGCAGCAGCGCGCCGCCCAGCAGGCCCAGTCGCTGGCCATGACGGACGCCCTGAACCAGGCCTGTGCCTACTACCGCGCCCAGCTGCGCGAGGCGCCCAACGCCATCGCCTATCTGAAGAACCGCGGCCTGACCGGCGAAGTGGCGGCCCGCTTCGGCATGGGTTACGCGCCTGGCGGCTGGGACAACCTGCGCTCGGTCTTCCCCGACTACGAGGCCCTGGCCCTGGTCGAATCCGGCCTGGTGATCGACAAGGTCGACGAAGACGGCAACAACAAGAAACGCTACGACCGCTTCCGCGAACGGGTCATGTTCCCGATCCGCAATACCAAAGGGCAGGTGATCGGCTTCGGCGGCCGCGTCCTGGATGGCGGCGAGCCCAAGTACCTGAACTCGCCCGAAACGCCGCTGTTCCAGAAGGGCCTGGAACTGTACGGCCTGTTCGAGGCGCGGCAAAGCATCCGCGATGCCGGCTATGTGCTGGTGACCGAAGGCTACATGGACGTCGTTGCCCTGGCC
Organism: Massilia sp. UMI-21; assembly: GCA_015277795.1. Taxonomy (NCBI): domain Bacteria; kingdom Pseudomonadati; phylum Pseudomonadota; class Betaproteobacteria; order Burkholderiales; family Oxalobacteraceae; genus Massilia; species Massilia sp. UMI-21. Next base: position 4,678,800 of record CP063848.1, on the reverse strand, counting down.
CAGCTCGGCTTCCCGCAGGCCGTGGCCACGCTCGGCACCGCCTGCACCAGCACCCACGTGCAAAAGCTGC